>JBJMQD010000001.1:0-12445 GCA_045802855.1 Myxococcales bacterium | reverse complement strand
CCGAGGGAAGGATCAAGGTCGCGACGCCGCCCGGCGCCTCCTGCGCGGCCGCGATCGCCTCCGCCGCGTCCTGCGCGACGCCCGCCGCGCTGCGCGATTCCCGCACCCACCGCGAAACGGGCCGCGCCAGCGAAACGATGTCCGAGGTGAGCGGCGCGTCGGCGGCGCGATGCCACGTCGCCTGATCTCCGACGAGGTTCACGACGGGCGAGCGCGCCCGGCGAGCGTTGTGCAGGTTGGCAATCGCGTTCGCAAAGCCCGGCCCGAGATGGAGCAAGGTCATTGCCGGCCGGCCGCTCATCCGCGCGCAGCCGTCGGCCGCGCCGCTGCAGACGCCCTCGAACAGCCCAAGCACCGCCCGGATCGGCACGTCGTCGAGCGCGCTCACCAGCGCCATCTCGGTGGTTCCGGGGTTGGCGAAGCACACCTCGACGCCGGCGGCCGCCGCCGTCCGCAACACCGCCTCCGCTCCAGTCATCGCGCCCGTCCTCTCGTTTCGGTCAGCACTCTCAGGAGCCGTGAGGATCCGCGCTCGGTGCGCCGCCGAACTGATACTCCAGCGTGACCCAGGCTCCGAAAGGGGCGCCCACGGCGCGGAACTGCTCGACGGCGGGATCGATGCCCGCTGCGGGGCCAAACGTCCGGCCGGGACCGGTGAAGGCGTTCTGTCCCAGGACGGCGAAGTTCGAGTAACTGGAACCGAAGAGATTGAGCGCGCGCGCGGAGAGCCGCAGCCCCTTCAGGATCCTGTAGCTCGCCTCCAATTCGACGATCGCGTACCCCGGCACCTTTCCGTTCACGTCCTGGTTGTTCTCGTCACCTCGCGCGTAGATGCTGGAGGCGGCAACAACGCTCGCGCCGATCGACAGATTGCGCACTATCTCCCAATCCGCCTGCAGCTTCAGCGTGTGTTCCGGAATGCCCGGAATGCGATCTCCCCGCCGCACGGACACCGTGTCGCCGACGCCGTCGCCATTCGTGTCCTCGGCAGAAGAGTTCGTCGTGCTCGCGAACTGGAAGGGCGTCTGGAAGGTAGCGCGGATGAACCCGTACGAGACGCTCCAGGCGACGTCGCCGGTATGGAGAGCCAGGCTGAGCTCGAGGCCGCGGCGGCGGGTCTCTCCCACGTTTGCGAAGAACCCGGAGTTCAATAAACCCGACGTCGGATCGTTGACGAACTGGATGTCGTCCAGCAGGCGCGTCTGGAAGAGCGCTGCGCTCCAGTGCCCCAGCTTGCCGATCCGCCCCCGTGCTCCTAGCTCCACCGTCCGTGAAACCACCTTCTTCAGCGGCGGGTCGGCGAGAAACGCGTTGGGCAGCTTGCACGGCGCCGTCGGGTCGGCGCAGGTGAGCTCCATCGGCGTCGGGACGCGCATGCCTTCGTTGTAGGTCGCGAATGCCGTCAGCCAGCGGCGCGGGGTCCATGCCACCCCGATCGCCGGGTTGAAGCGCGTGAAGACGTTGTCGCCGTTCAGCGCGTTGTCCTCGGGCGCGCCGAGATTCTTGATGGCGACGTGCGCCCGGTTGTAGCGGCCGGAGAGCGTGAGCGAGAGCCCGTCCGTCAGCGTGAGCGTGTCGGTGAAGTACAGCCCGTAGTATTGGTTGGTCGTCTGGACGTCGGTCTCGAAGGCGAAATCGCCCGTGGCGACGGTGCCCCGGTCCGCCGTGAACGCAGCAGGCTGCGCCTCTTGCGTGAAATGAACGTCCCCGACGTCCGCCGCCGCTCCGACGGCAAGCTGGTTCTTCAAACCCGCAACCGGCCCGACCACGGTGAGCTGCACCGCTCCGCCGTAGCCGTTCTGACCGATCGTCGAGCGGTCGGTGAACGCGGTGCTCTGGGCCGGTTCCCCCGGCGCGAAGTCGGGGTTCTGGTTGCTGCTCGTGTTCACGTTCCGCATCCTGCGGAAGTACGCGTTGCCGCTGAGCCACAGCTCCGGGGTGAGAAAGGCGCTGCCCTTCAGATTGAGGTGGACGACACGGTTCGAATTGAGGTCGGGATAGGTGTACGCCTCGGTAGGGGTGTCGAGCCAGGATCGCGGAAGCGTCTGCGTCCCCTCGAGCGCGTTGTCCGCGAGGACGAGACTCAGGTCGAGGTCCGTGTGTTCGGTCTGGTGACCGAGCTTGCCGAATAGCTGCGCGACGCGGCTCGGGTTGTGAACGGCCCAGCCCGCGTCGCGCAGGTAGTTGCCCGTCAAGAACCCGTCGAAGGCGCCGGCGGCACCGCCCGCCGTGAACGTGCCACCGGCCCGTCCGAAGGAACCTCCCGTCGCGCTCACCGAGAGCCCTGGATAGGCATTCCCGCTCTTCGTATAGAGCGCCAGCGCGCCTCCGAGCGTGTTGAGCCCGAGCGCCGGCGTCGACCCGGAGATGAGCTGGATGCTCGAGATCGCCGACGGCGGGAGCAGATCCCAGTTCACGACGTCGCCGAACGGTTCGTTCACCCGGACGCCGTCGAGGAACACGGACATTCCCTGAGGTGTGCCGAGGAGCGGCGAAGCAGTGAACCCGCGGTAGCTGACATCGGGCTGGAAGGGGTTTCCCTGGCCCGAATTCAGGCTGACGCTCCCGGCGTTGCGCTCCAGGAAATCGGCGGCGCTCAGGGGCCCCTGTCGAGCGACTTCCTTGGCCCCGTACGTCTGGACGGTCGCGGGGACGTCCTCGAGCGCCGTGCCGAGGCCGGGCACCGGAGTCGTCCCGATGATCTCGATGGTCTCTCCGTACTCGAGGGCCTCCGCCGGATTCGCTCCGGCCGGCTCTTGCCCGGGTTGCTTCTGCTCGCTCCCTGCCTCAACCGTTCCCGACGTTTGTGGCGCAGCGGGATCAGCGGCCCTCGCGGACCCGACGGAGAACAGGAGGCACACGGCAGCCCGGGCCAGGTTCGAGCGAAGCCACATGGTCACCGCCCGAGCATAGTCGCCCGGGGGAAGGTACCAGCACGCGAGAGGTTCTTGCTACTCCGGCCAGGTGACCGGAACGCCGGGTTCAGTTGTACGTCGCCGAGAAGGCGATCGTCGCGCTCCACCCGGTCCAGGTAGGCGGATTGTTTCCGGTGTCCTCGTTCATGCTGAGTGACAAGTGGCCGGCGACGCCGAGCCCCCAGTGGTCCGACACCCACCACTCCTTGCCAACTCCGGTGCGAAGGCCGAATCCCCAGTTCGTGTCGGCCGAGCTTCCGTTTGACGAAATGGTGGCGCGCGTCAACGCGGGCGAGATCGAGAAGTAGAGATTCTCTCTGGAATAGGCGGTGTATTCGGGGCCGAAAGCGATCAACGTGACCGTCGCGTCCGCATTGCTCACGGTTACGTTCCCAGCGGAAACCGAGGGGCTCGTCGCCACCACGTCCCAGAAATGGAAGGCGAGGATGTGGTTCTCGGCAACCGCGCCCCCCACCGCGATTCCGAAACTGCCCGCCGCCCCGGTAATGCTCGCGTCGACGCCATTCTGCGACGCGCTCTCGCTGAAGTAACCGAGCCCGAGATCCGGTCGTACGAACCCGCCGAGATGCCGATTCGCCGTCGAGCTGAACACCGGGGCGACCGGACGCGCAGTGTCGGTGATAGGCGCCGGGGGCTTCTGCGCAGCGGACGTTGCAGGGTCGAACGAAGCTGGAACCGCATTGCCTGGAGCTACCGACGCATTCGGGTTCACGCAAGCGCGCGCGATGCAGATGCGCTCGCCCTTGCAGTCGGTATCCTTGGAACAACCGTCGTCGGCACGAGCGGCCACGGTAGCGAGAGCGAACGAGAAGATCGCCGCGATGCACGTTCTCTTGTCCATGAGGTCCCCCCTGAAGAATCCCCGGGGCCTTGTAGATCAGCGGACACCGTCGTGACAATTCCATGCACCCGTACGGAACGAAAACGATTATCGAACGGACCATTGGCGCTTAGAAATTCTCGGGAAAATGCCTGCGTGCCGCTCGACCGGATCACTCCGCGCGGAGTGCCACCACCGGATCGACGAGCGCGGCACGGCGGGCGGGCAAGAGCGTCGCGATGAGCGAAACCACGGCGAGCACCGCCGCGGCGCCGAGGAGCGCGAGCGGATCCGCGGGGCCGATTCCGAACAACAGACCGCTGATCATCCGCGCGCTCGCCAGCGCACCTGCGATCCCGAGCAACACGCCTCCCCCGACCACGACGAGGCTTTCCCGGCCGACCAGCACGAGGGCCTGGATGGGCCGCGCGCCGAGCGCCATGCGAACGCCGATCTCCCGGGTCCGCTGCGCGACCGCGTAGGCGAGCACTCCGTACAATCCGAGGCCGGCGAGGAGCAGCGCCACCAGGGCGAAACCCTGCAGGATCTCCAGGGCGAAAGCGCGCTGCGCGAGCGAAGCGCTGAGCATCTCGCCTACCGGGCGCACCTGCCACGCCGCGAGCGTCGGATCGATTGCGGAGACGACGTCTTGCGCAGAACGGATGACGTCGCGCGCTGCCATCTTCGAGCGCACGAACAGCGTCAGCGTCCCGTTCGGAAGTTGATCGAACGGGAAGTAGAGCGTCGGCGTAAGGTCCGCGTCGAGGCCGAACTCGCGGATGCTTCCCACCACGCCCGCCACCGTCCACCAGCGCGGATCGCCGAAGAGCCGCAGGCGCTGGCCGAGCGGATCGGCGCCGGGCCAGTACTTGCGAGCGAGGGCCTCGTTGACGTTCACGACCGGGAGCGCTCGAGGTCCGTCCGTCGCGGCGAAGACCCGGCCGCGGACGAGGGGAATCCGCATCGCTTCGAACCAGCCGGGAGTGACGATGCGGATCTCCTCGTCCGGCGGCTGCGCGCCCTGCGGAATCGGGCGGCCTTCGATTTCGAAGTTCGCGTCGTTCGCGACGCCGCTGAGCGGCGCGTAGTCGACGCCTCCAGCGGCCTCGCTGCCAGGAAGATCGCGCAGCCGCTGGAGGGTCGCGCCGAACACGGTGCGATGCTTTTCATCGTCGCCCGCCACGCCGAGGGTCAGGGCGACGACGCCTTTCGGGTCGAAGCCCGGATCGATGTGCACGACGTTCTGGAAGCTGCGCAAAAGGAGCGCGGTGCCCGAGAGGAGGATCAGCGCCAATGCGACGTCGGCGACGACCAGCGCGCGTCGCAACCGGCGCGGCTGCGCCGCGGAAGAAGCGCTGCCGCCGCGAAGAGCGCCATCGAGCGAAGCGTCGGTACAAGCCAGGGCAGGCATCAATCCGAACAGGATCCCGCTCACCATCGATGCGACGAGCGCGAACGAGAGCACCGCGAAGTCGACGCGAATGTGGCTTGCGCGCGGCAAATCGCGGGGACCGGCGGCGAGCAGTAGATCCACGCCCCAGACCGCGATCAAGAACCCGAGCGCCCCTCCGAGGAGCGCGAGGACGACGCTCTCGACCACCATCTGCTGCACGAGCCGCGACCTGCCGGCGCCGAGCGCGGCGCGCACGGCAAGCTCGCGCTGCCGGGCAGTCGCGCGGGCGAGCATGAGGTTCCCGACGTTCGCGCAGGCCATCAAGAGGACCAGCACCACCGCTCCGAACAACATCCAGAGCGTCAGCTTCACGTGGCCGACCATCTGGTCGAGGAGCGGGACTGCCGCCATCTCGAAACCGAAGTCCGCCGGATAGATGTCGGGATACGATGCGCGCAGCCGCGCCGAGACGACCGACAGCTCGGAGCGCAGGCCTTCGAGCGTGACGCCCCGAGCGAGGCGTCCGATCACGCGGAGCCCGCGGGCGGAGCGGGCCTGCGGCGTGAGCTGCGCGGGGGTGAACGCGAGAGGCCGCCAGGCATCGAAATGCTCCGGCAGCTCCAGATCGTCGGCGAGAACGCCGATGATTTCGAATGGAAGTCCGGAGATCTGCGCCGATTGGCCGATGATGGCGGGATCGCCCCTGAAGCGCCGCTGCCAGAGCGCGCGCCCGAGCACCGCGACCCTTCGCCCCTGGTCCTCGTCCTCGCGCGTGAACCATCGGCCGTAGGCGGGCTTCACGCCCAGCACGGGCAAGAGCGAGCTCGTCGCGCGCCCGAAGCCGATGTGCTCGGCCCCGCTCGGCGCCAGGATCGTGCCGTCCCCGTAGGCCCACGCGCCGACTCCGCTCATGCTGGCGAGGTGCTCGTGATCCGCCCGCAGCTCCGCGGGGGAGATGGTCCCGGTGCCGAATTGGCGCGAGGTTCCAAAAAAGCGCACGAGCCGCCCCGCCTCCGGATACGGAAGCGGCTGGAGCAAGAGGCCACGGACGATGCTGAAGACGCTCGTCGTCGCGCCGATGGCGAGGCCGAGCGTGAGGACGACGATGACGCCGAACCCCGGGCTGCGCGTCAGTATCCGCAATGCGCCCCGGAGATCCTGCCGTAGGCCGCTCATGGAGCGAGACGCAGCGAGATCCGTGCCACCTGGTCTCCGAGGAGGCCGGCTCACGGAGCGTCCGGAAATGGGAAAGCGAGGTCCGGGTACGGGACGCCTACCGTCCGGTTTACGACCGCAGTCACTTTCCAAGCGTCGCGGCGGCGAGCCCTCCCGGATGAATTCCTCTAAGAGCCGTTTGCGATCCGTTGTTGTACGGATGCCGCCGCGACAAAGCGCCCGCATGCTCGGCGCAGCAACGAGGCCCCCACTCGAATGCGATCCATTCTCAGCATCGTCTCCTCCGTCGCGGCGCTCGGGGTTGCGTGCTCGCGGCATCCTGCGCAGCAGCAGGCGGCCGCAGGCCCTCCGACGGTCACCGTAGCACCGGTCACGCAGCGCGACGTCCCCATCTACGGCGAGTTCGTGGGGCAGACGGCGGCCGCGAATACCGTCGAGATCCGCTCGCAGGTCTCCGGGTTCCTCCAGCAGATCGCCTTCACGGAGGGCGCGGTCGTGCAAAAGGGCGCGCTCCTCTTCCGCATCGATCCCCGGTCGTACGAGGCGGCATTGCAGCAGGCCCGCGCCGCTCTCGCGCAGCGGCAGGCGGCGCTCGGCAAGGCGCGCCAGGACGTGAACCGGTACCGGCCCCTGGTCGAAAAGCACGCCATCAGCGGCGAGCAGCTCGACGCCGCGCTGGCCCAGGAGGCGCAGGAGCGCGCCAACGTCGAAGCGGCGCGCGCGCAGATGCAACAGGCCGAGCTTAACGTCTCCTATACGCGGATCTCGGCCCCGCTCACCGGCCGCATCGGCGCGGCGCAGGTGAAGATCGGCGCGCTCGTGCAGGCCGGGTCCACGCTCCTCGACACCATGTACAGCGTCGAGCCGATGTACGTCGGCTTCAGCGTCAGCGAGCAGCGCCATCTCGAGTACCAGAAGCGGATCCGCGAGCATCCGGCCACGCCACCGCCGCTGCAGCTCATCCTCGCCGATGGGTCGACGTATCCGCAGCCCGGCCGGATCAACCTGGTTTCACCCCAAGTGAACCCGGCAACCGGAACGATCGCGATCCGCGGCGAGTTCCCCAATCCCGACGGCCTCCTCCGGCCGGGGCTGTTCGTGCGCGTGCGGGTGCTGATTGAAGAGCGGAAGAACGCGACGCTCGTGCCGCAGCAAGCGGTCCAGGAGACCCAGGGAGTGAAGTCGCTCCTGGTGGTCGGCGACGACAACAAGGTGGCCATGCGCACGGTTCAGGTGAGCAGCACCGCGGACAATTTCGCGGTGATCGATTCCGGCGTGAAGGCGGGCGAGCGGGTCATCGTGGAAGGCGCGCAGAAAGTGCGGCCCGGGATCCAGGTCGCCGTCCAGCAGAGCGCACCGCCCCAAGCGCAGGCGCCCGCGTCCGGGGCCCAGCAGCCCACCTCCGGCCGCGCTCCGCAGCCGACCCAGCGCTGAAACCATGTTCTCGGTATTCTTCATCGAGCGTCCGATCTTCGCAGCGGTGCTGTCGATCGTGATCGTGCTCGCGGGCGCCCTCGCTTTCCAGGGTCTACCGATCTCGCAATACCCGCAGATCAGCCCACCGACCGTGCAGGTCACGGCGACGTTCCCAGGCGCCAACGCTCAGGTCGTCGAGCAGAGCGTCACCACGCCGATCGAGGAGCAGGTCAACGGCGCGGAGGGCATGCTCTACATGTCGTCGACGAGCGCGAACGACGGCACCATGTCGCTCGCGATCACGTTCGACATCTCGCGCGATCCCGACCTCGCCGCCGTCGACGTGCAGAACCGCGTCGCGCTCGCCCAGCGACAGCTCCCCGATGCGGTGATCCGCCAGGGCGTCACCGTCCGTCGCGCATCGACGAACATCGTGCTGCTCGCCTCGCTGATCTCGCCGAGCAATGCATACGACGCGATCTTCCTCAGCAACTACGCAAGCATCAACCTGGTCGACGCGCTCGCCCGCGTACCCGGCGTGGGACAGGTCACGGTCATCGGAGCGCGCGATTACGGCATGCGCCTGTGGCTCGACCCGGACAAGCTCGCGCACCTCGGCCTCACCGCCTCGGACGTGATCAGCGCCGTCAACGCGCAGAACGTGCAGGCGCCCGCGGGACAGGTCGGGCAGCCGCCCTCCCCGGCCGGTCAGCAGTTCCAGTACACGGTGCAGGTCAAAGGCCGGCTCGCCTCGACCGAGGAGTTCGCCGACATCATCGTGCACGCCAACCCGGACGGGTCGGTCGTCCATGTCCGCGACGTCGCGCGCGTCGAGCTTGCGGCGCAGACCTATACGCAGGCGACGCGGCTCAGCCGCCAGCAGGCGGTGAGTATCGCCATCTATCAGCTCCCGTCGGCCAACGCCCTCGATGTCGCCCGCGGCGTCCGCGCGGCGCTGAAGGACCTCGCCGCGGCATTTCCCGCCGGCGTCGAGTACCGCATCCCTCTGGACACCACGGCCTTCGTCACCACCTCGATCGAGGAGGTGGCGATCACGCTGCTCATCGCGCTCGCCCTCGTGTTCGTGGTGGTCTACGTCTTCCTGCAGAGCTGGCGCGCCACGCTCATTCCGGCGGTGGCGGTCCCCGTCTCGCTGGTCGGGACGGGTGCCGCGTTCGCGGCGCTCGGGTTCTCGATCAACACCCTCACCCTGTTCGGGCTCGTCCTCGCGGTAGGCCTCGTGGTCGACGACGCCATCGTGGTCGTCGAGGCGGTGCAACTGCACATCGACGAGCAAGGCATGTCGCCGAAGGACGCCGCCCTCGCCGCCATGCGGGAAGTCTCGGGACCGGTGGTCGCGGTGGCGCTCGTGCTCACGGCGGTGTTCCTGCCCGTCGCGTTCCTGGGCGGCATCACCGGGCAGCTCTACAAGCAGTTCGCGCTCACGCTCGCCGTTTCGGTAATCATCTCCGCGTTCGAGGCGCTCACTCTCAGCCCGGCGCTCTGTGCGCTCCTGCTCCGCCGCACCGAAGCGCGGCGCCCCGGGCCCCTTCTCTGGTTCTTCGGCGGCTTCAATCGCATCTTTGGACGGATTACCGAAAGTTACGCGGGCTCCGTCCGCGCGCTCGTCGGGCGCAAGGCGATCGTCTTCGTGGCGTTCGCCGTGCTCTGCGTAGGCTCGTACCTCTTCTCTCGCGCGTTGCCCACCGGGTTCGTCCCCGCCGAGGACCAGGGCTACTACATGATGACGATCCAGCTCCCCAACGCGGCCTCGCTGGAGCGCACCCAGGCGACGCTGAAGAAGGTGGAGGACATCGTTCTCGACACGCCCGGCGTGGCTTACGTCATCGCCATCGCCGGCCAGAACATCCTCTCCGGCTCGACCTCGTCGAACATGGGAACCGCCTTCGTCATCCTCAAGCCGTGGGACGAGCGCGATACCCCGGAGACGTCGGTGAACGGCGTCATGGCCTCGACGCAGCGCAAGTTCGCGCAGATCCCCGAGGCGCTGATCATGGCGTTCAACCCCCCCGCCGTTCCCGGCCTCGGGCGCACCGGTGGTTTCCAGTTCGAGCTCGAAGACCGGAGCGGACAATCGCTCGACGCTCTGGTGAGCCAGGCCAACAAGGTGCTCGCGGAGGCCGGCAAGCAGCCCGAGATCGCCGGCGCGTTCACCTCGTTTCGCGCCGACGTCCCGCAGATCGGCCTCGAGGTCGATCGATCCAAAGTGATCACGCTCGGCGTCCCCCTGCCCGACGTTTTCACGGCGCTCACCACGTACCTGGGCGGCGTCTACGTGAACGACTTCAACCTCTTCGGCCGCACCTATCGCGTGATGGTGCAGGCGGAACCGCAGTTCCGCTCCGACCCGCAATCGATCTCGCGGTTCTACGTCCGCGCGTCGGGCGGCGACATGGTGCCGCTCAGCACGTTGACGACGCAGCGGATGATCCAGGGCCCCGACGTGATCACGCGTTTCAATCTCCACCGCAACGTGGAGATCAACGGCGCGGCGTCCGCGGGACGCAGCTCGGGCGACGCGATCCGCGCGATGGAGCGCCTCGGCTCCTCGCTACCGGCGGGATTCGGATTCGAGTGGACGGGCATGTCCTACCAGGAGGTAACGACTCGCGGGCAGGCCGGCGTGATCCTCGCCCTCGCCATCGTGTTCGTGTTCCTGGTGCTGGCCGCGCAGTACGAGAGCTGGACGGTGCCGTTCGCGGTCATCCTGGCGGTACCGCTCGGGGTCTTCGGAGCCTACCTCGCCCAGTGGATGCGCGGGCTCGACAACAACGTCTACGCGCAGATCGGCCTCGTCATGCTGGTCGGCCTCGCCGCCAAGAACGCGATCCTCATCGTCGAGTACGCGAAGGTCCGCTACGAGCAGGGCCTTTCGCTCGGCGACGCGGCGGTGGAAGGCGCGCGCATCCGCTTCCGGCCGATCCTGATGACGTCGTTCGCGTTCATCTTCGGCGTGCTGCCACTCGTCGTGGCGACGGGTGCGGGATCCGCCGCCCGGCACGCGCTCGGAACGTCCGTCTTTGGAGGGATGGTCGCTGCCACCATCCTCGGCGTCCTCTTCATCCCCATCTTCTTCGCGGGAATCGAGCAGATCACCGAACGGCGGAGCCGGAGAACACGGACGTCGGAGGCGGTGCAGGAGCAGCACGCATGAGGCGGTGCTCTGTCGCGTTGCTCGCCTGCGCCTGCTCGGTTGCGCCGAAGTACGAACGCCCCGCGGTCGACCTTCCCGTTCGCTACCGATTCGCGGACCAGGAGGCGGATTCGCTGGCGAACGTGAAATGGTGGAACGTCTTTCGCGATCCCGAGCTGCAAGGGCTCGTCCGCGAGGCGCTCTTGCACAACCCCGACGTGCGCATCGCGGCGGCGCGCGTGGACGAGCTGCGTGGACTGTATGGCGTCGCGCGCGCGGCGCAGTTTCCGCAGGTCCAGTTGACGGCCGACGTGGTGCACGCGCGCGCGAGCGAGCGCGGAGCGTCGCAGATCCCGCCCGGAGTGAGCCCGGTCGGGACGCTCTACAACGTGTCGGGCGAAGTGACCTACCAGACGGACTTCTGGGGGCAGTTCCGCGGGCTCGCGGCGGAGGCGCGCGCGAACCTGCTCGCCCAGGAGGAAGCTCGCAGCAACGTCGTGCTTTCGGTCGTGACCTCTGTCGCGCAGGCGTACTTCCAGCTCCGCGAGCTGGACCTCGAGCTCGAGATCACGCGCCGCACGGTCGCCTCGTTCGAGGATTCGCTGCGGCTCACGCGGATCCGGTTCGAGGGCAACGTCGCCTCCGAGCTGGACGTCCGCCAGGCGGAGACCGCGCTGTATAGCGCGCAGGCGCAGATCCCCCAGCTCGACGTCCAGATCGCGCAGCAGGAGAACGCGATCTCGATCCTCGCTGGCCGCAATCCCGCGGCCGTCAGGCGCGGGGCGCCGATCGCGGGGCAGAATGCTCCACCCGAGGTCCCGGCCGGGCTCCCCTCGCAGCTCCTCGCGCGCCGTCCCGACCTGCGCCAGGCGGAGGCCCAGCTCGTCGGCGCCTTCGCCGGAATCGGCGTCGCCCGGGCGCAATTCCTGCCGCAGTTCTCGCTCACCGCCTCTGGCGGCTTCACCAGCACGGCGCTCTCGACACTGCTCTCCGGCCCGGCGCTCGCGTGGCAACTCGTGGCGGGCCTGGCGCAACCGATCTTCCAGGGCGGACGGCTCCGGGCGAACCTGGAGGCGGCGGAGGCGCGCCGCGAACAGGCGGCGATCGCTTACTCCGCGGCCCTGCAGCGCGCGCTCGCGGACGTCGACGACGCGCTCGTCGCCTACCACAAGACCGGCGAGCAACTCGCTCTGCAGCGGTCGCTGGTCGAGTCGTCCTCCGCCGCGCTCAACCTCGCGAATTCGCGATACACCGCGGGTGTCTCCACCTACCTGGAAGTCCTCGATGCCCAGCGGCAGCTCTTCAACGCGGAGCTGTCGAGGGCGCGCACCGAGGGCGCGCTCCTCGTCGCGCTGGTGCGGTTGTACGGGGCGCTCGGCGGCGGCTGGGACGCAACGTAGGTTTCTCGACCTGACTTGTGCTGGCCTTCGATGCGGCAGGCGGTATTGATCTCGCAGTCGCGAAGCTAGCGCCTGCTTGGCGCGCCGCCGGACGGACAATCGAGACAACCGGTTGCCTGCGGAATCGTGAGGGCGATCTCCCCGTGAGCG
>JBJMQD010000481.1:0-5961 GCA_045802855.1 Myxococcales bacterium | reverse complement strand
CGCGCTCAGCCGACGCGATCTCCTCCGCGCTTCAGTGCTCTCGGGCGCCGGGCTCTTCATCGCCTTCCACGTTCCGCGCAAGGTGGCCCTCGCGGCCGAGGAGGCGGCCGGCAAGCCGAAGCCGCTTCCGGACCCGAACGCATTCGTCCGCGTCGCGCCCGACGGCTCCGTCACCGTCCTCCTCGCCCACTCGGAGATGGGCCAGGGGATCTGGACCGGGCTCGCCATGCTGGTCGCGGAGGAGCTCGACTGCGACTGGTCGAAGATCAAGGTCGAGCACGCCCCGGCGGCGCCTGTGTACGCGCATCCCGCCTTCGGGATGCAGATGACCGGAGGGTCTTCGAGCACCTGGTCGGAGTTCGAGCGCTATCGCAGCGCCGGCGCGATGGCCCGGGCCATGCTCGTCAGCGCGGCGGCAGCGAAGTGGAAGACCGATGCACGGAAGCTTACGACCGAGAACGGATTCGTCGTCTCCGGCACGAAGAGGATCTCGTATGGCGAGCTGGCCACGGCCGCGCAGGCGCAGAAGCCGCCCAAGAGCGTGAAGCTGAAGGACCGCTCGGAGTGGAAGATCATCGGCAAGCCCACTCGCCGTCTCGATTCGGCGGAGAAGATCACCGGCAAGGCCGGCTTCGGCATGGACGTGCAGTTCCCGGGGCTGCGCACCGCGCTCGTCGCCCGCTCCCCCGTCTTCGGCGGGAAGGTGAAGTCCTTCGACGCGACCGGGGCCAAGCAGGTCAAGGGCGTCGAGCAGGTCGTCGAGGTGCCATCGGGCGTCGCCGTCGTCGCCACGAATTTCTGGAGCGCCAAGGTCGGCCGGAGCGCCCTCAAGATCGACTGGGACCCCGGACCGGGCGCTTCGCTCGATACGACCGAGCTTCTCGCCAGATACCGCGAGATGGCGAAGACGAAGGGCGCGGTCGCGGTGGAGAAGGGATCCGTCGACCCGACGCTTTCGGGGGGCGGGAAGCAGATCGTCGCCGAGTACGATGTCCCATACCTCGCGCACGCTCCGATGGAGCCGCTGAACGCCACGGTCAAGATCGAGAACGGCCGCTGCGAGATCTGGACCGGCACCCAGTTCCAGACCATGGACCAGATGCTGGCCGCGAAGATCGCGGGAGTCCCGCCGCAGAACGTCTCGATCCACACCGCCTTCCTCGGGGGCGGGTTCGGCCGGCGCGCGACGCCTACCTCGGACTTCGTCAGCGAAGCCGTGCACGTCGCCAAGGCGGCGGGCGTCCCGGTCAAGACGGTCTGGACGCGGGAGGACGACATCCGGGGCGGCTACTATCGTCCCCAGTTCCTGCACCGGATCGAGGCGGCGCTCGACGACAAGGGCCATCCCATCGGGTGGAGGCACGCCATCGTCGGCCAGTCGATCCTCGCTGGCACGCCGTTCGAGCAGGCGATGGTGAAGAAGGGCATCGACGCCACTTCGGTCGAAGGCGTGGTCGATTCGCCGTACCTCGAGGGCGTTCCGAATCGCCTGGTCACGCTTCATTCGCCAACGACGCAGGTGCCGGTCCTCTGGTGGCGGTCCGTCGGGAACACGCACACCGCCTTCGCGATGGAGAGCATGATCGACGAGCTTGCCTGGGCGGCCGGGCGCGACCCGCTCGAGTTCCGCGCCGCGCTGCTCGCGGAGAAGCCGCGCCACCTGCGCGCCCTGAAGAGCGCCGCCGAGAAGGCGGGATGGGGCAAGCCCCTTCAGCAGGGACGGGCAATCGGTCTCGCCATGCACGAGTCGTTCGGCAGCATCATCGCGCAGGCAGCGGAGGTGTCGGTCAACGACGACAAGAGCATCCGCGTGCACAAGGTGAGCTGCGCGGTCGATTGCGGCACCGCCGTCAATCCGCTCGGGATCGAGGCGCAGGTCCAGGGAGCGATCGCCTTCGGGCTCTCCGCCGTCCTCTACAGCGAGCTGACCTTGAAGGAAGGGCGCGTCGAGCAGAGCAACTTCCACGATTACCGCGTCCTCCGGGCGCCCGACATGCCCGAGGTGACGGTGCAGATCCTCGAGAGCGACGCGAAGATGGGAGGAATCGGCGAGCCGGCGGTCGCGCCGATCTCCGCTGCCGTCGCGAACGCCGTCTATGTGTTGACGAAGCAGCGGCTGCGCTCGCTGCCGCTGCGCCTCGCGTGACGCGATGATCTTTCCACGCGCTACGCCCGCCGCCCTCTTCGCGCTCCTCGCTTGCTCGCACGCGCAGGAGCCAGCGCCCGCCAAAGCTGCCCCGAATGCTGCCCGCGCCGAGGCTCTCGCAGCCTTCGAGACCGTGCGCACCGTGCTGCAGAGCCCCCGCTGCCTGAACTGCCATCCCGCGGGCGATCAGCCCCTGCAGGGCGACGACAGCCACGTCCATCTACAGTTCGTCCAGCGCGGTCCCGAGGGACGTGGCGTCGCTGGCCTCGGCTGCGCAACCTGCCACGGCAAGGCGAATCCGCCGGAGAGCTACGGCGAGCACATGCCTCCGGGTGTGGCGACAGAATGGAGGCTTCCTCCGCCCAAGCAGAAGATGGTCTTTGCCGGCCTCTCCTCGCACGATCTCTGCGAGCAGTTGAAGGATCCGCACCGGAATGGCGCCAAGGATCCCGCCGCGCTCTTCCATCACATGTCCGAAGACGCGATCACGTTGTGGGGATGGTCACCCGGCTACGGCCGCAAGCCGGTGGCCATCCCGCACGACGACTTTGTCCGCGCATTCAAGACATGGCAGGACGCAGGCTTTCCCTGCGCGCCGGCGGCGAACGCCAGCAATCCCTGACCGTCCGTCAGGTGTCAGCGCGCGGCGGCCTGGTCCCGAGCCCGCCGCAGTTCGTCGGACACGGCGAGCTGCCGAGCCCACTCGTCGAGATAACCTTCGTCGAGCCGGCCAGAGTTGACACTCAGGATCTCGATTACGTCGCGCAGTTGACGCTCAGATGCGCTGCCTCCATCGACGTACCAACGCAGCTTGCGCAGGACGGAGTCCTCTGGGCTCTTCAAGTACAGCGCCTTCCCCGGCCGCACCTCGACCTGGCGCCGTCGGGCGAACTCGCTCTGATCGTACGGCGCATCGCCTTTGACGAACAGGTCGATCTTGGTGACGAACGGGAGATAGAAGATGTTCCACGATCCCCGCGTGCGCACCGCCTCGGCGAGCGCCGTCTCGTCGACGTCGAAGTCCGTTCCAAGCGCCGCCGACAGGAGGGGGATCCGCGCCTCGTCGATCTCGATCACGAAGTCGATGTCGTTCGTGGCGCGCGGCTCGCCTTGCAGCGAGCTGGCGAGGCTGCCTCCGAGAAAATAGGGAACGCCGGACCGGTCGAAGGCGGCGGCGACCGCGAGAGCGAGATCGACGACGTCGGCGATCTCAGATCGCATCGGCCGGCACGCCGTCCTCGAAGATGCGTTCGGCCGCCGCGCGGCCGTAGAGACGCACGACGAACCGGATGCGCAGTTCTTGCTCGGTCGCACCAGGGTGGCGCAGACGCAAGCCGGCCTCTGCGAGTGAGCGCACGGCCGTGGTCAAGGCCGCTGCCGTACGCAGTCGCTGCCAAGGCGCTCGGGCCCGGAGGAGGGCGTGGTAGCGCGCAATCTGCGTCTTGGCCGTGTCCTGCTCCACGGCATCCAGTCTACAGCACCATGACGACAGCTCGGCCATCAGCGCCGAGTCGCCGGCAGCAAGCCGTGACGGGCAGGAGTAGTCTCCGGCGTCATGCGGATTGCTGCCCGATTCCGGTTCCCGCTCTACTGCGCCTTCGCCGCCTTCGCCTGCGCCTGCGCCTGCGCCGAAAACACGGCCGCCACGGCGCCCGCCGCAAAGAGCGCTCTCGAGAAGCCCGACGTTCCTGCCGGCGTGGACGCAGCTCGCATCGCGGATCTCGCCAGCAAGGCGCAGCCCCTGGTGGACGCCTTCCTCAATTCCGAGGCGCTGCTCAGCCGCGACGGAAAACAGGTCATCTTCGTCTCGAACCGCGACGGCCATCCCCAGATCTACCTCGCCGACGCCTCCAGAGCCGACTCGCCGGCGAAGCGCCTCTTCGACTCCAAGGAGCGCGTCACGCTGGAGGGGACCACGCCGGACGGAAAGGCGATCTTCTTCCGCAGCGACCAGGGAGCGGACGAGAAGTGGTCGGTCTTCCGCGCGGGCCTCGACGGCTCGCCGCCCGTGGAGCTGACGACGGGCGAGCGGATGCAGCGGGATCGGGTGCAGATCGCCGACCTCGCTCCGGAAACGATCTACTTCAGCGCGAGGCGGATCAGCGACGTCGGCTCCGTCCTGCTCGCCACTCCGGCGACATCGCCCGGACCTTCGCGCGAGATCTACCGCGACGCGAAGCCGGGATTTCTCACCGGCGTCGACCGCAAGGGCAAGCAGGGCCTCTTCGTGCGCTATCCGTCACAGTCGGAGAACCATCTCCTTCGCGTCGATCTCGCCTCCGGAAAGACGGCCGAGTTGTATCCGCCGAGCGGCAAGGTCACCATCAACGACGCCCAGTTCTCGCCCGACGGCGGCACGGTCTACGTCGCGACCGACGGCGGCGGTGAGCAAGGGTTGCTCCTCGCGCTCGACGCCCAGTCGGGGAAGGAGATCGCCCGCTACGTCGAGCGGGATCCGTCCGTCGCCAACGTCGATTCGATCGCGGTGGCGAAAACGGGAGACGCGATCGCGGTCACCATCGATGCCGGCAACCGCCACGACATCCGGATCCTCGACCCGCATACCCTGCAGCCGCGCGCGAAGGTGGCGATGCCGCTCGGCCAGGGATACCTGTCCGACTTCTCCCAGGACGGAAAGCGGCTTGTCGCTCTCTGGTCGACGCCCTCGTCGCCGACCGACGTGTGGTCGATCGACCCGGCGAGCGGCAAGCCCGAGCCGCTCCGCAAGGAGGACCGCCCGTCGCTGCGCGAGGTGCCGGCGATGGACGTGAGCATCACCGAGGTCAAGGCCGGCGACGGCCTCGCGCTTCCGGTCAACGTCTTTTTGCCGAAAACGCGCGAGGGAAAGCTCCCGGTCATCGTCTCGTACCATGGCGGGCCTTCGGGAAGCTCGCACATCCGCTGGTCGCCGTTCACCGCGTTCTTCGTCTCCCAGGGCTACGCATGGGTCGAGCCCAACGTCCGAGGCTCGACCGGGTTCGGCCGCGCCTTCGAGGAGGCGGACAACGGCCCGCGCCGGCTCGAGGCGTTCAAGGACATCGAGCGCACCGGGCGCTGGGCCGCCTCGCAGCCGTGGGCCGATCCGGGCCGCGTCGTCGTCTTCGGAGGCAGCTACGGCGGCTACACGGTACTCGTCGGCGTCACCCGCATGCCCGACCTGTGGCGCGCGGGCGTCGACCTCTTCGGGGTCGCCAACATGAAGACCTTCATGGCGACGACGAGCGGCCTCATCCGCGAGATCTTCCTCGTCGAATTTGGCGATCCCGAGAAGGACGCCGCCTTCCTGGACTCGATCTCGCCGCTGCGCGACGTCGACCGCATCACGGCGCCCCTGTTCGTGTACGCTGGAGCAAACGATCCGCGCGTCCCGCGCACGGAGTCCGACCTGATCGTCCGGGCGCTGCGCCAGCGGAACGTCCCCGTCGAGTACATGGTCGCGGACAACGAGGGTCACTCGCTCTCCCGCAAGGAGAACGTGGTCCAGTTCCTGGCGCGATCGGCGCGGTTCCTCGAGCAACACGCGGCGGCACAGACGAAGACCGCCGCCCGCTGACAATCTGGCGCTTTGTGCGGAACGCGGCCTCGAGTGCCTGGAACGCTCGCGCGGCAACGAGGCGCGACCGGTCACGCGCGAGACTTTGCTAGGGGACCGATCATGGGGAGCGGGATCGCAGGGTGGACAGAACGCGTCCTATTTGACCTTTCTCTCTGCAAGCGCTGAATCCTCTGGAACTTGCGGGATGTCGCGTTGCGCCGTGCCATCGTCTGACGGATGATCGCCCCGGCTCCCGCGCGGAACGGTGTGCCAGCGGGAA
>JBJMQD010000478.1:0-9216 GCA_045802855.1 Myxococcales bacterium | reverse complement strand
CGTGGTAAGCGAGGAGGCCGACGGAGGAGCGGGCTTTGCCTGCAACGGGCGAAGGCCGCAGGCCGGAGCATTGGAGACCTGGCATGGACCTGAGCTTCACCGCCGAGGAGAACGCGTTCCGGAAGGACGTCCGGGAGTTCATAGCGGCGAAGTTGCCCGCGGACATCCGCGACCGGATCCTCGAAGGCAAGAAGCAGCGCCACGAGGACTACAAGCGCTGGCATCGGCTCCTCCACGAGCGCGGATGGGGCGCGCCCACCTGGCCGAAGGAGCACGGGGGCACGGGTTGGGGCCCCGTCGAGCAGTACATCTTCGAGGAGGAGGCGGCGGCCGGAGGAGCGCCGCAACTGAGCCCCTTCGGCCTGAAGATGGTCGGCCCGGTGATCATCGCCTTCGGGAGCGACGCGCAGAAGAAGCGCTTCTTGCCACGCATCCGCTCCGCCGAGGACTCCTGGTGCCAGGGCTACTCGGAGCCCGGCTCCGGCTCGGACCTCGCGTCGTTGAAGACGCGCGCCGAACTATCCGGTGGCGAGTACGTCGTGAACGGCCAGAAGACCTGGATCACGCACGCGCAGTACGCGGACTACATCTTCTGCCTCGTCCGCACCGATCCGAAAGCGAAGCAGCAGTCGGGAATCTCGTTCCTCCTCATCGACATGAAGACGCCCGGCATCACCGTGCGACCGATCGTGACGATGGACGGCGGCAAGGAGATCAACGAGGTCTTCTTCGAGGACGTCCACGTTCCGGTCGAGAACCGCGTCGGGGAGGAGAACCAGGGCTGGACCTACGCCAAGTTCCTCCTCGGACACGAGCGCACGAACATCGCCGGAGTCGCGCTCTCGAAGCGCGAGCTGGGGAGGCTCAAGCTCATCGCCTCCGAGGAGCGCAAGAACGGGAAGCCGCTCAGCGAGGACCCGGCATTCTCCGCGAAGATCGCCCAGGTGGAGATCGAGCTCTGGGCGCTCGAGATCACGAACCTGCGCGTCGTCTCGGCCGAGCGGGAAAAGCGCGCTCCCGGGCCGGAGGCGTCGCTCCTCAAGATCAAGGGCACCGAGATCCAGCAGGCGCTGACGGAATTGATGATGCTCGCCCGCGGTCCCAACGCGCTCGCCGTCGAAGACGACGCCGACGTGTTCCGTGCCGCGGCCGCCTACTGCAACCTGCGGAAGACTTCGATCTACGGCGGGACGAACGAGATCCAGAAGAACATCATCTCCCGCACCATCCTCGGGCTCTGATCATGGACTTCGACCTCACCAAGGAACAACAGCAGCTCGGCGATTCGATCCAGCGCTTCGTCGCCCGCGAGTACGGGTTCGAGAAGCGCAAGGGCATCCTCCGATCGGAACAAGGAATGAGCCGCGAGGTGTGGGGCCATCTCGCCGAGATGGGCCTCCTCGCGTTGCAGATCCCGGAGGAGCACGGCGGGATGGGAGCCGCCGCCATCGAGACGATGCTGGCGATGAACGGCGTCGGACGGGGACTCCTCCTCGAGCCATATCTGGCGAGCGCGGTGGTGGCGACGACGCTCCTGCGCGATCTGGGATCGCCTCAGCAGCAGTCCGAATTGTTCCCGTCGCTCGCCGCAGGCGAACGGATCGCGGTCCTCGCCCACACCGAGCCAGGCACGCGCTACGACCCGACCCAGATCTCGACGCGCGCCGCGCGCCGCTCCGATGGCTACGACCTGAGCGGGCGCAAGTCCGTGGTCGTGCACGCGCCTTCCGCCGACCTGCTTCTCGTCTCCGCGCGCACCGATCGCGGCCCCTCCGTCTTCCTCGTCCCGCGCGACGCGAAGGGAGTCGCGTTGCGTGTGTACCGGACGCTCGACGGCCGCCGCGCCGCGGACGTGACGCTGAGCGACGTGCACGTCGCTCCCAACGCGATGCTGGGCGCGGACGGTTCCGCGCAGGACGCGCTGCTCCGGGTGCACGACGTCGCCATCGCCGCCATCTGCGCGGAGGCGGTCGGCGCCCTCGAGGCGCTCCTCCAGGCGACCGTCGAGTATGCCAAATCGCGCCGGCAGTTCGGCGTGCCGATCGCCAGCTTCCAGGCGCTCCAGCACCGGATGGTGGAGATGCTCATCCACGTCGAGCAGGCGAAGTCGATGAGCTATCTCGCCTCCATGCGCGTCGGCGAGCGCGACTCCACGGCCCGCGCGAAGGTGATGTCCGCGGCCAAGGTGATCGTCGGCCGCGCCTGCCGGGCAGTCGGGCAGGAGGCGATCCAGATCCACGGCGGCATGGGGATGACCGAGGAGTTCCACGCCAGCCACTACTTCCGGCGGCTCACCGCCATCGAGCTTTCGTTCGGCGATACCGAGCACCATCTGGAACGGTTCGCCAGCTTTTCTCAGGAGGCGCAATGAGCGCGACCCGCTTCGAAAGGCACGGCCCCGTCGCCGTGCTCACGATCGACAATCCGCCCGTGAACGGCCTCGCGTTCGAGGTGCGCCACGGCATTCTAGAGGCGCTCGACCGGTCCGAGGCCGACGGAGAGATCCGCGCCCTCGTCCTCATCGGCGCCGGCAAGGGATTCTCGGGCGGCGCCGACATCCGCGAATTCAAGACCGGGAAGGTCTTCGCCGAGCCGTCGCTGCGCAACGTCATCCGGGCCATCGAAGGAGCGAAGAAGCCTGTCATCGCGGCCATCCACGGAATGGCAATCGGCGGCGGGCTCGAGCTCGCTCTCGGCTGCCATTACCGGCTGGCCGCTCCCACGGCGCAGATCGGATTCGGCGAGGTGAAGCTCGGCCTCCTCCCCGGCGCCGGCGGCACGCAGCGGCTTCCGCGCCTCACCGGATTTGAAACGGCAATGAACATGGTCGTGTCGGGGAACCCCGTCCCCGCGGCGGCCCTGCGGGGGACGCCGCTCTTCGACGAGATCGTGGAGGGCGACCTGCGCGAGCGGGCGATCGCGTTCGCGGAAAAGGCCGGCGCGCAGAAGCTGCCGCCGCTCGTGAAGGACCTTCCCGTGCAGGGCGCCGCCAACGCGGAGGGGCTCATCTCGTTCGCGCGCAACGCGGTCAGCGCCCTGTCGAAGGGCTATCCCGCGCCTTTGAAGGCGCTCGAGGCAGTGGCCGCTTCCGTCACCCAGCCGTTCGAAGAGGGGCTTCGCACCGAGCGCGACCTCTTCCTGCAGCTCATGACGTCTCCCGAGGCGCGAGCGCTGCAGCACGCCTTCTTCGCCGAGCGCGCCGCCTCGAAGGTCTCTGACGTTCCCGAGGACACGAAGACGCGACCCATCCGCAAGGCGGCGGTGATCGGCGCGGGCACCATGGGCGGAGGCATCTCGATGAACTTCGCCAACGCGGGAATCCCTGTCGCCGTGCTGGAGGTGAAGGAGGATGCCCTGCAGAAAGGGCTCGCCACCGTGCGCAAGAACTATGAGACGAGCGCGCGCAAGGGAAAGCTCACCGCTGCCCAGGTCGAGGAGCGGATGGGGCTCTTCAAGCCCACCCTGAAGTACCAGGACCTCGGGGATGCCGACATCGTCATCGAAGCGGTGTTCGAGGACATCGGCGTGAAGGAACGGGTCTTCCGCACGCTCGACGAAGTGATGAAACCAGGCGCCATCCTCGCCACGAACACCTCCACCCTCGACGTGAACAAGATCGCGAATTTCACCCGCAGGCCGCAGGACGTCGTCGGCACGCACTTCTTCAGCCCCGCGAACGTGATGAAGCTCCTGGAGGTGGTGCGCGGCGCCCAGACCGCCAAGGACGTCCTCGCGACCGTGATGGATCTGGGGAAGAAGCTGCGCAAGACGGCGGTCGTCGCCGGCGTCTGCGACGGCTTCATCGGCAATCGCATGCTGCACGAATACTGGCAGCAGGCCGGGCTTCTCCTCGAGGAAGGCGCGCTGCCGCAGGACGTCGACACGGCGCTGGAGAAGTGGGGCATGGCGATGGGCCCCTTCCGCATGTCCGACATGGCGGGGAACGACGTCGGCTGGCTCATCCGCAAACGGCACTACGCGGAGGACCCGTCGACGCCGAGGTGGCCGATCGCCGATCGCATCTGCGAGCTCGGTCGCTATGGCCAGAAGACGGGCGCGGGCTGGTATCGGTACGAGACGGGCAAGCGGGATGCAATCCCGGATCGCGCCGTCGAGGACATCGTCGCCGCTCGCCGCAAGGAGCTTGGAATCGAGCCCCGCCGGATCTCGGCCGACGAGATCGTCGAGCGCTGCGTCTTCGCCCTGGTCAACGAAGGGGCCAAGATCCTGGCCGAAGGGATCGCGCAGCGCGCTTCCGATATCGACGTCGTGTACCTGACGGGGTACGGATTTCCGCCCTTCCGCGGCGGTCCCATGTTCTACGCGGACACGGTGGGCCTCTATAACGTCGTCCGCTCGATGAACCGGTTCGCCGCGAACCCGCATGCGGATCCGGCCTTCTGGAAGCCCGCAAAGCTCCTCGCCTCCCTCGCCGCCGAAGGCAAGACGTTCAACTAAGATGCGCCGGCCCCTTGCAGCAGTCGCCCTCCTCGCGCTCGCCGCCGCCGCCGCCCGGGCCGAGCCGGATCACGCCATGGGCATGACGGCGGGAATCGCCGTCGCCGCACCCGACAGCAATGCGAGGCGAGACGGGTACGGACTGGGCGCCATGCTGATGGCGGAATACGTGAAATCGCCCGGGAACTGGTTCAGCCCGAGGCTCTATACCGGCCTCGTCCTCGCTTCGCCGCAGCCCACTTGCACGGATGTCTTTCCGTGCGACATCTCGGCGTACCTCGCCTTCCTGGGCGCGAAGTTCCGCCTGCTCTTGCCCATCCCCTACGTAGGGCCCTTCCTCGAGCTTGGCCTGGGAGCATCCGCCGGACACATGACGGCCCACGTCGGCCAATCCCTCGATTACGACGCGAGCGGAGTCTTCGTCGACATTCCGTTCGCGCTTGGACTCGCGCTCGGAGCGGAGCACCGCTTCCAGCTCTCGCTCCAGTACCTCCTTCATCCCGGCCAGAGCATGGGCACGGGTGCGCTCTCGATCGGGTACGACTTTTCGATCTAGCTTTCCTTTTCTTCGAGGTCTCCCATGCCCGACGCCGTCATCGTTTCCACCGCCCGAACCGGCCTCGCGAAGTCCTGGCGGGGCGCCTTGAACATGACCTACGGCGCGACCATGGGCGCGCACGCCGTCCGCGCGGCGGTCGAGCGGGCCGGCGTCGACTCCGGCGAGGTCGAGGACGTGCTGATGGGCTGCGCCCTTCCCGAAGGGACGACGGGCGGCAACATCGCCCGGCAGATCGCGCTCCGGGCCGGGCTGCCGGTCACCGCCGCGGGAACGACCGTGAACCGGTTCTGGTCCTCGGGCCTGCAAACGATTGCAATGGCCGCGCAGCGGGTGATCGTCGACCGCGTTCCGGTCCTGGTGGCCGGAGGCCTGGAGTCGATCTCCTGCGTGCAGAACGAGTTGAATCGGCACATGGGCAGGGACCCGTGGCTCCTCGACCACAAGCCGGCCATCTATGTGTCGATGCTGGAAACGGCGGAAAACGTGGCCAAGCGCTACGGCATCCCGCGGGAGAAGCAGGACGACTACGGCGTCCGCAGCCAGCAGCGCGCCACGGCCGCGCAGGAGGCAGGGCGGTTCAAGGACGAGATCGTCCCCTTCAAGACGGTGATGGCGGTCGCGGACAAGGAGTCGGGGCGCATCACGACTCGCGAGGTGACGCTCGCCTCCGACGAGGGAATCCGGCCCGACACGACGTACGAAGGCGTTTCCAAGATCAAGCCCGCGCTCCCCGGCGGAGTCGTCTCGGCCGGCAACGCGAGCCAGTTCTCCGACGGCGCCTCCGCCTGCGTGGTGATGGACTCGAAGCTCGCCGAGAAGCGCGGCCTGCGACCGCTGGGAATCTTCCGCGGCTTCGCCGTCGCCGGCTGCGAGCCCGACGAGATGGGGATCGGTCCGGTGTTCGCCGTTCCCCGCCTGCTCGAGCGTACCGGCGTACGCCTCGCGGACGTGGGCCTGTGGGAATTGAACGAGGCCTTCGCGGTGCAGGTCATCTACTGCCGCGATCGGCTGGGGATTCCCGACGACAAGCTCAACGTCGACGGAGGCGCCATCGCCGTCGGCCATCCCTACGGCATGTCGGGTGCGCGCCTCGTCGGCCACGCGCTCATCGAGGGCAAGAGGCGCGGCGTGAAGTACGTCGTGGTCACCATGTGCGTCGGCGGAGGGATGGGGGCGGCGGGTCTCTTCGAGGTCGCCTGAAGCCATGCGCGACCTCGCGGGAAGGGTCGCCGTGATCACCGGGGCCGCGAGCGGGTTCGGCCTGGAGTTCGCCCGCACCGCCGCCCGGCACAAGATGAAGCTCGTCCTCGGCGACGTGCAGGAGGACGCGCTCGACGCGGCCGTGCGCGAGCTGCGCGGAGCGGGCGCCGAGGCGACCTCGGTGCGCGTCGACGTGCGCGATGCCGACGACGTGAAACGGCTCGCCGATCGTGCCCTCGAGTCGTATGGAGAGGCGCACCTGCTCTTCAACAACGCTGGCGTCGCCGGCGGCGGCGGCTACGTCTGGGAGAGCAGCGCCAAGGACTGGCAGTGGATCCTCGGGGTGAACCTGATGGGGGTGGTGCACGGGATCCGCACTTTCGTGCCGATCATGCTGGAGCAGGAGTGCGACTGCCACATCGTCAATACCGCGTCCGCCGCGGGGCTCGTGTCGGCTCCGCTGATGGGCGTCTACAACGTGAGCAAGCATGCCGTGGTGACGCTCAGCGAGACGCTCCATCACGACCTTCGCATCGCGCGATCGCGCATCGGCGTGTCGGTGCTCTGCCCCGCCTACGTGCCCACGGGGATCCGGGACTCCGACCGCAACCGGCCCACCGATCTGGTCGACCGCGCGCCACCGACCGAGTCGCAGGTCCTCGCGCGCAAGCAGTCGGACAAGGCGATCGCGTCGGGCAAGCTGACCGCCGCGGAGGTGGCGCAGAAGACCTTCCAGGCGGTGCGCGAGGACCGCTTCTACGTCATCACGCATCCGAAGCTCCTCCTCTCGGTCGAATTGCGCCTCCGCGACATCGTCGAGCAGCGCCCGCCCAGCGACCCGTTCACCTACAAGCCGGAAGCGAAGCCGCATGGCGGATGAGCCGGTCTTCATCGTCACCGGATCGTCGACGGGCGTCGGAGCGGCGACCGCATTCGAGCTTGCCCGCCGCGGCGCCGGCGTCGCCATCAACTACAGCAAGAGCGCGCGCGAGGCGGAAGAGACGGCGCAGGCGTGCACCCGCGCCGGAGGCACCGCCATCGTCGTGCAAGCCGACGTGTCCAGAGACCCCGACTGCCGCAAGCTGGCGTCCGCGGCGTTGTCGAAATGGGGGCGGATCGACGGTCTCGTCAACAATGCGGGTACCACCAAGTTCGCGCCGATGCGGGACCTGTCGGCGCTCTCCGCCGAGGACTTCCAGCGCATCTACGCCGTGAACGTCATCGCCGCTTATCAAATGATCCGCGCCTGCGAGGCGCCGCTTCGAGAGGCGCGCGGAGCGGTGGTCAACGTGTCGTCGATCGCGGGGACGATGGGCATCGGGTCCTCCGTCGCGTATGCCTGCTCGAAGGGCGCTTTGAACACCATGACGGTCGCGCTCGCTCGCGTGCTCGGCCCGGAGGTCCGCGTCAACGCGGTGCTGCCGGGTTTCACCGAGACGCGCTGGCTCAAGCTCGGGCTCGGGCCGCTCTACGATCGGGCGCGCGAGGCCTACCGGGCGCAGAGTGCTCTCGCAGACACGATGATCCCCGAGGAAGTGGCGGAGAGCGTCGTCGCGCTGCTCTTCGCGCGGAAGATCACCGGACAGCTTCTCACCGTCGACGCCGGGCGCGGGATCGGTGCCTCGTGAAGGCTTCGTTCCGGAGCTACGACGAATTGCGGGCGGCCGTCGGGCGGGAGGTCGCGGTGAGCGACTGGGTTTCCGTGACGCAGGAGGAGATCGACGGGTACGCGGCAGTGACCGGCGCTGGTGCCGCGCCGGGGCTGTTCGCTTTGTCCTTGTGGCCGCGGATCGGGTACTCGCTGCTCGAGCTTCCGGAGGCCACGATGTCGGTGAACTACGGGCTCGAGAACGCCCGGTTCTTCGCCGCCATTCGCCCGGGCGAGCGCGTGCGTGCGCGGCTCACGCCCGCGGCGGTCGAGGACGTCCCGGGCGGCGTGCAACTCAAGTGGCGGCTGACGCTCGAGGTGGAGGGCCGTTCCGAGCCCGCCTGCGTCGCCGAGACCATCAGCCGGCGGTATGCGCGATGAAGGCGCTCGTCTGCCGCGAGTTCGGCCCGGTCGAGAAGCTCGCTGTCGAGGAGATCCCGCCGCCGCGGCCCGGTGCAGGACAGGTGCTGGTCGACGTCAAGGCCGCGTCGCTGAACTTTCCGGATGCTTTGATGGTGCAGGGCCTGTACCAGGTGAAGCCGCCGCTGCCGTTCACGGCGGGCCATGAGATTGCCGGGGTGATCGCGGCGCTTGGCGACGGCGTCTCGGACGTTCGCGAGGGCGACGCGGTCATCGGGACGCCGGGCGTGGGAGGCTTCGCCGAGCAGTGCCTGGTAGCGCGCGAGCGCCTCACCGTCGTGCCGGCGGGGATGGACTTCGCCGCCGCCTCCGCGTTCCTGATCACGTACTGCACGACGCTGCACGCGTTCGAGGACTGCGCGCGGCTGCTACCCTCCGAGACGGTGCTGGTCCTCGGCGCGGCAGGCGGTGTCGGGACCGCGGCGGTGGAAATCGGCAAAGCGCTGGGCGCGCGGGTGATCGCCGCGGCGTCCTCGCCGGAGAAGCTCGCGCTCTGCCGCGACCTGGGAGCGGACGAGACGATCGACTACACGCGCGAGGATCTGCGGAAGAGGGCGCTGGAGCTGACTTCCGGGAAGGGCGTGGACGTCGTCTACGACCCGGTGGGCGGCGCCCTCACCGAGTCCGCGCTGCGCGCCACCGCGTGGGGCGGGCGGCTGCTCGTGATCGGGTTCGCTTCCGGAGAGATCCCCGCGATCCGTCTCAATCTGACGCTCTTGAAAGAGCGACAGATCCTCGGCGTCTACTGGGGCGAGTGGACGCGGCAAGACCCCGCGGGACAGAAGCGCAATGTCGAGCGGCTCGGAGCCCTGTACGCGGCGGGCAAGGTGAAGCCGGTCGTCAGCGAGCGGATCTCGCTAGGCGAGGTGCCGGCGGCGATGGGACGGATGCTGCGGCGCGAGGTGAAGGGAAAGGTCGTGGTGGAGCCGTA
>JBJMQD010000460.1:0-4808 GCA_045802855.1 Myxococcales bacterium | reverse complement strand
GGTCGCCACTCGCTGAGAATCGCTTTCCCGCGGTGACATCCAGCGCGGGCGCGGTTCGCTGCGCCCGCGCGTTCGTTCCCGCGCGCGGAAGCCGTACGGTGTCGCTTGCTCGATGAAGAACGAAGCAGGCAACCGCCCGTGCGAATCTCGTAACGCGCGAGGTGCCGAGAGGTTATGCTGCCCGGGCGAAGGCGGTTCTTCTCCTGTGACGACACCCGCGACCATCCTCATCGTCGACGATCGCGAGGCGAATCTGCTCGCCCTCGAGGCGGTGCTCGAGCCGCTCGGGGAAAAGCTCGTCAAGGCGCGGTCTGGACGCGAGGCGCTCCGTTTCCTCCTGCACGAGGACTGCGCCCTCATCCTCCTCGACGTGCAGATGCCGGAGCTCGATGGCTTCGAAACCGCGGCCCTCATCCGCGAGCGCGAGCGGACCCGGTACACGCCCATCATCTTCGTCACCGCCGTGCGCCGCGAGGAGGAGCAGATCCTCAAGGGCTACGCCAATGGCGCCGTCGACTATGTGTTGAAGCCATTCGCTCCCGAGGCGATGATCGCCAAGGTCCGCTTCTTCCTCGATCAGCACCGGCGCGAGCTGACCCTGCGGCAAGAAGCCGAGGAGCGCACCCGCGAGCGCGACGAGCTGGAGCGCCGCGAGCGGCGCGCCCGCGCCGAGGCCGACGCGCATCGCGAGCACCTCTACGCGCTCTTCCGCAAGGCCCCCGCCGCCATCACCATCCTGCGCGGTCCGGACCTCGTGTTCGTCCTTGCGAACCCGAAGTTCGAGGAGTTGATCGGACGCAAGGACCTCGTCGGGAAGCGGGGGCGCGAGGCGATCCCCGAGCCGGAAGCGGCGCCCACCTGGGACATCCTGCAAAACGTCCTGCACACCGGCGACCCGTACCTCGGTACCGAGTACCCCGCGCTGTGGGGGCGGTCCGCGGAGGGCCGAACGAGGTACTTCAACTTCGTTGCCCAGCCCACCAAGGACGTGAACGGCGCGATGGACACCGTGATGGTCCACGCGGTCGACGTCACCGACACGGTGGCGGCGCGCCAGAAGACCGAGGCCCTGGCCCGGCAACTCCTCGACAGCGACAGAAGCAAGGACGAGTTCCTCGCCGTCCTCGGTCACGAGCTGCGCAATCCGCTCGCGCCGATCCTCACCGCGCTTCACATCATGCGCCTGCGTGCGACCGACGACGCCACGGAGCGGGAGCGGGCCGTCATCGAGCGGCAGGTGAGCCACCTTTCCCGGCTGGTAGACGATCTCCTCGACGTCTCCCGCGCCACGATGGGCAAGATCGACCTGCGCCGCGAACGGGTCGACGTCGCCACCGCCGTCGCGCGCGGAGTCGAGATGGCCCGTCCGCTCATCGAGTCGAAGGGACACCAGCTGACGGTCTCCGTGCCGGTCGGTGCCCTCTTCGTCGACGGCGACGTCGTCCGGCTCGCGCAGGTGATCGGGAACTTGCTGCACAACGCGGCGAAGTACACCGATCCGGGCGGGCACATCGAGCTGGCCGGCGCCATCGACGGCGCCGACGTGACCATCCGGGTGCACGACGACGGCCAGGGCATTCCCGCCGATCGCCTGCCCGCCATGTTCGAGCTTTTCGTGCAGGGCGATCAGCCGCCGGATCGGTCGCAGGGAGGCCTCGGCGTCGGGCTCGCCCTGGTCCGCAGCCTGGTGCAATTGCACGGCGGGAGGATCGACGCGCGCAGCGAAGGTCCGGGGTGCGGCAGCGAATTCGTCATCCGCCTGCCTGCCGTGCCCGAGCGGCAGGCCCGCCGGCCCGAGCGTCGCGCCGCTTCTCCGCAGGGCCAGAAGCCCCGCCGCGTCCTCATCGTCGACGACGACGTCGATGCCACCGAGATGCTCGCGATGGCGCTGAAGGCCGCCGGTCACGAGGTCCGCGAGGAGCACGACGGCACCTCCGCGCTGGTGGCGGCGGCGCAGTTCCAGCCCGACGTGGTGCTCCTCGATCTCGGTCTGCCGGGCATGGACGGCATCGAGGTCGCGCGGCGGATGCGTTCCTACCCGCAGCTCGGAGAGGTGCGCATCGTCGCGCTGACCGGCTTCGGTCAGGGCTCGGCGCGCACGCGCAGCGCGGCGGTCGGCATCGAGAGCCTGCTTGTGAAGCCCGTCGACATGCAGACCATCATGGATGCGGTGACGGGCGTCGAGCTGCCGGTGGTCGGTCCCGAGCAGCCGGCATGACACGCCGTAGCAAGAATTGCGTCATCAGGAAGCCGCCGACGGGTCGGCGCGCGGCCTGAAGAGCGCTCGATCGCCGGGTAGTTGTTGCTCCCACGGGTCGTTGCGATGACCTCGCAATGACCTGTCTCGTTTATGGTCGTACGTACCAACTTGACTGCACACGCACCGAAGCTCCGTTTCTCCGTGATGAGCCCCTTCCACGCCGACTTGAAACGGCGGGTAGATGCCTACTTCGCGTCCACTGGCCGCTCGCCGCAGGGCGGGTTCGCGATGTGGCTGAAGACCGCGACGCTGTTCGCGTGGCTCCTCGGGTCTTACGCCGTGCTGCTCCTCTGCCGGGTATCGCCCTGGCAGGCGGTGTTGCTCGTCGCTTCCATCGGACTCGCCATGGCGGGCATCGGATTCGCCGTCCAGCACGACGCCAACCACGGCGCGTATTCGTCGAGTCCGCGCGTCAACGGCGTCATGAGCGTCACGCTCGACCTGCTCGGCGCGAGCTCGCATCTGTGGCGCCTCAAGCACAACGTCATGCACCACACGTACACGAACGTGTCCGGGCTCGACGACGATCTCGAATCGGGCAGTCCGCATCTGCGGCTTGCGCCCTGGCAGCCGCGGCGGCGGTTCCATCGTTTGCAACACCTTTACGTCTGGATTCTGTACGCCGCGTTCCCGCTCAAGTGGTGGTTCGTCGACGACCTGCGCGAGCTCATGAGCGGACGGCTCGGAAGGCAGGCATTCGCGCCCGCCCGGGGATGGACCCTCGCGCGCGCGCTGGCATTGAAGGCCGCGTTCGTCTCGTGGGCGTTCGTGATTCCCGCGGTGCTGCACCCGACGTGGGCCCTCGTTCCGCTGTGGGCAATCGGCGTGTCGACGCTCGGAATCGTGCTCGCGAGCGTCTTCCAGCTCGCGCACTGCGTGGACGAGGCGGAATTTTGCCAACCCGACTCCGCCGGCGCGGCCAAGCCCGACTGGGCCGAGCACCAGGTGTCGACCACGGTGGACTTTGCGCGCGGGAACCGGCTCCTGAGCTGGTATCTGGGCGGTTTGAACTTCCAGGTCGAGCACCACCTGTTTCCGCGCATCTGCCACCTGCATTACCGGGCGCTGTCGTCGATCGTCGAAGAGACCTGCCGGGCGCACTCCATCCGGTATCGCGCCGAGCCGAGTCTCGGCGGCGCGCTCGCCGCGAACTTTCGCTGGCTCCGACGGATGGGCGCCCCCGCCCCCGCCTGAGGGCCGCCGGGGCGATGCCCCGCACGCTCGCCGCTCGCCGCGCGCTGAACGGATGGCCATGGTGCGCCCCGGAGGGACACCGTGCGCCCGACATCGCCCTGCATCCTGGTCGCGGTTCTATTGGCTGCTTGTGGTCCCGTCGACACGGGAAGCGGCTCCTCGGCGCCTTCGATCGACGGCGGTCCGGTCTGGTCGGGAGGCGGCGCGCCCGATGCTCCCGACGCTGGCACCCCCGCTCCTCCCGACGCCGGCAATCCTCCTGCCCCGAGCGCCTGCGACGGGATCGTTCCGTCCTCGAATCCCGATGCAATCTCCGCGACGGTCCCGCACCAGGGCGGGGATGCGTGTTGGTATCTGACGACCGACGAGCAAGGCGACATCGCCGCCGAAGCGCACTCCGCCAACGGACCGCCGCGCTGGCAACTCTGGTCACCTTCCGGAACCGCGCTCGGCTCCCGGACGGCGCGCTTCGACTTCTTCGGTCAGCGGAGCGGATTCGAAGGAACGTACGTCGAATCGGGCTCCACTTTCTTCGCGCGCTACGCGAACGACGGCACCGAGCTCACGCGGACCTTGCTCGGGGGGCCGGGCTGCACCGGAGAGGCATTTCTTTCCGCCGCGGGCGGGGCGTTCGTCCTCGGCGGGTGTGAGAAAGGACCGCTCACCGCCACCTTCTTCGATAACAGCGGCAGGCCCGCCGCCTCGAAACAGATAGCGCCGAAGCGCATGAGCGCCTCTGGCGTCGTGGACGTGAAAGGCGCGGCGCTCGTCATAGTATGGCCAGGCAACGCAGTCGGCGCGAGCGGCAGCGCAGCCGGCCGGTGGTTCGATGCTTCGCTTTCGCCGGTTACGGACTGGTTCTCGCTCCCCGGGAACGGCGAACCGCCCCTGCTCCGTCCTCTCACGGGTGGCGGCGCCGCGCTCCAGGTGGGGGGCACCTGGGTGGCGACGATCGCGAGCGGCAAGAGCGGCTGGACAGCGGCACCCCCGTGGCTCGCCTCGCGGTCAGGCACCGACCTCGCCATCGTCCGGCAGGGTCGCGCGTACGCGCTGATCGCGAAGCCGGGCTCCTCGTCGCCGCGCAATCGCCTCGAGCTGTTCACGCCGGAAGGCGAGCATTGCGGGGCCGGAACGTTCCCGGGCGACGGACTGTCTCTCGGGCCCGATGGAACGGTGATCGGAAGCTCCGGCGAAGGGGGCTGCGAGATCAGATGGTGGCCTGCGGTCCTGCGCTGATCGCGACGGCGGGAGGAGAACACGCGCCTGCGCTCGTAGGGCCAATACCGGATCGGCCGTCCAAACCTTACTCATGAGCAGATGGACGGCGTGGCGCGGCTGCGCGCTGCCAGAGATA
>JBJMQD010000457.1:0-5714 GCA_045802855.1 Myxococcales bacterium | reverse complement strand
AGAGGCCGCCGCCGAGGCCGTACTCGGTGCCGTTCGCGATCGCGAGCACCTCGTCGTCGTCCTTGAACGTCGTGACGGCGAGGAAGGGTCCGAACACCTCTTCCTGGCAGACGCGGTCGCTCGGCCTCGCTCGCACCACGGTCGGCTCGATGTAGCAGCCGTTGGAAAGCTCCGCGCGCTCGGGCGGCTTTCCGCCCAGCAGGATCTCCGCGCCTTGCTCCTTCGCCACCGCGATGTAGTCGAGGACGCGATCCCGGTGCACCGTCGAGGTGAGCGGTCCCATCTCGGTGGCCGGGTCGATCGGATTGCCGAGCCGGATCGAGCGGGCGAGCGGGAGGAACTTTTCCAGGAACGGTCCCGCGATCTTCTCCTGCAAGAGGAGGCGCGACCCGGCGACGCACGCCTGGCCCTGGTTGTGGAAGATGGCGAAGGCCGAACCGTTCACGGCGGCGTCGAGACGAGCGTCGTCGAAGACAATGTTCGCGCCCTTGCCTCCCAGCTCGAGCTGCACCCGTTTCAGGTTCCCGGCGGAAGCCTGCACGATGCGCTTCCCAGTCGCGGTGGAACCGGTGAAGGAAATCTTCGCCACCCCGGGATGCTCCGCCAGGTACTGGCCCGCGACCGGCCCGAGACCCGGCACGATGTTCACGACGCCGGCGGGAAACCCGACCTCCGCCATCAGCTCCGCGATCCGCAGCGTCGCGAGCGGGGTGATCTCCGCCGGTTTCAAGACGACGCAGTTCCCCGCCGCCAGCGCCGGGCCCATCTTCCAGCTCGTGAACATGAGCGGGAAGTTCCAGGGGACCACCTGTCCGACCACCCCGAGAGGCTCGCGCAGGACGTAGTTCAAGAACCCCGGTTCGACAGGGACCACCGATCCCTCGACCTTGTCGGCCATTCCGCCGAAGTAGCGGAAGGTGGCGACCGTGCGCGGCACGTCGAGGTTGCGCGTGTCGCGGATGGGATGGCCCGTATCGAGGGTCTCCAGGCGCGCCAGCTCGTCCGCGGCCTGCTCGATGCGGTCGGCGAGCCGATAGAGCAGCCGTCCGCGCTCGGCGGCGGAGGTGCGGCTCCAGGCGGGGAACGCCTTGCGCGCCGCCTCGACCGCCTCGTCCACGTCGGCCTTGCCGGCCATCGCCACGTCCGCGAGACGGCTGCAATCGTGCGGATTCAAGCTGGGGAGCGTCGCTCCATCCGCGGCGGGGACGAAGCGCCCACCGATGAAAAGCTTGTCCTGGATCTCCATGGCGTCAGAACTCGACCGGATAGGGCTTGAGCTTTCCGCTCTCGTACAACTCGGGAAGATCGAGGCGGGCGTTCTCCCAGACGAGGAGCATCGATCGCTTGGTCGAGTATCCCTGGTGGCGGATGTCGGCCGGCATGGCCGCGACGTCGCCTGCCTTCATCAGGATCCGCGCTCGCGGTTTCCCCGTCTCCTTGTCGGCGACCTCCCAGTCGATCTCGTCGGAAAGTTGCACGAACCACTCGACGCGGTCGTTCCCGTGGATGATCGGCAGGATGTACTCCTCGGTGGTCGGGCAGAAGAGCGACTGCCGGCAGACGGAGGTCACCGACGGGTTCCAGGTGACGTCCGAGCGGGAGAGGTACTTGAACAGGTTGAAGGCGTGGAGCTTGCCTTCGAATCCGGGCTCCGTCTCGACCACCGGCTCGTCCTGCGGGATATCGGCGAAGGCGCGGTTCACCGGCAGGTCGTCGCGCAGCGGCGAGTCGCCGAAGAGGCCCGGCATGCGCTTCGTCGCGACGCGGAACCGCTCGATCGCCGCGACGTTGTCGCCTTGCTTGGGCCCCGCCCAGGTGGTGCCCGTCTCCTCGGGCGCGGCGAAGGGATCGAATCCGGCGCTGCAGAAGTCGCGCAGGATCGCCTTGCACGCGGTCATCGCGAAGGCGGAGTCGAACTCCTCGACGTGGGAGAGACCCGCCTTGTGGTACGCCTCGTGGTAGCGGCCGGCGAAGAACTGTACGCGGCCGTAGAGATTGCGGCTCCCGAACATCGAGTCGAAATTCACCAGGCCGTAGAAGAAGCCCCAGGCCACGTCCCGCATGAGAGCCCGCAGGAAGGCGTCGGCGGAGATGCGGTGCTCGAGCCTGCCGATCGATGCCTTCGCCTTCGGCTCCGGCCCGTCGCCGGCAGAGCCGGCTCCTCCGGCGGGCCACGTCACGTGCACGAAGTATTCGTCGCGCGAGAAGCGGAACTGCCCCAGCGCGAAGCTGCGGAACCCCGTCTTCGAATCGGGCTCGCTGACGTGGAAGGGAGGCTCTGCAGGTCCGCGTGCCGCGGTCGATTCTGGCATCGCCATGATCGTTCTCCTCACATGGTGCAGATCTGCGCCCACTTCTGCCGGGTCAAGTCGCCCAGGATCGTCTGCTGGATGAGTACCGAAGGCCGAGCGGCGCTGAACTGATACGCGGCGCCTTTCGGGAGCAGCGCCTGATGCCCTCTCTTCAGGAAGACGCGCCCCATCCTGCGGCCGGTCGGTTCGCGCGGAACGATCTGGGTCCCGTCCTTTCCTTCCGCGATCGCCGCGTTCCCGGGCTCGGCGAAGGTGATTGTCACCTCGCCGTCCAGGAGCAGCACGAACTCGTCGTGATTCGCCGCCATCCACGCAGAGACGCCTTCGGCGCGGATCGCCTCGATGACGTACTCGAGGTTCTTCCCCACCGCGACCTTCTCGTACGGCTCGGATTGGGAAGCCACCGCGAAGACGTTGGAATGGCAGTAATGCCGGGGATTGTCGTCGACGATGGACAGCCGGCCCTTCTCGAAGTGATCGAGCGATCCGAGCACGGTCGTGTACCGGCTCATGGAATCCTCCTCCCGCAGAAGGCTCGGTTCCGAACCCTAGGTCCGCGTCGGGAACGGCGTCAATCCGCGCCGGCCTTGCGTCTTTGAGCGAATACCAGGCGCCATGCATCGTCGGTCTCGTGCGGAGGGATCGACCATGCGTCTCGCGATCCGCGGCGGAGTCCTTCTGCTCGCCGTCTTCGTTCTCGGATGTGCCGGGGAGAAGCTTCCCATCGCATCCCGGCCGCCGTTGCAATCCGACGTCGACCTCTGCGCCTTGCGCGCCGTCGACCTGGGTGACCGGGCCCCGATGGGACGCATCCGCCTGCACCTCCTCGTCCGGACCGACGGCAGCGTCTACGCGGCCTACGTCCACAATGCCGGCGGCATCGACAACCGGGGCCTCCAGCGTTGCCTCGCGGATCGCGCCACCACCTGGGTGCTCGCTCCCGCCGCGGTCGAGTACGAGCGCGCGTTCGAGCTCTCCTTCGTCCCGGGCGGATCGGAGCTCGGAAACGGGATCGATTACTGGACGGGCCAGGGGGGCACCGGGGAGGGGCGCACATCGGTGATGCTGCCCGACATGACCAGGTCCTTGCCGCCCCTGCCGATCGAGCAGCCACTGGCGCGCGACACGCTCATCGTCGCCGATTTCGCGACGGCGGCGGAGCAGGGCACGGCGCTCGTTGCCGTCGGCCGCGCGGCGGAGGTAGTGGAGTTCCTCCGCGTTGGGATCGCGCAGCAGCCAGGCGATTCCGTCGCGCTCCTCGGGTTGACCCGCGCTTTGACTGCGACGGGCGGCGATCTGGACGAGGCGCGCGCGACGGCCCGGCGCCTCCTGGAGATCGCTCCGGAGTCCGTCCTCGGGCACGAGGCCATGCTGCGGGTGTGCCTCGCGGCTCGCGATAGCGAATGCTCGCTGCGGGAATGGAGCGCGGCGGTGCACGCCGCAGACGCGGGCGCACGCTCGCGAATCCTCTTCGAGCTGCAGGCGCCTACCCAGAGGGCCGCCCTGCGCCTGCAAGCGCGGCGGGCGGACCCGTCGGCGCGCTGAAACGGCGGCGCTTCGATCCGGTGTCGCGCCGAGCACTCGCCCTGGATCTCACTGCGACAGGACGCGTGACCGGAGGTACTCCATCGCGGCGGGGACGGAGATGAGGCCGTACCCGTAGGTCGAGTCGGGACCGGGTGGGCCGAGGTCGATCGCGCTCCGTCGCAGCGCTTCCTCGATCTGGCCCACCCTCGCGTGCGGAAATTGTTGCAGGAGCAGCGCCGAGGCGCCCGCGACGTAGCCGGCTGCGAACGAGGTTCCCGTCGCGCGGCGGTACAGGGAAGTGCCCGCGGCGGCGGCGACGGGCACGTCGGTGCCGGGTGCGACGATCTGGGGAAAGAGGACTCCGCCGCATCGGCTCGGCCCGCGGCTCGAGCGCGGATCGCCCTTGCGGGCCGAATCGACGCCGCCGACCGAGAGGGCGCTCCCGGACCCGGGGAAGAGCTGCGAGTAGTTCGCGGGCGAAACATCCGTGCGAGGGTCCGGTCCGGCGTTTCCGGCGGCGAAGATCACCACGATCTCCGCGGCCCGGAAGGCGTTGACGATCCGGCGCAGCGAGTCGTCGCACCCGGCCCCTGGTGCCCGGAAGGCGAGGACCAGCACGTCGGGCTGCGCGACGTTGAGCATCCAGTCCGCGGCGCGGGTGACGAGCACGTTGTCGTAGCGGCTGCCGTTGAGCCCGACCGCCGCGACCCATCGCGCCCCCGGCGCCGCCCCGAACGTCACGTCGTTGCGGCCTTGCCCGACGGCGCAGCTCAGGACGGCGGTGCCGTGACCCGTCTGCACGTCGTTCGGCCCCGGGGTTTCGCGCAGCGGATCGAACCAGGAGGACGGGCCGCCGCGGTAGTTCCCGCGGAGCTGCTCGTGCAGGTTGCTCGCTCCGGAGTCGATGAGCCCCACCGTCACGCCGCTGCCGTCGATCCCCGTCCGCCACGTTTGCGGGGCCCCGATGGCATCGAGCGCCCAGCCGGAAGGCACCGGATCGACGTTCGACTGCGCCGCGGTGTCGTCGAACAAGGATCCTTCGGCCTCGACCCGGCGCGCGATCGAGTCCACCTCCGCGCTCTCCGAAAGCGTCCGGATCGCGCTCGGGCGGCCGACCACCACCAGCCGATTGACGATGGAAATCTGCGTGAACGAGCTGATCTCGCCCTTCCGCTGCAGCTCCTCGAGCAGCGGCTGCAGACGCTTCTGGCTGCGGGCCGCAATGCCAGCGAGCGCATCGATCACCCACGCGCGCTGCGCTTGCCGCGACATCGATGTTCCGGCGAGCAGCGCCGCGGCACGCTCGAAGTCGAGCTGATCGCGCAGATCGAGGAGGTAGGGCATTGGCCTCGTCGCGCTACCAGGCCCAGCGACGGGACCCGGCCGCAGCTTGAGCGCCGCGCGCCGGTTGCGGGAGCGGATGACGGGGACGTCGCGGGGAAGTCCCTCCGGCACGTCGATCCGGATCGACGTGCGCAGGCCGGACTCATCCATCTCCGCGCGGATCGCGGGCTGCACGGTCGCGACGCGGAAGTTGAGGCAGGCTGCCGCGACCAGAAACGCTGCAAGCATCCGCCCACGAGAGAACCACCAAACCCGCACGCGCGACAAGGCGGGGGTCTAGCGGGTTCCGAGATCCTCGAGGGTACGAGTCACCTGTCCCGGGACGGGTAGGAGGGATTCACCTGTCCCGGGACGGGTAGGGGGATTCACCGTCCCGGGACGGGTAGGGACGGATTCACCTGTCCCGGGACGGGTTGGGGGATTCACCTGTCCCGGGAGGGGTGCGTTACTTCTGTGCCTTCTCCGCCTTCTTCTCTGCCTTCTTGTTCTTGTGATGCTGCCATAGCGCGCCGCCCGCCGCGCCGGCCGCGG
>JBJMQD010000406.1:0-3239 GCA_045802855.1 Myxococcales bacterium | reverse complement strand
GTCGTGCGCGCCGGGGAACTTCGCCTCGGGACGCCAGGGCGAGGCGCTGAAGACGTACTCCGCCGCGTCGCCCGCGCCGATGATGAATTGCGGGAGCGCATATCCGGTCGCTCCCACGGCGACGAACATCTTGGGGCTCAGGCTCACTTCCTTCGCCTGGCGCAGGAGCGTCGCGGCGTCCTCTTCGTAGCTCGAGAGCGCGACGACGTCCGGATTCGCCGACTTGAAGCCGTTCAGCGTGGGGCGGAAATCGGTGAGACCGCGATCGTAGGCCTGGTCGCCGACGATCTGGTAGCCGAGTTGCTTGCACTTCTCGCGCACGGAATTGGCGGTCGAGCGGCCCAGGGCGTCGTTGGAGACCAGCACCGCCACGGTCTTGACGTCCTTGAAGCTCTTGATGAGGTCGAAGGAGGCGTCCGCGAAGGCGTCGGTGGTCTGCCCGACGCGGAAGACGTACGGCGAGCCGGGCTTGGTGATCGAGGTATCGGCGCTGTTGGTGTTGACGAGCGGCACCTTGATTCGGCCGAGATATCCGGCGAGCGGCTTGGTGATGCTGGAAGCGAAGGCGCCGAGGATGAGCGGCACGTTCTGCCCGGCGAGCTTCTCCGCGGCGGCAAGGGCGGCATTCTGGTTGCTCGCGTCGTCCTCGATGACGAGCTCGATTTGCCTGCCGAGGACGCCTCCCTTCTGGTTGATCTCGGCGGCGGCCACCTTGTAGCCCGCTACTTCCATCGTCCCGAAGGTGGCGAAGCTGCCGGAAAGCGAGGTGATCACCCCGAGCCGGATGGGATCCGCCGCCGTGGCGGGAAGGGAAGCGAAGACGAGGAGAAGGGCGACGATTCGCGGGCGCATGGGCGCGCAAGCTAGCACGAGCAACGCTTCAGGCGCGCCTTCGCCAGACGAGGTATGCGGGCACTCCCGCGAGGGTGAGACCGAGACCCGCGAGGCTGTGCAAGGGATCGGCGGCGAAGGTGGCCACGACGACGGCCGCGCACACGGCGATGAAGGCGACCGTCGTAACGGGGTGTCCCGGCATGGCGTGGGCGCGCTTGTGGCGGCCGAAGACGAACAAGCAGCCGGCGGTGAGCGCGAAGAAGACGAAGTCGATGGCCACGACGTAGCGGAGGATCGCCTCGTAGGTTCCGACGAGCGCGAGAGCAACGGTGACGCCGCCCTGGAGCGCGATGGAAACCGCAGGGACCCGGGTGCGCTCGCTCACGCGGGACACGGTGCGGAAGAAGAGCCCGTCCTCGGCCATCGCGAAGTAGACGCGGGGTGCGGTGAGGATCGACTGGCTCAAGAACCCGAGAGTGGACACCGCGATGCCCGCGGAGATCGCCGCGCCTCCGCTCGGCCCGAGCGCGCTCGTCATCACGTCGAGGGCGGGAGCGCCGGTCGCGGAGAGACCCGCGGGCCCCAGGGTGCGCAAGCAGACGAACGCAACGAGCGTATAGAGTGCGATGACGCCGAGGACGCCGGCGAGGAGCGCGCGAGGGAGATCGCGGCGCGGATCCTTCATCTCGCCGGCGACGAAGCACGCGGTCTGCCAGCCGCCGTACGCGAAGAGGACGGGTATGAGCGCCGCACCGAGATCCGCGAGGGAACTCGCTCCCGTGGACGCGGGCGGCGCCGGTTTCGCGAACACGAAGCCGCAGGCGACGAGGGCGAGCAGGGCGCCTATCTTCAGCACCATGAGAAAGCTCTGCACCGCGCTGCCGGCGCGGACGCCGAGGCAATTGACGAGCGTCAACAGAGCGAGTGCGATCGCCGCGAGCGCGCTTTCGGAAAGAGGAAGCGGCGCAAGCTCGCGAAAGTAGCGGGCGAAGGCGATGGCGGTCGCCGCCATCCCACCGCTCTGGATGACGAACAGGAGCGCCCATCCGTAGAGGAACGCGACGAGGGGACTGTACGCCTCGCGCAGGTACGCGTACTGCCCGCCGACGTACGGCCTTGTCGCCGCCAGATCGGCGTAGACGAGAGCGCCGAGGAGCGCCGCCGCACCGCCGACGAGCCAGGCGCCGAGGATGAGCGCGGGCGAGTGGACGCTGCGAGCGACGACGGCGGGATTGACGAAGATGCCGGAGCCGATCATCCCGCCCATCACGATCATGGTCGCGTCGAAGAAGCCGATGCGGCGGGCGAGCGCAGCGGTCGCAGCACCCTCCGGCGTATGGGCGTTGTGATCGGGCACCGCCGGAGACTATCCTGCGCGGCGCCATCACTCCCGGAGGGATACTCGATGAAAAAGCGTGACACGCTCGTACTCGCGGTGCTCCTGACGATCTCTTCTCTCGGCTTCGACCGCAAGAAGGCGGTCACCTTCGCCGAACTTCCGGCGGGTCGCGCGAATCCCGAGGGGATCGCCGTCGATCCGCGGGACGGCGACGTATATGCGGCGGACTTCGAATTCCAGGGCCAGGCCCCGGGTCACGTGGTGGTGTTCGACAAGAACGGCAAGTTCCTCCGCGACCTCGCGGTCGCCGGGTCGAGCAACTTCCTGCTCGGCCTCGACTTCCATCCTCGCTCGCACAAGCTCCTCGTGATCGATTTCGGCAGCGGCAACGTCCTCGACGTGAATCCCCAGACGGGAGCTTCGACGGTCTTCTCGGCGATCGGGCCAGGGTCGGGGCTGAACGCGCTCACCTTCGACGCGCAGGGATTCGTCCTCGTCTCCGACTCGTTCCAGGGGATCATCTGGAGGATCCCGCCCGCGGGGGGAACTGCGACGGTCTGGAAGCAGGATGCGCTCCTGACCACGACGGGCGTTCCGCCGTTCGGCGCGAACGGAATCGCGTTCAACAAGGCGCGAACGCTGCTATTCGTGGCCAATACCGGTAACGACAGCATCGTGACCATCGCCAACAACGGCGCCACCGGCGGCGAGACCAAGGTATTCACGAACAGCATCAACGGCGCCGACGGCCTGATCATCGACGAGAACGACAACATCTGGGTATGCGCCAACCAGTCGGACGAGATCGTCGTGATCGACACCACCGGAAAGGTGATCGCCAAGCTCGGCGATTTCGACGGGATCAAGCCGAACGGGGCGCCCGACGGTCTGCTCTTCCCGGCTAGCCTCGTCTTCGCGGGCAATTTCCTGCTGGTGACGAATGCTTCCCTCAACCTCGAGGTCGCGACAGGCAACCGGACGGTCGATTCCGCCTGGACGGCTCAGGTGCGCACGCACACGCTCGCGCGGCTGCCGCGCACGCTCCCCAAGCTGCCCTGACCGTCAG
>JBJMQD010000397.1:0-31659 GCA_045802855.1 Myxococcales bacterium | reverse complement strand
AGCAGCGCCTCGGACATCAGCGTCACGAAGACGAACCAGCTTCCCCCGAAGTGCAGCTCGGCCGCCACCTTCGCGGCGAGAAGCGAGTTCATGGTGTGGTCGGGATCGACGTAGCGGACGTCGAGGAGCAGGTAGCAGAGGATGATGCCGCCCGCCGTCACGGCGAGGCTCACCGCCATGTAGCGCATGGTCCGCTTGCCGGTCTGCACGCGCGGCTCACGCATGATCTGCAGGCCGTTCGAGACGGCCTCGATACCGGTGTAGGTGCCGCCGCCGAGCGAATAGGCGCGCAGGAAGAGCAGCGCGAGGCCGCTCGCGCCTAGCGTAGACATCCCGTGCGAGACGCCCTCCGACACCTCGCGCGCGACCACGTGCGCGCGGCCGAGGTTCAGGGCGATCCCGGCGACGATGACGATGGCGTGGGTGATGAGGAAGACGAGGAAGATCGGAGTCAGCACCTTCACCGACTCCTTCACGCCGCGGAGGTTCAGCACCACCAGGATGAACACGCCGAAGAGCTCGACGTGGAGCTTGAGCGGAAGGCCGAGAACGTTCAGGTTCGCCCAGCGTGCTCCGTCGGGAATGACGCTGAAGATCGCGTCGCCGCCCGCCGCGATCGAGATGGAGATGGTGAGGACGTAGTCGACGATGAGCGCGCAGCCGCTCACGACGCCGGCGCGCGGGCCGATGAGTCGCGAAGCGACCACGTACCCGCCGCCGCCAAATGGGAAGTGCTCGATGACCCGGCTGTAGGCCGCCGAGATGATGAGCACGGTGAGCGCGGTCGCGGCCGCGAGGAAGACGGCGAGATAGGTGTGCTCGCCGAGGTTCTTGAACGCCTCTTCGGGACCGTACGCCGAGGAGGAGAGTCCGTCCGCGCCGAGACCCACCCAGGCGAGGAACGCGACGAGCGAGATGTGGCGGAAGAGATGCGGATCCTCGAGGTCCTTCGGGCCGCCGAGGAGCAGCCGCTTCAGCCTCTGGCCCGAAGTCGGAGGCGGTTCCAGCGCCGGTCTTACGGGCTCCGGCTCTTCAGGTAACGACTCGCGTCGCCGCACCGGGACAACCAAAGCAAGGCCCGCGCCGTGCAAGGAAACGGGCGCCATCACAGCCCGTCGCAGCGATCCGTGTGCCCGCCGCATTGCAGAATGCAAAGGGCTGCACGGGTGCGCCGTGCATTTTGCGAGGACGGCCTGCGGCTCAGAGCTTCAGCGGAAGCTGGCCACGCGAGGGAGGCGGCTCGGGCTTCGCAGGTTGCGGAACCGGCTCCGGCGGGTCCGGCTCCGGCTCGGGGTCCTCGGGCGGCAAGACCTGTGACGGCGGCAGATCGAAGATCGCCTGCACCGGACCGTGATCGCTCGTGCCGAACTCGCGATACACCTCGCAGGAGGTCGCGCTCGCGGCGAGCGGCGCGCTCGCCAGCACGTAGTCGAGTCGCCACCCGATGTTTTTCTGCCGGAGATTTCGCCAGGGCGCCCACCAGGTGAAGAGCCGGTCGTCGTCCGGCCGGAACTTCCGCGACAGGTCCACGAAGCCGGACGCGATCACCGCCTCGAGCAGCGCCCGCTCGGCGGGCGTCTGGCCGATCTGCTCGGGCTTGCGCAGGCTCGGATGCACGTCGCGCTCTTCGCGGGCGACGTTGAGATCGCCGCAGAGGATCATCCGCTCCGTCGTCGCGCGCGCAACCGTAGCCCACTTCGCGAGCGCCTCGAGGAAGCGCACCTTCGCCGGATAGTCCTTGTTGCCGTTCGGCACGTAGATGGAGGCGATGAGCGCGTCGTGCGAGCGCGCGGTGACGATGCGATTTTCGTGATCGAACTCCGGATGCTCGAACTTCGGCTTGCGCGGAAAAGCCGACTTGCGCAGGTGCAGCGCGACGCCCGAGTAGCCTTTGTAGCCGTGCCAGTAACCCCAGTATCCCTCGAGAGCGGAAAGCTCCGCGGGAACGTGCTCGGGCGACGCCTTGATCTCCTGCATGCAGAGGACATCGGGGGTCTCTTTCGCGACCCACTCCAGCACCTGCGCGACGCGGGCCCGGATCCCGTTGACGTTCCAGGTAGTGACCTTCATCAGCTCGCTCTTCTAGCCCGGGACATCACTTGAAGAGCCCGCGGAATGCGCCGAGGAGCCGCTCCTTCGCCATGTCTGAGAGGTCTTCACCACGCAGCGCGCGGCTCGCCTCGATGGTCTTCCGCATCTGCAGGAGGTAGGCAGCGCAGCCTTTGCACAGAGCGATATGCTTCTCGAACCGTTCACGGTCCTGTGCCGAAAGCGCGCCTTCCAGGAACTCCGTGACCAGCTCGACGAGCTCGATGCAGGCCATCTCGTCGGCGAGGCTTCGGGTCATCGCGCCTCTCCTGCGGCGAAATGCTTCTCCAGCGCGGCCCGCACCTTCGAGCGCGCCCGGTGGAGCAGCACGCGCTGGTTCCCCTCCGAGATCCGCAGCGACTCGCAGACCTCCTCGGACGTCCAGCCGAGCACGTCGCGGAGCGTGATCACTTCGCGCTGGTTCACCGGCAGGAGGGCGATGGCGGCCTCGACGACGCCGAGCGATTCCTTGTTGAGGACCTGATCCTCGGCCCAGGCGGTGGGAGGCTCGGACCAGTGCCCCGGCCAGCGTGGATGATCGGGCGGCAGGAAGCGGCCCGGGTCGACCGCCGGCTCGTCATCCTCCGCGGGTCCCATCGCCGAGAAGGGCGTGCTGCGCGCCTCGCGTACTCCGCGCGATCGGGCGCAGTTCGTGACGATGCCGAAGATCCAGCGCCGCAGCGAGGAGCGGCCCTCGAACGCGGACAATCCCTTGAGGACCCCGAGCCACGCCTCCTGCACCACTTCTTCCGCGACGGCGCGGCTCGAGACGTAGACGGAAGCGACCCGCAGCATGGGCGCGTTCAGCGACTGGACGAGGGCCAGGAACGCCTTCTCGTCTCCGGCCCGCAAGGCGGCGACGACCGGTGCGTCCTCTGCGCTGGCCTGCGCGGAGCGCTGAACATCCATTTGCCGTTCCCCGCGGAGACGCTATCACACAGGCCGGATATGACGGCTGAAGAGCAAAGGCTGGTAGAGGCGCGGGAGCACCGCAGGCACTGGAAGCGCTGGGGACCGTACCTCTCCGAGCGGGCGTGGGGCACCGTTCGCGAGGACTACAGCAAGGACGGCAACGCCTGGGACTACTTCCCGCACGACCACGCCCGCTCGCGCGCCTACCGGTGGAACGAGGACGGAATCGCCGGCATCTGCGATCGCCGCCAGGTGCTCTGCTTCGCGCTTTCGCTCTGGAACGGCAAGGACCCGTTCTTGAAAGAGCGCCTTTTCGGCCTGGCCGGATCGCAAGGAAACCACGGCGAGGACGTGAAGGAGCTTTACTACTACCTCGACTCCACGCCGACGCATTCGTACATGAAGTTCCTCTACAAATATCCGCAGTCGGAGTTTCCCTACTCGCGTCTGCTGGAAGAGAACGCGCGGCGCGGGCGCGGCGACCGCGAGATCGAGCTCGTCGATACGGGCGTCTTCGCAGGCGATCGCTACTTCGACGTCTTCGTCGAATATGCGAAGGACGGGATCGAGGATCTCTACGTCCGCATCGAGGTCCACAACCGCGGACCGGATACGGCCGCGCTGCACCTCCTCCCGACCTTCTGGTTCCGGAACACGTGGAGCTGGAACGGCGGCGAGCGTCCCGTGATCCGGCAGGCGGAGCCCGGTCTCGCGGTCGCGGAGGAGACCGGACAGCACTGCTACCTGCGCGCGGAGGGAGCGCCGCCCTTCCTCTTCACCGAGAACGAGACGAACTACGAACGCCTCTTCGGCACGGCGAACGGCTCTCGATACGTCAAGGACGGCATCAACGATCGCATCGTGCACGGTTCACCCTCGGTGAACCCGGAGCTGCGCGGCACGAAATGCGCGGCGCATTACCGGCTCGAGATCGGCGCCGGACAGAGCAAGTCGCTGCACCTCCGGATCTCGCGGCAGGGGGGCTGTTCGCTCGATCGGGCCGCCGAGGTCATCGCGCTGCGCAAGCGCGAGGCGGACGAGTTCTACGCGACCGTCATCCCCGCTCGTCTCGGGGACGATGCGCGAAACGTGATGCGCCAGGCGCTCGCGGGAATGATGTGGTCGAAGCAGTTCTACCATTACGTGGTCCGCGACTGGCTCAGTGGTGACAAAGCCCAGCCAAAGCCGCCCGAGGAGCGCAAGCGCGCCCGCAATTCCGACTGGCTCCACCTCTACAACGCGGACGTCCTCTCGATGCCCGACAAGTGGGAATACCCCTGGTACGCCGCCTGGGACCTCGCCTTCCACGCCATCCCGCTCGCTCTCGTCGATTCCGACTTCGCCAAGGAGCAGCTCGTCCTCATGCTGCGCGAGTGGTACATGCACCCGAACGGCCAGATCCCGGCGTACGAGTGGTCGTTCTCGGACGTGAACCCGCCCGTCCTCGCCTGGGCCGCATGGCGGGTCTACAAGATCGAGAAGAAGCGCCGGCGGCGCGGCGACCGCGCTTTCCTCAAGCGGGTCTTGCACAAGCTGCTCCTCAATTTCACCTGGTGGGTCAACCGCAAGGACGCGGAAGGCCGCAACGTCTTCCAGGGCGGCTTTCTCGGACTCGACAACATCGGCCTCTTCGACCGTTCCAGCCCGCTGCCCGGCGGAGGTCATCTCGGGCAGTCCGACGGCACGAGCTGGATGGCGATGTACGCGCTGAACCTCTGCGCCATCTCCCTCGAGCTCGCGCGCGAGGAGCCCGAGTACGAGGACGTGGCGAGCAAGTTCTGGGAGCACTTCGTCCACATCGCCCGGGCGATGAACACGATGGGCCTGTGGGACGAGGAGGACGGCTTCTACTACGACGTCCTGCACCGGGCCGGGCGCGCGGACCAGAAGCTCAAGATCCGGAGCATGGTCGGCATCATCCCCCTGTTCGCGGTGGAAACGGCGAAGAGCGAGCTTCTCGCGAGCTTCCCCGGCTTCTCCCGCAGGATGGATTGGTTCATCGACAATCGCCCCGATCTCATCGAGGGCGTCGCCTGCATGCGGACGCCAGGGACCGACGATCGGCGCCTCTTCGCCGTGGTCGCTCCGGCGAAGCTGCGGCGCGTGCTCGCCCGTCTCCTCGACGAGCGCGAATTCCTCTCGCCGTACGGGATCCGCGCGCTCTCCGCCGTTCATCGAGACCGGCCCTACGTGCTCGACGTCGACGGACAGGTGTACTCGGTCGCCTACGAGCCCGGCGAATCCTCGAGCGCGCTCTTCGGCGGGAACTCGAACTGGCGCGGTCCAATCTGGTTCCCGGTGAACTTCCTGCTCATCGAGTCGCTGCAGAAGTTCGACCACTACCTGGGCGAATCGTTCCGGGTCGAGTTTCCCACCGGGTCAGGAAAGCTGCTCACACTGGCGCAGGTGGCGGCGGAGCTGTCCCGGCGGCTCTCCTCGCTGTTCCTGCGGGACGAGCGCGGGCGCCGTGCAATCTTCGGAAAGGACGACAAGCTGCAGACCGATCCCCACTTCCGCGACTACCTGCCGTTCCATGAGTACTTCCACGGCGACGACGGCTCCGGCATCGGCGCGAGCCACCAGACGGGCTGGACGGGTCTCGTCGCGAAGCTCCTCCAGCAGAGCGGGGAGTGACCGCCAAAGAGAAGGGCGGGCACCGCGTCGATGACGCGTGCCCGCCCTTGAACGATGCGGCGACGGATTAGAACGAGCCGAACGAGTAACCGATGCCCGTCGTGACCATGAAGGCGCTGCCGAAGCTACCCACGTCCTGCGTGTGCAGGTTGATGCGGGCGCTCCAGCGATCCTGCTGGTAGCCGAGGCCCACGCCCATGCCGAACTTCACGTCATTCGAGGTGACCGACTGGCCGTTGAACGGCGTCGCGCTGCTCATCAGATCGAACAGGCCGAGCTCGAACGCGCCGAACATGCCCTGGCGCTCGTGGCCCATGTAGTACTTGGTGCCGAGCAGCATCGGGATGGAGTGGACGTGCGAGTCGAACCCGCCGATGGTGCGGTCCGAGTGGCCCTGGAAGCCGAACCGCATCGTCACGCCCCAGGTATCGGTGAGCGTGTACTCGCCGGTGAGGATCGGGCCGCCGCCGATGCTGTTCACGTCGGCGTAGTTACCGACCGGCACGGCCACCTCGGTATCGAGACCGAAGAGGATGTTGTGCACCCGCACCTCGTCCTTGTGGTTGCGGGGCGAGGAGCGGATCTTCTCGGCGCGGGCGGCGCCGGCAACGCAGAGGAGAGCAGCGATCATTGCGATTGCGTTCTTCATGATGACCTCCTGGATGCCACAAACCGTAAAGGCACCGGCCGCCTTCGGAAAAGGGTCGAAAAGTGGCCGCCGCGGGGCGCGGGTCGCCGCTCGAACGCCTTGCCGCCGCACGCTGGCGCCGGGGGTGCGACGCCGGAATCGTGTAGAATTCCAGGACGATTTCCGGTTTGAAAACCGCTGCCGGATCACACCCTACGCCATCGCGTGACGTCGCTCCGCACCCGCATCAAGAACGCCCTCGACGAGGTGCGGATCCTCGTCCTCGGCACGCAGGTGCTGCTCGGCTTCGCCTACCGCGCGTTCTTCGAGCCCCGGTTCGAGCGTCTCTCGCCGCGGGACAAGGGCGTCGTCCTCGCCGGCCTCTGCCTGCTCCTCGCGCAGATCGGCATCCTGCTCATGCCCGCCGCCCGCCACCGCATCGTCGAGCGCGGGAAGGACTCGGAAGCGCTGCACCGGTTCGCGATGAACTGCGCCTTCGTCGCCCTGCTCCCTTTCGCGTTCGTGCTCGGGCTCGATCTCTTCCTCGCGGTCGGAACCGTCTCGGCGCGAGCGCAACTCGCCGTCCCCATCGCGGTGATGGCGCTCGCCCTTGGCCTCTGGTACGGCATCGCGGTCCTGCGGGGCCCGCGTCCCGAGCGGGAAGAGAAGGTCGAGGACATGAAGCTCGAGGACAAGATCGTCCAGGTCCTCACCGAAGCGCGCGTCGTCCTTCCCGGCGCGCAGGCGCTGGTCGGATTCCAGCTCGCCATCACGCTGATGGATGCCTACGAGAAGCTGCCGCGCGGCTCCAAGGACCTCCACGTCCTCGCGCTCGTCGCCGACATCCTGGCGGTCATCTTCCTCATGGCCCCGTCGGCCTTCCACCGGATCGTCGAGCGGGGAGAGGACACGGACCGCTTCCACCGATTCGCGAGCGCGATGGTGCTCTTCGCGCTGGCCACGCTCCCTTTGGGGTTCGCGCTCGATCTCGTCGTCGTGGTCCGCAAGCAGACGGAATCGCTCGCCGTAGCCACGGCCGCGGGCGTATCGGCGGGGATCTTCTTCTACGGTCTGTGGTTCGTGGCGATGTTCGTCATCCGCGCGCGCCGCACCATCTGATCGGGGGGCCGGCTACGCCCGCCCCCCCGAACCCCCGCGGGCCGCCGCCGGGAACCCACGAGACCCGGCGTCGGCCCTTTATTTCATGCCTCCATCCGCTGCCGCGGCGTTAGATCTGTCCGGTGGACGAGTCCCAGCAAAAAAGGCTCCGCGCCGAGACGGGTCGCCGCCGCACGTTCGCGATCATCTCGCACCCTGACGCCGGCAAGACGACGCTGACGGAGAAGCTCCTTCTCCACGGGGGCGCGATCCACCTCGCCGGGACGGTGAAGGCCCGCGGCCAGGCCCGCCACGTCACCAGCGACTGGATGGAGCTCGAGCGGCAGCGCGGGATCTCCATCACCTCCAGCGTCCTGCAGTTCGACTGGGGAGGCTACCGGCTGAACCTCCTCGACACTCCGGGCCACCAGGACTTCTCCGAGGACACCTACAGGACGCTCGCCGCGGCCGACGCCGCGGTGATGCTCATCGACTCCGCCAAGGGCGTCGAGGCGCAGACGAAGAAGCTGTTTGCGGTCTGCCGCCGCAGGGGCATTCCCATCTTCACCTTCGTCAACAAGCTCGATCGCCCCGGGCGCGACCCCTTCGACCTGCTCCACGAAGTCGAAGAGGTACTGGGAATCCGCACCGTGGCGGTCACCTGGCCCTTCGGACAGGGCCAGGACTTCGCCGGGGTCGCGACGCTGTTCGAGGATCTGGGAGCGGATGCGAAGCGGAGAGCCGTCCCCGACGTCATGGCGTCGCTGCCGCAACCGTCGGGAAACGGCCTTTCCGACCCGCAGAAGCTCACCGCGAAGCTCGCCGACGAGGTCGAGCTTCTCGCCCATGCGGGCGACCCGTTCGATCGCGCCCGCATCCTGCGGGGAGAGCTGTCGCCGGCTTTCTTCGGCTCCGCCTGGAACGAGATCGGCGTCGACGAGTTCCTCGCCGCCTTCGTCGGGCTCGCCCCGCCGCCGGGCGCACGGCATACGACGACGGGCGAAGCCGTCGATCCGCTCTCGCCTGCCTTCAGCGGGTTCGTCTTCAAGATCCAGGCGAACATGGATCCCGCCCATCGCGACCGGCTCGCGTTCCTGCGGGTGTGCTCCGGCCGTTTCGAGCGGGGCATGACCGTCCGGAACGTCCGCGACGAGAAGGACATGCGCCTCTCCATGCCGCACCAGCTCTTCGGCAAGGAGCGGCAGGTGATCGAGGAGGCGTACCCGGGAGACGTGATCGGCCTCTTCGACACCGGCGCTCTTCGCATCGGCGACACGCTCTGCGAGCAGCCGGTCATCGAGTTTGCCGAGCTACCGCGTTTCTCGCCGGAGATCTTCGCCCGGCTCCGGAGCAAGGACGCCCTCAAGCGCAAGCAGCTCGAGAAGGGGCTCCAGCAGCTCTCGCAGGAGGGGGCGATCCAGGTGTTCGCGCTGCCCGACGGAGGCTTGCGCGATCCCATCCTGGGGGCCGTCGGCGCCCTGCAGCTCGAGGTGCTGCAATACCGGCTCCGCCACGAGTACGGCGCCGAGATCATCCTGGAGCGGCTCCCGTACACGGTCGCGCGCTGGATCCGGGGCAAGGGATTCGATCCGGCCGCCTTCCAACAGGAAGTCGATGCCTTCTGCGTCGTCGACCGGGACCAGAACCCCCTCGCGCTCTTCAAGAGCGAATGGAACCTGTCGTACGCGCAGGGGCGCCATCCGGAATGGGTTTTCTCCCCGACGGTGATGAATTCCAGGGTTTCAGTTTGACAGGCTACAGCGTCCATCCTATGACGACAGCCATGGTCGCCTGCTGCTGTTGCCGCTGTCCCGTGCGCATCTTTGCGCCGGCTACGGCACCGTTCTAGCGAGGCGACACCCGTCTCCGAGCGATGACCGCGAGTCCCGGCGCCCGCCGTGCCGCCCGTCTTGCCCGGAGACCGAATGGACCGCCGTCTTGCAATCCTCGCAGTGCTCGCCGCCACAAGCCTCGTCCCTGCGTGCCGGTCCACCGATCCGCACGCCTCGGATGGAAGGCGGATCTTCCGCGTCGGGTACATGCCGAACGTGACCCACGCGCCGGCGCTGTGGGGGCTCGAATCGGGAGCCTTCGCCGCGGCGCTCGGTCCCTCGGTCGAGCTGCAGGCGCGAGCCTTCAACGCCGGTCCTTCGGTCGTCGAGGCGCTGTTCTCCGGCGACCTGGACGTCGGCTGGGTGGGACCGAACCCCGCCATCAACGGCTTCCAGCGATCGCACGGCAAGGCGCTGCGCATCGTCGCCTTCTCGGTCGCCAACGGCGCCCAGCTGGTCGTGCGGCCGGAAGTACGCTCGGCGGCGGACCTCGCACACCGCAAGATCGCGACGCCTGCGCTCGGCAACACCCAGGACGTCGCCCTCCGCACCTGGCTTGCGCAGAAGGGGATCGCCGCCGACGTCCTGCCGGTCGCCAATCCCGAATCCGTTCTCCTCTTCGGACGAGGAGAGATCGCGGGAGCGTGGGTCCCGGAACCGTGGGCGAGCCGTCTCGTCCTCGAGCACCGCGGCGTGGTGCTCGTCGACGAGCGGACCCTGTGGCCCGCGCGGATGTTCCCCACTGCGGTCCTGGTGGCGTCGACCGCCGCGATCGCGAAGCGCTGGGACCTCGTCCAGCGGATCGTCGATGCCAACGGGGACGCGGTGCGGGCCCTCGCCGATCCCGCGGCGCGCGGAACGGTAGCGCGGCGCCTCGCCCGCGAGCTGGGAAAGCCGCTCGCGGAGGCGGTCCTCAGCCGGGCCTTCGAAGGGCTCGCCTTCTCCACCGACCCCCTGGACGGGGAGCTGCGCAAGGCGGCGGCCGATGCGCAGCGGCTCGGGTTCCTCGAGACGGCGGACGTGGAAGGGATCTTCGATCCGCGCTTCTCGCGGGCCCAGGCGGCGATGGGAGGGGCCCGGTGACCGAAGCGGTTCCCGTGGAGCTTCCCCACCCCGCGCGCCTCTTCTCGCTTCGCGGGGTGACGAGATCGTTCTCGGGCCGCTTCCTCGCTCTAACCGGGATCTCGCTCGACATCGAAGCCGGCGAGCTTCTTTGCCTGTGTGGTCCGAGCGGCTGCGGGAAGTCGACGCTCTTGAACCTCCTCGCCGGTCTCGACCAGCCCGATCAGGGCGAGCTGCTCTTCCGGGGCGAGCCGATCCGCGGGCCGGGTCCGGATCGGGCGGTCCTCTTCCAGGACCACGCGCTCTTTCCCTGGCGGAACGTGGCAGGGAACGTCGCCTATCCGCTCGAGCAGGCGAGGTGGCCGAAGGACCGCATCGCCAAGCGGGTCGAGGAGCTGCTCCGGCTCGTGCGCCTCTCGCACTTCGCCCATTCCCGGGTGCACGAGCTGTCCGGGGGCATGCGCCAGAGGGTCGCGCTCGCCCGCGCGTTCGCTTGCGACCCCGAAGTCCTCCTCATGGACGAGCCGTTCGGCGCCCTCGACGCGCAGACCCGCGACATCCTCCTCGGCGAGCTCTCGCGCATCTGGCAGGACTCGGGAAAGACCATCGTCTTCGTCACCCACAACGTCCGCGAAGCGGCGGTCCTCGGGACCCGCATCGCGCTGATGAAGACGAGGCCCGGACGGATCCTCCGCATCCTTCCCGTCGATATCCCCAGGCCTCGCCAGATCGAGGACGCCGCCGTCGCGCGGCTCGCCGGACGTATCAAGGAGATGCTCGCCGCCGAGACGGACCGGGCCCTGCGCGAGGAGCTCCACGATGACGGCCGCGGCTGAGATGCGCGTCGATGCGGGTTCGGCGCTCGAGGCGGCGCCCGGGGGCGGACTGCGGCGGCTCGGGTGGAGCCTCGCCGTCCTGGGAATCTGGGAGGCCGTCGCCCGCCTCGGCCCATGGCCAGCCTGGATCTTTCCGCCGCCCACCGCCGTCGCAGCGTCTCTGTGGGAGCTCGCCCGCCAGGGGATCCTCTTGCCCACCATCGGCCAATCGCTTGCTCGCCTGGCCGTCGGGTACGGAATCTCCCTCGCCATCGGGGTGCCGCTCGGCCTCGCCGTCGGCCGGAGCCGGATCGCGGAGGAGCTGTTCGGGGCGCCGCTCCTCGGCCTGCAGGCGCTGCCGTCCATCTGCTGGCTGCCGGTCGCGATCCTCTGGTTCGGGCTCTCCGAGACCGCGATCCTCTTCGTGGTCGTGATGGGAAGCGCGCTCTCCGTCGCCATCGCCACCCAGTCGGGGGTGCGCACCATCCACCCGCTCCTCTTGCGCGCCGCTCGCACGCTCGGAGCGAAGGGCATCCGCCTCTATACGACGGCGATCCTGCCCGCCTCCCTGCCGTCGCTCCTGTCGGGGGCGAAGCTCGGCTGGACCTTCGCCTGGCGTTCGCTGTTCGCAGCCGAGCTGCTCTACGTGAAGGGCGGCCTAGGGCAGCTTCTCCAGGCGAGCCGCGAGCTGAACGACGTTGCCCGCGTCTTCGCCGTGATGTCGGTGATCCTCGTCCTCGGACTCTGCATGGATCGGTGGGTGTTCGCCCCACTCGAGCGGTCGGTCCGCCTCCGATACGGGCTCGTGTAAGCAGTCGTACACCGCCGTACCCCGCGAAAAGCAGTCCAAGAAACACTCGCTTGCTCGCAGTACTACTGGCCAGGCCCCCCTCCTCTTAGGGAGAATGGGTGCCTGCCGTGAGGACCGCCAACCTAGCCATCGTGTTCACCGAGATCGTCGGCTATGCCGACCGGTTGAGCCGCCTGACGTACGAGCAGAGCCAGCGCATGCTGCGGCTCCACGAGGCGCTGGTCATCCCGGTGTTCCGCGCCTTCCGCGGGCGGCGGGTGAAGACGATGGGCGGCACGCTCCTCGTCGCCTTCGAGTCGCCCACCCAGGCCGTCCTCTGCGGCGCCGCCGTGCAGGACCGCATCTGGGAGTGGAACCAGAGCGTCCCGGAGTGGGACCGGGTCGAGGTCCGTGCCGGGGCGAACGTCGGCGAAGTGCGCCTCGACAAGGGCGACGTCTTCGGCGAGCCGGTGAACATCGCCTCGCGCGTTCTCGGCCTCGCGGGTCCCGGCGAGGTGGTCTTCGCCGAGTCCATCTGGCTCTCGATGAACCGCAACGAGGTCGACGCCGACGACGGCGGTCTCGTCACGCTGAAGGGCGTCCCCGAGCCGATCCGTATCTACCGCGTGCGGCCCGCCGCGGACCCGACGGTGAAGCCGTACGGCGGACATGCCCTCGCCCGCGCCGGACGGCTGCGGATCCCCGATCCGAACCGGCTCACGGGAGCGGAGATTCGCGGCCACCTCCGGGCGGCGGCGGACTCCGCCTGGAGCCACATCTCGGAAGCCTTCCCCTGGCTCGCGACGCAGGCGCGGGCGGTGGCGCTCGGAGCCGCCGGCGCCATGCTGCTCCTCCTCGTGCTGCTCCTCGCCCCGAACGCCGCCGAGCGCGCTCTCGCGCGGCAGGACCTGACCGCGGCCCAGCGCGAGGTGCAGTCCATGCGGGCCGGGCCCAAGCGCACGTACTACGAGGGACGGATTCTCGAAGCCCGCAGGGAGTGGGACGGCGCCGCCCGCGACTACGAGTCCGCGGTCCGGGGCGGAGAGCGCGGCGCGTTCGATCACCTCCTCAATCTCGCCCGGGGCGGAAGCTGCGAGGCGCGCGTCGCCGCGGCGCGCGCGCTCGGCCGGCTCGGCGATCAGGACGCCATCGCGGTCCTGCGCAAGATGGCCGACGACTCGCGCACCTCGTCCGAAGACGGGCTCCTCACCCAGGTCCTCGGGTGCGAGAGCCGGACGGCGGCCCGCGACGCGCTCGAGCAGATCCGGGGGGCCGAATGAGCGCGGCACACAAGATCCGCGGCCTCCTCCGCCCCGCGCCGAGGACGCACAACCTCGCCATCCTCCTCTCGGACATGAAGGGCTTCACCGCCCGCACGAGCCGGCAGACGCGCGAGGAGAACGCGCGCATGCTCGCGCTCCACGACGCGCTTCTCGTTCCCGTCGTGAAGGGTTTCGGCGGCAACAAGGTGAAGTCGATCGGCGACGCCCTCCTCGTCACCTTCCGCTCGCCCACCGACTCGGTCCTCTGCGCGATGGCGATGCAGGATCGACTCGCCGCCTGGAATGCCAAGGCGGAAGCGGTCGACCGCATCGAGGTACGGATCACGGTCAGCCTGGGCGAAGTGCAGGTCAATTCCAGCGACATCGCGGGCGACCCGGTGCAGCTCGCGCTGCGGGCGAGCCTGCACGCCGACGCGGGCGACGTGGTCCTGACCGAGTCCGTCTACCTCGCCATGAACAAGAGCGAGGTGCCGACCGAGCCGTTCGCCGTCCGCGAGCTGCGCGCCGGGCAGACGCGCCTGCACCGCGCGCGCGTCACCGGGCCTCGCGACCTGCCCTATAGCGGGCACGCCTTGCGGCGGCTCGGGAAGCTGAGGGCGCCGAGGCTTCCGCTCCTGCCCCGGGCCGCGAAGTTCCTCGCCCATACCTGGCCGGCGTTCGCGGTGGTGCTCTTCTTCGCCGTGATGGGCGGAGCGGCGTTCCGGGTCCGCGCCGAGCGGGAACGCGATCCGGTGCTGCGCGCGGCGCTGCTTCTCACCCAGAAGGCGCCGACCGCGGCCCTCGCCGAGCTCGACAAGCTCGGCGGCGAGCCGCGCGCGAAGACCGCGAAGGTCGCCGTCCTCCGCGGCAAGGCGGAGCAGGAGCTGGGACAGCTCGGGATGGCCTTCGCCGACTTCGCCGCGGCGCTCGAGGACGACAAGGGCGTCGCCGATGCCGCCGTGGTCCGTGCCCTCGTCGACGATCTCGATTCCGACGCCTTTCCGGTCCAGTGGCGGTCTGCGCTCGTGCACACCATCGCGGACAAGATCGGCGCTCCCGCCGTGGAGCCTCTGCGGGCGCTCACGAACGCGAAGATGTGGCGCACCCGCCGCGACGCCCTGGAGGCGCTCGAGCTGATGGGGAAGGCGCGAGACGAGGACCGGGTGGCCTTCGCCGCCGCGGACCTGCGCGACAAAGCCGCATCCTGCCCGGCGGTGCTCGCCGCCGTGCGCGTCCTCGGGATGGCGGCAACCGAGACCGCGGCGAAGCTGCTTCACGAGGCGGCCGCGGAGAAGCGCTGCGGCGCCCGGGAGGCGAAGGACGCGCTGCGCCGGATCGAGCGCGGGACGCATTCCACGAAGACCGAGCCGCCGCCGGCCCCCGCTTCAGCGGTCCCCGTCACCTCGCGCTGAGCAGTCCGCGGACGACGCGCGGCGAAGACGGGCTCACCCTCTCGCCGGAGCCCTTCCGATCGTCCGCCCGAGGAGCCCGTCGAGCCCGAGCGCGACGCCGGCGCGGCCCGCCACCAGCACCGGGAAGATGAGCAGGTAGGCGAGCCCGTTCTGGCCGACGAAATACATCGACTGGAACATCGCTCCGCTCGCGAAATGGAACTGCGCCACCATCAGGAAGGCGAGCGCCGCGGCGAGCGGGGTGAAGAGCCCGAGGATGAGCAGCGTCCCGAGGCCGAGCTCCCCGAGCACCACCATCCGGGCGAGGACCGCGTGGTGCGGCGTCACCGCGTGCAGATAGCTCGTGACGAGGTTGTTCGGCGCGTGCGAGGCGAACGAGGCGAGGTTCTGCTCGAGGCCCGGGTGCGCGAACCAGGAGAGCTTCTTCAGTCCAGGACCGATGAGGCTCACGCCGGTCGCGATCCGGAGCAGCGCAAGGCAGATCGAAAGCGCGCCACCTCTCATGTCGTCTGCCTCCTCACCCGTCTTGCCCTCGCCTTGTATACGGCGGCGACCCCCTGCGCCATTTCGCGGTGGCCGCTTGCCCGGCTCGGCAGGTCCTCAGGGTCTTGTAAACCGCGAAAGCGCGCGTCCGCTGCGATATAGCGTTGGCGGCGCGCGGCGCGCAGGAGGACGCTTGATGTTGAAGGGCGGAATCGTCGGGTTCGGCTTCATCGGCGCGTCGGGGCACTTTCCCGCCTACGCCGCCCGCAACGACGTCGAGATCGTGGCGATCGCCGACGTCTGCAAGGCCCGGCTCGACGTGGCCCGCACCCTCCTCCCCAGGGCCCGCTTCTACGACAGCCACGAGGAGATGCTGGCCCGCGAGGACCTCGACTTCGTCGACATCGCCACTCCGCCCGCGTTCCACCGCGACATCGCCCTCGCCGCCCTGCGCCGCGGCGCGCACGTCCTCTGCGAGAAGCCGATCACCACTTCGGTGGCCGAGGCCCTCGAGATCTGCGACGCCGCCCGCAGGCACCGGCGGGTCTTCTTTCCCGCCCACAACTACAAGCACGCGCCGGTGGTGAAGTTCGCGGTGCAGACCGCACGCGGCGGCGGCATCGGCGCGGTCCGCGCGGTCACCTTGAACACCTTCCGCACGACGCATGCGAAGGGCGTCCCCGAATGGCGGACGGACTGGCGCCGCGACCGCAAGCTCTCTGGCGGCGGCATCGCCATGGACCACGGGAGCCACAGTTTCTATCTGACGTTCGCCTGGATGGGCTCCTTGCCCACCCACGTCGCCGCGAAGACCATCACCCTCGACCGGCAGTTCGACACCGAGGACAACCTGAACTGCGTCCTCACCTTCCCGAACGGCTACGCGCACTGCTTCCTGACGTGGACTGCAGGGGTGCGCAAGGTCATCTACTCCCTGCAGGGAACGGACGGCGCCCTGGTCATCGACGACGACGACTGGCAGCTGACGACCGGCAAGTCCGGAAAGGCCCGCGTCGAGAAGGGCGTCATCGAAAGCCACTGGATGGACGCCTCGCACAAGCAGTGGTTCGACTCGCTGTTCGAGAAGTTCAAGGCCGCGATGGCCGCCGGCGACTACGTCGGTACGGAGCTCCGGGAAGCCGTCGCCTGCGTCCAGATCATCGAGACCTGCTACCGGTCGAACGCGGAAGGATGCAGGGAGCTTGCCCTTCCCCTGGACGTGCGGGAGCTCTGACCATGCCGGGAACGGTCGTCGTCACGGGAGCGTCGGCGGGATTCGGGGAAGCGTTCGCGCTCGCCTTCGGAAAGCTCGGCCATCCGCTCGTGCTCGGCGCCCGCAGGATCGAGAAGCTGCAGAAGGTCGCGGAGGCCGCCCGCAAGGCTGGATCGCCGAGGGCCCTTGCCCTCCCGCTGGATGTCCGCTCCCGGGAGTCGATCCACAAGTTCGCCGCCGCCGCGGAGCTCGAGGATCCCGAGATCCTCATCAACAACGCCGGGGGAGCGCTGGGCAGGGCCCACATCGCCGAAGTGAAGGACGAGGACCTCCTCGGCATGGTCGAGGCGAACCTCACCGGCCTCGTCCGGATGACGCGCGAGCTGCTCCCGGGTCTCATCCGCCGCAAGAAGGGCCACGTCATCAACATCTCGTCGCTCGCCGCCCACGGCGTCTACGAGGGCGGCGGCGTCTACGCAGCGGTCAAGCACGCCGTCCGCGCCGTCTCGCAGACGCTGCGCCTCGAGCTTTCGGGGACGGACATCCGGGTGACCGACATCGCTCCGGGACTGGCGGAGACGGAGTTCTCCATCGTGCGCCTGGGCGACGAGCAGAAGGCGAAAGCCGTCTATGCCGGAATGCGCCCGCTCACCGCGCAGGACGTCGCGGACGTCGTCGTCTGGGTGGCGACCCGCCCCGCGCACGTGAACATCTCGGAAGTGGTGCTCACCCCGACCGATCAGGCAGGGCTCACCAAGGTGCACCGCCGGTAGCGGTCAGGGGCCTTTCGGAGGGCCCGATCGCCCGCCGCCAGGCCTTCCTCCGCCGCCGCCGGGCCCGCGTCCGCCGCCACCCGGTCCACCCGGTCCGCGCCCGCCGCCGGGCCTGCCCCGTCCTCCTCCTGCTCCTCCGCCAGGCCGCCGTCCGCCGCCCGAGGGCCGCTCGTTCTTGCGATCCTGCATGACGGACTCCATCGAGAAGCTCCCCTCGAGGGTACCTTCCTTGCCCTTGCTGCCTCCGCCCGAGGGACGGCGCGGACCACGGCGAGCGCCGCCGCCGCCGGCGCGATCGTCCGTCTTGAACTCCTGCTTCATGCTCTGCGGCATGAGATCGACGATGTAGTAGTGCTCGCCGATCTTCGTCGCTCCCTGCACCGGTTCCTCGCCGGAGAAGACGCGGACGAGGCGGACGCGATCGGCTCGCCCGCCGACCGCCTTGAGCGCCTCGCGCAGCCTCTCGAGCCTGTCTCCGGTCGTGCCGGTCGCCTTGGAAACCGCCTCGTCCAGGGCGGCCTTGGCGGCCTCGGTCTCCGCCTCTTCGACGGGGCCCTGCGGGCCCTTCTGCGGCCTCGTCCTGGGCGGGTCCTCGATGGGCTCTGCCGGCGCCCCGTCCTGTGCCTGGCCGGCGAGGTCCTTGCCGGCGACGGCCTCTTCCTTGCGCGCCTGGACGTCGGGGTCCTCGGTCGAGCCGCGCTCGGCGGTACCGGCTTCGCCCGGCTTGAACGGCTCCGGCGGCGGTTCGGCGGACGCCGGAATGTGGCTCACCGCATCGGCGGCGAGGCGCTCGTCGGCGGCGTCGGTCGCGCTGTCGACGCCGGTGTCCGGAGCCGCCTGCGAGGCGTTGTCGTGCGGGTGCGCGGTTTCCACCTCCTCGACCGGAGGAGCGGGAACGCGCAGGGTGAAGGCCTCCTTCGGAAGCGACTTGCGCGCCTGCGACGCGGCGCTTGCCGCCATGCGGATGAGGGTGCCGGAAAACTCCGTGAGAGTTCGCATCTGGACACGACCTCGGAAGGCCTGGGCGCGCGCTTCTATCACGGATCGACCAAGGTTAGGAGCATCCCGCGCACCGGCCGACGCAAGGCCCAAACGATCCTCTTTCCGGGCCCTTGTGGGTATGGCCGATGGATCCACAATCCGTGGACGACCCCCAAAAGCTTGCGGTTCACGCATCGCGTTACTACCATCCTTGGTAGGATTCGTTTGACACCGCAGAGCCGCTCTGGCAGCGTCCGCCCGTTGGCCTCACGGCGAGGCGCCCCGCGCGAAGCGGCAGGGATCGCGCGGCCTTATCGACAGGGGCAGCGATGGCGAAGAACGGAAAGAGCGAGGTCCTTTCGGCGTCCCCGGCGGCTTCGTCGGTCAGCGCGGTTCCGAGCAGCCGGACGGGCGGACGGAGGGCGAAGGGCACGCCCGTCGAGCGGCGCAACACGCGGGAAGGGCAGACTGCTGCCGAAGTGCTCGCCGGAGTCGAATGGACGAGGCGCCCAGCGAAGATCTCGGGCGCCGACGGCGAGGTCGTCTTCAAGATGGACGACGCGGAGGTGCCGAAGAGCTGGTCGCAGCTCGCCACCGACGTCGCGGTGAGCAAGTACTTCCGCAAGGCCGGCGTCCCGAACAAGTCGGGCGCCGAGGAATCCGTCCGCGAGGTGGTGCGCAGGGTCGCCCATACGCTGCGCCGCTCCGGCGAATCGCAGGGCGGCTACTTCGCCTCGCCCCAGGACGCCGAGGCGTTCGAGGCGGAGCTCACGTTCTACCTCGTGAACCAGATCGGCGCCTTCAACTCGCCGGTCTTCTTCAACTGCGGCCTGTTCCACGAGTACGGCATCAAGGGATCGGGCGGGAACTGGGCGGTCGATCTCGCCACCGCAACCGCGTTCCGCACCGACGACGCTTACAGCCGGCCACAAGTGTCGGCCTGCTTCATCCAGAGCTGCGGCGACGATCTCGACTCGATCTTCAGCCTCGTCCACGACGAGGCGCGCGTCTTCAAGTACGGGTCCGGCTCCGGGACCAACTTCTCCCGCCTGCGCGGAAAGATGGAACGCCTCTCGGGTGGCGGGACGTCGAGCGGCCTGATGAGCTTCCTCGAGGTGCTCGACCGCGCCGCCGGCGCCACCAAGTCGGGCGGGATCACCCGGCGGGCGGCGAAGATGGTGGTGGTCGACGCCGACCATCCGGAGATCCGCGATTTCATCCAGTGGAAGGCGCGGGAGGAGCGCAAGGTCCAGGCGCTCATCGCGGCGGGCTACCCGTCGGACTTCAACGGCGACGCGTATCGCACCGTCTCGGGGCAGAACGCGAACAACTCGGTGCGCGTCTCCGACCGCTTCCTCGAAGCGGTGGCGAAGGACGGCGCCTGGGAGACCACCGCCCGCACCACCGGAGAGGTGGTCGACAAGCTCAGCGCGCGCGAGCTGTGGATGGAGATGGCCGAGGCGGCGTGGAAGTGCGCCGATCCAGGCCTCCAGTTCGGCGACACCATCAACAAGTGGCACACCTGCAAGGCGACCGACCGGATCTTCGCCTCGAACCCCTGCAGCGAGTTCGTCTTCCTCGACGACACCGCCTGCAATCTCGCCTCGCTGAACCTGCTCAAGTTCCTCGACCCGGAAACGGGGAAGTTCGACGTCGAGGGCTACAAGCACGCCTGCCGCATCTTCTTCCTTGCCCAGGAGATCGCGGTCGATCTCGCCTCCTATCCGACGAAGCGGATCGCCGAGCGCAGCCACGCCTTCCGCCCGCTCGGGCTCGGCTACGCGAACCTCGGGACGCTCCTGATGGTCGAGGGCCTTCCCTACGACTCACCGGAGGGGCGAGCCTACGCGGCGGCGCTCACGGCCGTGATGACCGGAGAGGCATATGCCCTCTCCGCGCAGATGGCGCAGTCGAAGGGCCCCTTCCAGGGATATGCGCTGAATCGAGATTCGATGCTGGAGGTGATGCGCCTGCACCGCGACTCGGTGCGCAACATCGACGCGAACCTCGCTCCCAAGGAGATCGTGGTCGCGGCGCAGGAGGCCTGGGACCGGGCGCTCTCCCTCGGAGAGCAGCACGGCTACCGCAACGCGCAGGCCACCGTGCTCGCCCCGACCGGCACCATCGGGCTCCTCATGGACTGCGACACGACGGGGGTCGAGCCCGACTTCGCGCTCATCAAGTTCAAGAAGCTCGCGGGCGGGGGGTCGTTCAAGATCGTCAACCAGTCGGTCCCCCGTGCCCTGCGCAAGCTCGGCTATGACCCCTCGCAGGTGCAGGCCATCGTCGACTACGTGCGCGGCACCGGGACGTTGAAGAGCATTCCCGAATTCGCCCCCAAGGAGCTCGTCGGGCGCGGCCTCCAGGAGGCGGAGGTTTCCAAGGTCGAGAAGACCCTCGAGTCGGTCTTCGACCTGCGCGCCGCCTTCGCCGCGCACGTGCTCGGACCCGCCTGCCTCACGCGGCTCGGGCTGCCTGTTACCGCGAGGGGCGCCCAGGTGCTGGAGAAGCTCGGGTTCACCGCCCAGCAGATCGACGACGCCTCGCTCGTGGTCTGCGGGAGGCAGACCGTCGAGGGAGCGCCCTTCCTCGCCAAGGAGCACTACCCGATCTTCGACTGCGCGAACCGGTGCGGCCCTCTCGGCACCCGCTTCATCGAGCCGATGGGGCACGTGCGGATGATGGCGGCGGTGCAGCCGTTCCTTTCGGGAGCGATCTCGAAGACCATCAACATGCCGGCGGAAGCGACCGTCGCCGACGTCGAGCGCATCCACCGCGAGTCGTGGCGGCTCGGGCTCAAGGCGATCGCCGTGTACCGCGATGGCAGCAAGCTCTCGCAGCCGCTCTCGGCCGGAGCCGGTCAGTCCGCGCAGCCGCTTCCGAAGGACGTGAAGGGACTCGCCAGCGCATTGCAGATGGCGTTCCAGGACCTGAAGCCGGATGCCGCGCTCCGGATGGCCGAGGCGTGCCTGGCGGTGCCGTCCGCGGCCGCGCCGCCGCGGCTCCCGACCAGCGCACGCCGCCGGCTCCCATCGAAGCGCCACGGCATCACGCAGGAAGCGAAGGTGGGCGGCAACAAGGTGTTCCTGCGGACGGGAGAGTACGAAGACGGCACCATCGGCGAGATCTTCATCGACATGCACAAGGAGGGGGCGGCGCTCCGCAGCGTGATGAATTGCTTCGCGATGCTCGTCTCCATCGCGCTGCAGTACGGAGTGCCGCTCGAGGTGCTGGTCGAGCAGTTCGTCTTCACCCGCTTCGAGCCGCAAGGGCCTGTGCAGGGCCACGACCGGGTGAAGTTCGCGACCAGCGTGATCGACTACGTCTTCCGCGCGCTCGGCGTCGAGTACCTGAAGCGCGACGATCTCGCCCACGTCACTCCCGAGGATGCGTCGGCGACGCCGATGAGCGCGCAGACCGCCGACCCGCTCGCGGCGGCGAGCCCGGCCATCGCGACGAAAGCGCAGCAGCACCCGGTGGGGTTCCAGGCGTCGGTCCCGGCACAGGCTCGTCCCGCGCGCGTGCCGCAGGACGAGCTGCTCGGAAAGCTCTCCGGCGACGCCCCGTTCTGCGACACCTGCGGCCACATCACGGTCCGCAACGGCACTTGCTACAAGTGCCTCAATTGCGGGAACTCGATGGGGTGCAGCTAACGCGCGCTTCTCGGTCTCGTACGGCGCTGTCCCGCTCCGTCACTTGAACGCGGCGGGCAGCGCCAGCGCGAGGAGGACGAGCGCTTCGCCGGTGATGAACCCCGAGGCGAGCGGCACGCAGTAGGTGTCCTCGCCCTTCGGCGAAGCCTTCTTCCACAGGTGCTGGACGATGCCGCCGATCACCATCGGGACGACCGAGAAGCCCGGGATGAGCATGCCGAGGCCGATCGCGGTGGGCGACGGAACGAAGCGGCCGATGCGCGGATTGCTCTCGAGAACGGTGAGGATGACCCCGACGACGAGCGCGACTACCAGCGCCAAGAGAGCGCTCTGGGGCAAGGCTGCGAATCCCTTGGAGAGCAGTTCCGCGAACCCCGCCCACTTCACGCTTATGGGAGAGGTGAGGCCTCCGTCTCCGCCAACGCCGTATTTGGCGCGGATCGCGGGGTATGTGATGGCCACGGCCGCGGCACCGATCGGCACCCCGAGGAGTTGCAGCCAGGTCAGGTTGCGGTTGGTCGACCCGACGATCTTGCCCGCCCGGTAGTCCTGCATGAGGTGCTCGCCGTTCGCGGCGACGGCCCCGCTCATGCCCGATCCGATCATGTTGATCGGCACGTGCCCCGGAGCGAGCACGGCGAACACCGCCTGCATCACGTTCGCCATGGCGGAGATGGGCGCCCAGTTCGTCTCGCCCAGCACGCGGATGCCGACCAGCATCAGGACGATGGAGAGGAGGATGGAGACGCCCGAGAGCCAGAGCGGGAACCCGAGGGAGACCTTCTGGACGACCGCGAGCGTGATGGCGGCGGCGATCGATCCCCAGATGACCCACCGCATGGGGAAATCTCCGCCCGCGTCGACGTCCTTCGCCTTGAGGCCGCGGAACGTCTTGGCGATCACTTTCCACTTGAGCGCCAGCGCGGCGAGCCCGCCCGCGACCATGAGCCCGGTGGCGGGCCACATGACCCACCGCTGGAGGACGAGATTGAAAGACAGCTCGGGCACGAGCCCGCGGCGGAAGAGCGGCTCGGGAAGGATGATCCAGCCGATCACCATCCCGAGTCCCATCGAGAGGGTCACCCGGAGACCGACGAGCAGGCCGGCGCCCAGAGACAGGACGCCGACCTCGGAGCCGAGCCGCAACGCCGCGGCGTGTGGTCCGAGGAATCCGAACGAGATGGTTTCGCTGATCCAGTGCAGCTGCTCCCGGGCGACCGTCAGCCCTGCCGAAACCAGGGCGCCCAGACCCAGCGCCGCGACCCTCGGTCCGGCTTCCTTGGGACCCTGGTCGAGCACCATCAGCGATTCGCCCGCGGCCATCCCGTCCGCGAAGGGGAGGTTCTCCTCGTCGACGTAGTGCTTGCGGAGCGGTACCGCGAGAAGCACGCCGAGCAGTCCCGAGGGAGCGAGCCAGGCGAAGATCTGCCAGGAGCTGAGGTGCAGGTTCAGCAGGCCGCGCTGGTTCAGCATGTCGATCGCCGCCAGCACTACCGCCATGAAGCCGACACCCGACCCGGCCGCCGTGCCGGCCGTCTGGACCAGGTTGTTCTCCCAGCGCGTCGCGCGAAGACCGGAGAGACGGCCGATGAGCCCGATCACCAGGAAGCCGAGGAACGCGCTCACCACCGAGATGTTCGGGCCGTAGCCGATCCGCAGCGTGACCATCGGCTCGGCGGCGCCCATCAGCGCCGCGACGACGCAGGCGACGAGCACCGCCCGCAGCGTCATTTCCCGCCGCGTTTCCGCCTTGGTGACCGGCCGGAGGAGCCGCCCAGGCTCGGCCGGCGTTGCCTTGGTGACCTCTTGCGGCTCGACGGCGGCGGGAGTTGCGCCCTTCATTTCTCGCATGGTGGCGGAGAGTACCCTCGTTTCCGGCGACGGCGAAAAGCGCGCGCAGAGGAGCTGTCGTCGAGCCTGCAAGCACGCACTGCTGGCGGACGAGCGACCGGCAGGACGCGTCGCGTAGAGCCCCCAGATGCGTCCGCCATGCCTGGTGCAAATCCTTGTACGCAGGGGGCTTGCTGGAGGGGGTACGGGATGGCGAAGGGCTGGCAGGAGGAATGCGGCATCTCCGAGGAGGGGGTCGAGATCCTCTCCTGGGTGGAAGCGCTCCCGCAGGAGGCCCGCAAGGAGCTGGCCGCGACCATCGCGCTGCTCTGCCGCGGACAAGGCTACGCCTCGCTGCGCGACGACATCGTGATCCTGGACCAGGAGCGCCGCGCCCGGCTGCCGGAGAAGGACAGACGCGTCGTCCGGCGGGACGAGCTGGCGCAGGTGATCCGCCATCCCCGGTGGAGCGAGAACGACGACTAGCTAGTTCGCCACAGCCGCGGCTGCGGACTTTTCACCAAGCCTGTGGACGGCGGCGATTCGCGCCGCGATTCCGCTCCTTCGCAACCTGCCCCCGCATGTGGACAACCTGTGGCACGCCGGTGCGGAAAAGCCGAGTATTGACGGGCACTTGAGCGGGTGCTAGCACGCCCTTCCGCAGGGCCCTTCCGCGCGCTTCGCGCCCCGCTGTCGGACCCTCTCGCTACCGTGGAAGGAAGAGAGTGGACCCGCGCTCGTATATCGAGGCAATCGCACAGGAGCTTTCGCGCACGGGCGGGCGGGGGCTCGTCCTGTCGTCCGCCGAGGCGCAGCTTGCGCTCGACTGGCATGCGCAAGGGATCCCGCTCGCGGACATCGTCGCCGAGCTCCGGCGCGTTCTGCGCGAGGAAGGCCGCGTTGCACGCGGAGCCACCCGGCTGCGGATCTCGCTCCAGCTCGTCGAGTCCGCGATCGCGGCGCGGCACCCGCGAAAGAGGCCCCAGGTGGCCGAGCCACCGGCGTTCTTCGCCGGCTTGCTCTCTGCCTCGCGCGCGGATCTGCCCTCGCCCGAGGTCTGGCGCTCGCTCGCCGCGCGCGCCGAAGATCTCCTCGCGCAGGGTGCGGAGGCCTACTGGTCCGAGGCCGTTGCCGCCCTCACCTCCACGTTGAGAAGGTTGCCGCGCGATCGGGTCCGCGCCCTCGGCAAGGCCCTGCGCGCGCGGATGGCGCCGCGGCCTGCCGGCATGACCCGCGACGTGTATCGACGCAGCCTGCAACTCCAGCTCCTCTCCGCCGCGAGCGAGCGCCTCGGCGTTCCGCCGCGCGAATTCCTCCTCTAGGAGACAAGGTTTTGGACCCCGCCATCCTCCCGGCCCGCGACTCATGCGCGAAGTGCGGCGGCGAAGGGATCGTCCTCGCCGTCCGCGACGGCCGCACCATCGGAGAACCCTGCCCCCACACGAGCGGGTGTACTTCCTGCGGCGGCGACGGGCGCGTCTTCGCCACCGACGAGCGCGGCTACTCCACCATGCGGCCGTGCGGCTGCGGCCGGGACCCGCGCCGCATCGCGCTCCTCACCGCGTTGCACCTGCCGCTCAAGTTCGCCGAACGCACCCTGACGAACTACGGCTGCTACAGCCCGCAACAGGCCCGGGCGCTCCTGCGGGCTAGAAGATTTGTCGACGAATACGTGCCCGGAGCGAGCATCCGCGCCCTGCTCCTCTGCGGTCCGCCCGGGACGGGAAAGACGCACCTGCTCTGCGCGATGCTGCGGGAGCTTGCCCTGCGCAAGGCCGTCCGGGGCCGGTATGAGGAGTTCTTCCTCCTCCTCTCCGACGTGCGCGACGGCTTTTCCAAAGGCCTCTCGCCGCGAGAGTGGCTCGAGCCGCTCAGGAAGGTGGAAGTCCTCGCCATCGACGAGATCGGCAAGGGCGGGAAGAACCGCGAGTTCGAGCAGGGGCTCCTCGACGAGATCCTGAGCGTCCGCTACAACGCCGAGCGCCCGACGCTCCTCGCCACCAACTACCCGCGACCGGGCGCCACCTGGACGTACGGCGCCGAAGGGGAAGTCCGCGAGAACCTCGAGCAGCGGGTCGGGTCGCGCATCTACTCGCGCCTCCTCGACCTCTGCGACACGGTCGACGTGCTCGGTCCCGACAACCGGGAAAAGCAGCACGAGAAGCGCGAGATCCTGAGCGAGAAGGAGCATCCCGATGACCGACAAGCAAGCGGTGGCCGCGGCGACTCCCAGAGGAGCCCCGAAGCTGCTCCTCATCGGCCGCGACCGGGACGAGGGTGAGCGGGTGAGAAGGCTCCTCTCGTACGGCGCCGCCGCGGCGCACGTCGCCGTGTGCGCCTCGCCTTGCGAGGGGCGCAACCGCTTGCGGCGCGAGGGGACCCCCGATGTAGTGCTCCTCGAGGATCGAGCCTGGCCGGAGGTGGACGCCGAGGCGCTCGAAGAGCTGCGCGCTCTCTGCACGCGGCGGGCGCCGAGGGTCGGGCTGATCCTCTCGCGCCGGATCGGGGAGTCGCAGCGCGGAGCGAAGGTGCCCCGCGGCGTCCCGGTCGTCGAGCGCCCCTATCGCCTCGACGAACTGTTCGACGCCCTGAGGCTCGCGATGCTCCGGAGCGGAACCTGATGGCGCGGCTCTTCGGCGACCCGAAACCCGAGGAGCCGGTGTACGACATCCTCAGCCGCGTCCTGCGGAAGCGGAAGATCTCGCCCGGCCTCGCTCCAGTGCCGCTACGGGCCTGGACGGATGCGGTCGGTCCGTCGCTCTCCGCGCGCACCCGGCCGACGGCGCTCTCGCGCGGGGTGCTCCACGTCGCGGTCCAGGACCACAGATGGCGCGATCAGATCGACGCGTCGCGCGCTCTCATCGTTCGCCGCCTGAACGCTCTTCTCGGCGCCGGCACGGTACGGTCGCTCCAGTTCGGTCCTCTCGCCGCCGAGGCGGTCCAACGGGTCCTGGAGCGGCCGGACTTCGCTGGCACCGCGCCCCACGACGTGAACGAGGCCTTCGCCCGGGCGGCTCGGGCGGCGGAGCGGCGCCGGGCGTGATCGCGCCGCGCGGACGGCGACGGCGCCCGCCCGCCGGCCGGCGGGGACGAAATCCCCGCGCGCCCGAGACTCCGGCACCGGAAGCCATCGCCTCGCTCGGTCCGTATGCGCGTGGACGACTGGTAGTGCGCGCGGGAGGGCTCGCCCTTCCTCTCGACGTGCCGTTCGACGTCTTCGCCTCCCACGCCATCGACGACGGAACGCTCCTCCTCCTGCGAAACCTGCCGTCCACTCCTTGCGCTTCCTTCTTCGATCTCGGCTGCGGCTACGGCGCGCTCGGCCTTCCCATCGCGGCCCGGTTCCCGCACGCCCGCGCTCTGCTCGTCGATCGCGACGTGCTGGCGGTCCGCGCGAGCGCCCACAACGCTTCGAGGCTCGGTCTCGCAAACGTCGAGGTCCGCCCTGGGCTCGGATACCGCGACCTCGCCCCGGACGAGTGCTTCGACTGGATCGTATGCAACGTCCCCGCGCGGATCGGGGAGCGGGCCATCGGCCATTTCCTCGCGGCCGGGTCGGGACGGCTCACCGCGACCGGAGAGCTGCGGGTGGTGGTCATCCGCGATCTCCGCGAAGTCGTCGAGGCGCAGGCGCGTCTTCTCGGCCTCCACGGACTGCGAGAGGTAGCGGCGGGCCGGCGTCACTCCGTCTATTCGCTTCCGCCGGGGCGGCGACGCTGCGACGACACGGAAGAGACGTACGCGCGCGACGAGATCCGGATCGAGCCGTTGGCAGGAAGGGAGCTCCGCCTGCAGAGGCCGCAGGACGCGGACGAGGACCCGGGCCATCGGACGACGCTCTCGCTCCTGTTCGAGGCGCTCCCGCGAGCGCCGCCAGGGCGCGTTCTTTCGTATCGCTGCGGATACGGCGCGGTCCCGCTCGCGATCCGGGCGAGATATCCCGGCGCCCGCGTCGTCGCCCAGGATCGCGATCTCCTCGCTCTCGCCTTCGCCCGCAGGAACGCGTCGGCCCTGGGACTCGGCGGCGACGACCTCTGCCTCGAGGCGTGTCTCTTTCCCTCCGAAGCCGCTGCGCCCGGCGAGTGCGATCTGGTCGTGGGGGAATCGTCGGCGCCGGCCGGTCCTCTCGTGTTCGCGAGGGAGCTGCGGGAAGCGCGCGACCTGTGCGCTCCGGGCGGCGAGGCCGTGATCGCGATCACCGAGAAGCAGGCGCGCGAATGGCTTCCGCACGCCGCCGAGCGGACTTTCGCGGCGATCCTCGCTCGGCGCGAGGGGGCGTGCCTGTTGCGGATTTCCCGCCCCAGAGGGGGCCGTCCAGGATCCGGCTCTTGACAAGAGAGCGCGAGAAGGTGCTCCTTCCGAGTGCCGCCAGAGGGAAAAAAGGGCTTTACTCCCTCGATCTCTCTCTGTCAGAGTGCCGTCGATTTTCGCCTGAGGAGTGCCCCCTCCAAGAGGAGAAACCGAAGATGCCCGCGAAGAAGGCGCCCGCCAAGAAGCCCGCCGCGAAGAAGACCACCCGCAAGCCGAACGCCGCATTCATGAAGCCCATGCAGCCGAGCGCGGCGCTCGCCAAGGTCGTCGGGGACAAAGCGATTCCTCGCACAGAGGTGGTGAAGAAGATCTGGGCCTACGTGAAGAAGAACAACCTGCAGGACAAGAAGGAGAAGCGGAACATCAACGCGGACGAGACCCTCCGCGAGATCTTCGGCGGCAAGAAGACCGTCTCGATGTTCGAGATGACGAAGCTCGTGAACGAGAACCTGAAGGGCTAGGTCGCTCGCGCCTCGCGCCTCGCGCATCGGCGAGGCAGGGCATTCCGGGGGGCGCGCGCCGAGACGAGGCTGCGCGCCCTTGCCGCTTCGGGGGCCGTCTGTCAATCACCATTCGCGGCGTGCGGCCTCCACCCGCGCGAAAGTTGTTCCGCCGCGACTTGATCGAAGGTCCCACCTGGGTGTGTTCTAAGCGGGCTCTAATGTTCTAGAGCAAGCAGTGGAGGAGCGGTTCCAGATGGAGAAGCGCCCGACCCGTACCGAGCTCCGGTCCCAGGTCGACACGTTCGCAGCGCACTGTCGCTCGCACGGCCTTTCGGTGACGAGCCAGCGGCTCGCGATCTTCGAGGCCCTCGCCGCCTCGCGCGAGCACCCGAGCGCGGAGCAGATCCACAAGGCCGTGCGGAGGCGGATTCCGACCCTTTCGCTCGCGACCGTCTACAAGAACCTGGAGGCGCTGCGCGCGATCGGCGCCGTCGCCGACGTGAATCCGCTCCACGAGCAGGGACGCTACGAGGCGGCCCTTCCCGGCACCGGAGCGGGGAGGCCGCACCACCACCTCGTCTGCGTCCAGTGCAAGGAGGTTCGCGACCTCTACGACCCGAGCCTCGAGGGGCTGCATGTCGCCGACCCGCAGGGGTTCGAGATCCGCGCGCTCAAGGTGCAGGTCGAGGGCGTCTGTCCTCGCTGCGCGGCCGCGGTCAAGGCCGCTCGGTGAACTGGACGGCGAGCGAATCGAGATAGTAGGTCCTCGCCACCTCGAACGTTCCCCAGATTCCCACCAGCGCGGTGAGGTCGCCGGTCGGCCCGGTCGTCGCGATCGAATCGTAGCTCTTCGCTACCCACGCAACGCCCGCGACGCCGCCGTTCGCGGTGTCGTCTCGCGCGAGCGAGATGGCATCGTCGCCGCTTCTGGGGATCGACGGCTGCGCCCCGGCCAGGATACGGAACGCCCCGACGGGGCCCGTGTCCGCACTGCCCAGCACGAACTCCACATGGACGTCGTAACTGCGGGACGGCAGGAGCTTGTAGGTTCGCGACAGCCACACCTTGGCCGCGTCGCTGCGGTTGTCGACGAAGATCCGGGCAGACCATCTGCCGTCGAACGAGCGCTCGTTGGTCGCCGCGACGGACCAGTCAAGGGGCATCCCGGCGACCGTCACGTCCGCCGCCCCGGCGTTCCATCCCTGCAGCGACCCTTCGAAGGAGTAGCTGCCGGACGTGTGCGTTGGCGCGCCGCATGCGCCCAGAAGCCCGCAAAGCGCGAGCAATCCCGTCCGCATGTCTCGATTCTAGGCGATGCACGGTCGGCCGTCGAACGGGCAGCCGGACGTTTCGTGCAGTTTCTCCCCTAACGCCGCAAGGGACGGCTTCGGGACACGTCGCAGCGGGTGTATGTTTTTTCGGTGGCAGCGATCTGCCAAGACATCGTCGGGCGCTGCAGCTTCATCGACGTACTCGAGGAAGCCGTGCTCGTGCACCGGCCGGTCGCGGTAGCCCTCCGCGACGGGACCCGCTTCATCGACGTGGTGGTCGACGTGGTCACCGAGAACGGCGAGGACTACGCCGTCTTTCACAACCGCGAGCGCGTCCCGGTCACCGAGATCGCGGCCACGACGCGAGCCGACCCTCACGTCCCGCGCCGCCCCTGAAACGGTTCAGGCGAGGGCCATCGTTTGCTGGGCTCTTCTCGCCTTCACGTCCACGCCGTGGCCGTCCGCGAAGACGATGATCGCCCTCGTCCAGGCTCCTGCGTCGCGGGTGGTCGGGTGGGCCTCGGTCGCGCGGGTGACGAGCGTGAAGATCGCGTTACAGGCGCCGCAGACGCGGTAGTCCTCGGCGGGGATGAGCGGATAGGGCTTGGTGAGACCGGGCGCGAAGACGAGGATCACGGAGACGGGGGCGGTGAAGTTCCCGCTCTTTCTGCAATGGCTGCAGGTCAACGTCTCGTCGCTTTCAACCATCGCCCACAGCTCCTGTCACGCGCCCTCCCTCGCTCGGATACACAACGCCCGTAAATCACGGTAACCATTGACCTTGATGGCGGGAACGTGGAGGACTCACCCGGTTCCAGCCGTGCGTCTGCCCGCCCGCCCGGCTGGCGATACGGTCCGCGACGGGCGCGTCTGTTACTAAGGGGCAGCTCCATGGCGAAGCGCCTCGTCAGACCCGAGCTCCTCGCTCCGGCCGGAGAAGAGGAGAGCCTCCGCGCCGCGGTCGCCGCGGGTACGGACGCCGTGTACTTCGGGCTCCGCGGCGGGTTCAACGCACGCGCCCGGGCGGACAACTTCGCGATCGAGGACCTTCCCCGGATCTTCGACTTCCTCCATCGCAAGGGCGTCCAAGGCTTCGTCACCTTCAACACCCTGATCTTCGACCGGGAGCTTCCGGTCGCCGAGCAGGCGCTCGTCGCCATCGCCCGGGCGGGCGCGGACGCCATCCTCGTGCAGGACCTCGGAGCAGCGCGGCTCGCGCACGCCATCTGTCCCGGGCTTCCGCTGCACGCTTCCACCCAGATGACGGTGTCGAGCCCCGAGGCCGCCCGGATCGCCGAAGAGCTCGGGGTGACGCGCATCGTCCTGCCCCGCGAGCTCTCCATCGAGGAAATCCGCCTCTTCGCGGAGGGCACCGACCTCGAGCTCGAATGCTTCGTCCACGGAGCCTTGTGCGTGAGCTGGTCCGGCCAATGCCTGACGAGCGAGGCGCTCCAGCACCGGAGCGCGAACCGCGGCCAGTGCGCGCAGAGCTGCCGGATGCCGTATCGGCTGGTGGTCGACGGGCGTGAACAGATGGCCCGCGGCGAGGAGGATCTGGCCTACCTGCTCAGCCCGCGCGATCTGGCCGCGTACGATCTGCTCCCCGACCTCATCGAGGCCGGCGTGAGCTGTTTCAAGATCGAGGGCCGCATGAAGGGCCCCGAATACGTCGCGAACGTGGTGGACAAGTACCGGCGCGCGCTCGACGCCGCAATCCAGGGCATCCAGTCGCCGCTCACGGATCGAGACGAGGAGGAGCTGCGCTACAGCTTCAGCCGCGGCTTCTCCCACGGGTTCTTGCGCGGATCGAACCACCAGGAGCTGGTCCACGGTCTTTATCCCGGGCACCGCGGCGTCTTCGTCGGCCGCGTCGAAGAAGTCCACGCCCGCGCGCGACACGTGCTCGTCGCGGCCGACACTTCGGCGCCGGAGCTGAAGCCCGGCGACCGGATCCTCTTCGACCAGGGAAAGCCCGAGGACGACGAGCCTCGCGGCGGACTCTTCGCCTGCGAACGAAAGGGAGAAGGGTTTCTGCAGCTCTCCTTCGGCGGCCCCGACGAGAGCACGCTCGATCTGCGCCTCGTCCGCCCCGGGGATGTCGTCTGGAAGGCGAAGGACGCGGAGCTCACGCGCAAGGCGAAGCGGATCGCGGCGCAGGAGCGACGGGT
>JBJMQD010000361.1:0-9368 GCA_045802855.1 Myxococcales bacterium | reverse complement strand
TCCGCGCGGCGAGCGCGCTTCCCTCGGCGGTACGGACCTCGATCGAGACCTCGGTCTCGACAACGGCAGGGCCCGACCAATGGACCTCCCCTCCGGTCTCGAATCTGGCGCGCGACCGATCGACGAGCGTCCGTCCGCGGGCGACCGCTTTCTTTTCGAGCAGCAGGAAGGGCCCGGGCGGATCGAGCCGGGCGGTGCACGTCACCTGCTCGCCCCGGACGACATGGGAAGGTTCGCACCGGGCAATCAGGGTCAGCGCGAGGACGAGGCCTATCAACCGTCCTTCCGTTGGATGCTGCGGCCTGCGGCCTCCGCCCGTCCCGGGCCAAGCCCGCTCCTCCGCTGTTTGAAGGACCACTCGATCTCGAACTCCGCGACGACGGTTCCATCCTTCTGGCGTCCGATGGACCGGGCAGCGAAGACGACCCCTTCTCCGGTCGCGACCGCGCGATCGATTGCCGCCCGCATGGCGGCGCCATCCGCGAAGGTGAACGTCGCAAGCTGCGTCGCCTTGCGGGTGAAGCGCGCCGAAAGTCCCGTCACCAGCGTCGAGACCCGCGCCGAGGCACGCTCGATGAGGTAGAGCGCGGTCGCCCCGGTGGACATCTCCGCCGCCATCGCCTGCGCCGCGAAGTAGGTGGAGCGGAACGGATTCTGCGTCTTCCACCCGGCCGGGAGCGTCACTTCCGCTCCGTTCTCGTCGAGGCGCGCGATCCGCAGTCCGGCGAAGGCGGCGAGTGGGAGCTTCGCCCACAGCATCGCGCGGATGCCGATGGGATTCGTCCAGAGGGTGCGGAAGAGCTCTCCCCGATCCATGGCGTCAGCCGCCGGCGAAGAATGCGTCGAGCGCTTTGTCGAGCGCTGCAGGGTCGTCGAGCATGAGCCAGTGCGAGACGTTCGGGATGGTGCGCTTCTTCACGCCCGGAAGCTTCGAGGCCATCCCCGGGAAATCGTTTCCTTCGGCCTCCACGGCAAGCTTCGGGCCGCGATAGCGCTCGACGTCCTCTTTCGGATCGTAGCGGACCATGCTGCGGCGGATGGCGGCGAACGCGCGGGGCGAGAACCGGGAAATCGATTCGAGTACCGCCTGCCGCGTTGCGGGCCGCGCCTTCGGCCCGACCATGCGCTCGTAGTCCTGCACCATCTCGTTGGTGTCGTAGTCCGGGGCGGCCTCGCGCTTCTCGACCTTCTCCACCGCATCGCGAGGGAGCCCGCTCATGTCGCCGACCGCGTCGACGTAGACGACGCCGGCGAGCGTGTCCGGATATCTGCCCTGGTACGCCGAGACGACGGTGCCCGCCATGCTGTGGCCCACCAGGAAGAATCGATCGATGCCGAGGCTCTTCACCACCGCGTGGAGGTCCTCGGCCATCGACTCGATCCGGTAATCGCCGTTGTTCGGCGCGTCCGATTCGCCGTGTGCGCGCTGATCGTAGGCCACCGCCCGCCGCGTCTGGCGGAGGTGATCGAGCTGCGCGCGCCAGACCTGGAAGTTGGACCCGAGGCCGTGGACGAACACGACCGGAACGCCGCCCTGTCCTCCGTCGGACACGCGCAGCTTCCCCGCCGGCCCTTGGACGAACATCAGCTTCTCCTGCCTGGAGTCCGGCTTCGGCTGCGTGCCGGCGCAAGCGACGAGACAGAGTGTCGCGAGGCAGCGCCCCATCATTGACCCTGATTTTGCGCCGCCCGCCGCTGCTCGGCGAGGATCCTGCACTCGGCCTCCGGCAACGGCACGACCGGGCGCTTGAAGGAGGCGAGAAGCTGCACGCGGGCGACTCCTTCCAGCATCTCCATCTTGTCGCAGGCCTCGATGAGCGGCATGGGCCCCGTGCCCATCGCCAGCGCTCCGTGGCGCTCGAGGAGCACGCAGTCCGCCTCGCGCAGATGGGGGCGCACCGCGTCCGCGACCCGCGAGGTGCCGGGGGTCGCGTAGCGGGCAGTCGGGACCGCGCCGAGGCCGGTGACCGCTTCCGGCATGCACGGGACGAGGTCGTCTCCACAAAGCGTGAGCGCTACCGCGTGGGGCGGATGGGCGTGCACCACCGCGAGGCAATCGGAGCGCTCCTCGTAGCAGGCCAGATGGAGGAGCAATTCGCTGGACGGCTTGCCAGAGGACTCCGGCTCGCCCGCCTCGTCCGTCACGACCAGGATGTCCTCGGTAAGGAATCCTTTGTTCACCCCGGTCGGGGTGCAAAGGAGCCGCCGCGGTCCGAGCCGGCAGGAGAAATTTCCTTCGCCGCCGTTCACGAGCCCGCGGGCGTAGAGCCTGCGGCCGACCTCGACCATCGCCGCCCGCGCCGCAGTCTCGCTCGGGAACTCCATCGAGCCTAGTCTAGATCCAAGCAGACCTAAGCGAGGAGACGCGCTGCGAGGAGATCCTGGATGTCCAGCAATCCGACGGGGCGGCCGGCGTCGTCGACGACCGGCAATTGATCGATCTGCCCGTCCCGGAGGATCTCCGCAGCCGTTATCGCCAGATCGTCGGGAGCGATCGTGCGCGGGTTGCGGCCCATGACGACGGAGACGGGCCGGGTGAAATCGACTTCGTTCTGCTGCACGAGGCGGCGGAGATCGCCGTCGGTGAAGATGCCCACCAGCCGGCCGGACTCGTCGATGACGCTGGCGGCGCCGGGACGGCCCACCGTGCTCATGACGGAAGCGGTCTCCCGCAGGCTGGCCGTGGCCGGGACCGTCGGATTCGCGGCGCCGGTCCGCATCACCTCGCGCACCCGGACGAGGCGCCGTCCCAGGGCCCCGGCGGGATGGAGCTCCGCGAACTGCTCCGGAGAGAAACCGCGGCGGTGCAACACGGTCATCGCCAGGGCGTCACCCAGGGCGAGGAGAGCGGCGGTGCTGGCGGTGGGAGCGAGCCCCAGAGGACACGCCTCGGGCACCGGACCGATCTCGAGGACGATGTCCGACGCGTGCGCGAGGGAGCTGCGATGTCCCCCCGTGAGGGCGATGATCGGCGTCCCGAGGCGCTTCAAAGCCGGGAGCAAGCGAAGGATTTCCTCCGTCTCCCCGCTGTTCGAGAGCGCGATCACGAGATCGCCCGGAACCACCCGCCCGAGGTCGCCATGGAGCGCCTCGGCGGGATGGAGGAACAGGGAAGGGGTCCCGGTCGAGGCGAAGGTGGCGCTGATCTTCTGGGCGATGAAGCCGGCCTTTCCCATCCCCGTCACGACGGCCCTGTCGTCACAGTCGAGGATCCGGGCCACCGCGTCGCTGAAAGCGCCGTCGATCCGCGCGCAAAGCTGTTCGATGGCGGAGGCTTCCACGCGCAGCACGCCGCGCGCGTACGCGGCCGCGTCCACTGATCCCGTCGGGAGGCGTGCCGGAGCAGCCGCGGCCTTCTGACTTCTCGCCCCGGCCACGCCGCCAAGGTCGGCTCCTCCGGGCGAAGACACGTCGGCCAGCCGCCTGCGGGAATCGTTCGGCATTTTGGGGGGCTGGCTTACCACGGGTTACCCACCTCGTCACTTTCAGAACCGCCTTGACGCGACGCGCCCGCGGCCCTATCTGAATGAGCCCTCATTCAGACACGCCGCCCCGGCGGCCCATCACGGACCACCGCCAACCCGAGTCGGCCACGTGCAGGCGAAAACCAGGGAAAATGACAAGCGCGCGCGCATCCTGGACGCGGCCGTGAGGGTCTTCGCGGAGCGCGGATTCTTCGGGGCGACCGTGGCGGAGATCGCCCGGGCCGCGGGAGTCGCCGACGGAACCATCTACCTCTATTTCAAGAACAAGGACGACGTCCTGCTCCGCCTCTTCGACGAGAAGATGACCGAGCTTCTCGGCGAGGCGAAGGCGGCCGCCGCGCAGGAGGGGCCTTCCTCCGCGCGCCTCGCACGCCTCGTCCAGCTCCACCTCGCGTTGGTGGAGAAGGACCCGGAGCTCGCGCAAGTCCTGATCGTGGAATTGCGGCAGAGCGCGCAGTTCCTCAAGGCGGAAGGCAGGCAGAAGCTCGCGGCGTATCTGGACGTCTTCGGCCAGATCGTGCGCGAAGGGCAGGAGGCGGGGGAATTCGATTCCTCGGTCTCCCCCCAGACCGTGAAACGCGCCATCTTCGGGGCCCTCGACGAGCTCGCGCTGGGATGGCTGATGTCGGGGCGGAGGAGCTCGCTGAAGAAGACCGCCGCCGAGGTGTCGGGTTGGCTCGTCCGCGGGCTGGTTTCGCCGCGGCAATGATTCCGAATCGGAAGGGGAGCAAGAGATGAAGATTCTCACCACCATCAAACGCGTCGAGGACTACGAGTCCAAGATCAAGGTCCGCCCGGACCAGACCTGGATCGTGACCGAGGGAGTGAACTACCGGGCGAATCCCTTCGACGAGATCGCCGTCGAGGAAGCGCTGCGCCTGCGCGATGCCAACATGCCATCCGAGGTCGTGGTGGTGAGCGTCGGTCCCGCCGCCGCCGCGACGGAAATCCGGAGCGGCCTCGCGATGGGCGCCGATCGCGGGATCCTGGTGAAGCAGGACACCTTCCTCGATTCCGACGCCGTCGCCCGGATCCTGAAGGCCGTGATCGAGAAGGAGAAGCCGGACCTCGTCCTGATGGGGAAGCAGGCCGTGGACGTCGACGACAACGTCGCGGGCCAGCTCCTCGCCGAGTACCTGGGCTGGGGGCAAGCCACTTTCGCATCGAAGAAGGAATCGCTGGAGAGCGCGGAGGAGAAGGCGAAGAAGCCGGGCCTGAAGCTCTCGGGCGACAAGAAAGCCATGCAGGTCGCGCGCGAGGTAGACGGCGGGCTGGAAGTGCTCGAGGTGCAGCTTCCCGCGATCGTCACCGTCGACCTGCGCCTCAACGTGCCGCGCTACGCCTCGCTCCCGAACATCATGAAGGCGAAGAAGAAGCCCATCCAGGAGCTGACGCCGCAGGCGCTCTCGGTGGATGTCACGCCCAAGGTGAAGATCGTGAAGGTCGAGCCGCCTCCGGCGCGGGCGGCGGGAATCAAGGTGCCCGATGTGGCCACTCTCGTGCAGAAGCTGCACGCGGAAGCGAAGGTGATCTGATGGCGGCGATCCTGGTGGTTGGCGAGCAGGCGCACGGGCATCTCAAGAAGGCGACGCTGTCCGCGCTCACGGCGGCGCAGCAGATGGCGCAGAAGAGCGGGGCGCAGATCCAGGCCGTCCTGGTCGGTAGCGGCATCGGGCCTTCCGCGCAGGAGCTCGCTTCCTACGGTTTTCCGGTGCACGCGGTGGACGCCGCGCCGTTCGAGCACGCGCTCGCCGAAACCCACTCCGCGGCGATCGCGGAGGCGGCGAAGGCTGCCGGGGCGAGCGACGTCGTCATGGCCGCGACGGCCTACGGCAAGGACGTCGCTCCGCGCGTCGCGGTGAAGCTCGGCGCGGCTGTCGCCTCCGACGTGCTCGCCATCGCCGGTGACGGCGGGAAGGTCCTCTTCAAGCGCGCGATGTGGGCAGGAAACGCGACCGCGACGGTGGAAGTCGCCGCGCAGGTTCGCGTGGTGACGGTCCGCGCGACCGAGTTCGCGGCGGCGCAGAAAGCTTCCAGCGCCGGACAGGTCCAGCCGCTGAGCGTCCAGGCGCCGCAGGCGAAGACGAAGTTCCTCGAGTTCAACGAGGTGAAGAGCGCACGCCCCGAGCTGACGGAGGCCCGGGTCGTCGTCTCCGGCGGCCGCGGCACCAAGGGCGACTTCAAGCCCATCGAGCAGCTTGCCGACGCCCTCGGCGCGGCGGTCGGCGCCTCGCGTGCCGTCGTCGACGCCGGCTGGCAGCCGAACGATCTGCAAGTCGGCCAGACCGGCAAGGTGGTCGCGCCCCAGCTCTACATCGCGGCGGGCATCTCGGGCGCCATCCAGCATCTGGCCGGAATGAAGGGCTCGAAGACCATCGTCGCCATCAACAAGGACGCCGAGGCTCCCATCTTCCAGGTGGCCGACTACGGCCTCGTGGGCGATCTCTTCAAGGCGCTTCCCGAGCTCGCGGACGCGGTGAAAAAGCTGCAGTGACCCTCGCCTCCCTCGGCGTCACGCGCGTTCCCGTGCCGGTCCCCTTCGTCGAGGCGGGGGGACCGGCGAACGTCTACGTCATCGAGGAGGCGGATGGCGGGGTGGCGCTCTTCGACGCCGGGATCGGCACCAAAGAGGGCCGCGACGCCCTCCTCGCCGGATTCCGCGAGATCGGGCGGTCGCTGGGGGAGATCCGGCGCATCTTCATCTCGCACGGTCACATCGACCATTACGGCTACGCCAGGGCGGCGCAGGAGGAATCCGGCGCGCCCGTCTACTGCCATCCTCGCGACCACGCGAAGGTCACCGGGAGGGGGCGCAGCGCGCACGCGCTCGAGCTCTACGCCGACTATCTCGAGCGGCTCGGAGCGGCGAGGGAGATGCTCGCGCACGTCCGCGTCCACTTCCAGGACACGCAGCGGATGGCGCGGCCGCTCGAGAGCGTCGAGCCGCTCGCCGACGGAGATCGCCTCCGCTTCGCCCGCTTCTCCGCCGAGGTGCTGCACCTTCCCGGACACACTCCCGGTCTCGTCTGCCTCTGGGCGGCCGAGCAGAAGGTCCTCTTCAGCGACGATCACCTGCTCGAGCGGGTGAGCCCGAATCCGCTTCTCGACCTCGAAGGCAAGGCGGAGCCCGAGCACAAGGCGCTCTGCGCGTACGTGCGGTCGACGCGCAAGGTGCGGGAATTGCCGGTCTCGCTCGTCGCTCCGGGACACGGCGAGCCGTTCGCCGGCCACGCGGAAGTGATCGACCGGCTCCTCCACTTCTACGATCGGAGGCAGGCGCTCATCCTCGATCTCCTCCGCGAGGGAGACGCGACGCCGGCCGCGCTCGCCCCGCGGGTGTTTCCGCGGGCAAAGCCGTCGCAGCTCTATCTCGTGCTCTCGGAAGTGATGGGCAACCTCGAGGTGCTCGAGGAGCAGGGGAAGGTCCACCGGCACGACCGCGAGGGGCGCATTCTCTTTTCCCTCGATTGAGCGGTTGACGAGAACAGGCCCGCCCGGGAAAAGTGCGCCGCTTCATGTCCCGCTGGCTGTGGCGAGCGTCCTGGCTGCTCCTGCCCCTCGCGGTGGTCCTCCGCTTCGTCTCTCCGGAGCAGCACGTCCTCCTCTTCGCGATCTCCTGCCTTTCCCTCATGCCGCTCGCGAAGACGATGGGCGACGCGACCGAGGATCTGGCGGAGCGCCTCGGTCCAGGGCTCGGGAGCCTCCTCAACGCCACCTTCGGAAACGCCGCCGAGTTGATCGTGGCCCTGCTCGCCCTGAAGGAAGGCCACGTGGCGCTGGTGAAGGGCAGCATCACTGGGAGCATCCTCGGGAACCTGCTCCTCGTCGCCGGAGCGGCGATCGTGGTGGCGGGCACGCGATTTCCCGCGGTCCAGTTCAACCGGATCGCGGCGGGCGCGACGGTATCGACGCTCTTCCTCGCGGTCGTCGCGCTCTCGGTCCCGACGATCCTCGCCACGACGCCCGGCGCCCGGCCACGGGCGCTCCTCCTCAGCGAGGAGATCGCGTCCGTGCTCATCGTCATGTACGGGCTCTCGCTCCTGTTCCAGCTTCGCACGCAGCCGCGGGTCGTCGCGGCGACTGCTCCGCGGCCGTTCCTTCCCGCGACCCCGGGCGAGGCTGCGGCGGCGCACGCCTCCGAGCACGAGGGTCCCCTCCCCAACCCCTGGTTGGCGGTGGGACGGCTCCTCCTCGCCGGAGCGGCGACGGGGCTCGCGGGGGAGATCCTGGTCGGGTCGCTCGAAGGGACGTTGCACGCCGTCCACCTTCCGGAGACGTTCGTCGGGATCGTGATCATCGCCATCGTCGGCAACGCGGCCGAGCACTCTTCGGCGATTGCTTTCGGCAACCGGGGCGAGATGGATGTCGCCCTGGGCATCGCCTGGGAATCCTCCAAGCAGATCGCGCTCCTCGTCGCGCCGGTGCTGGTGTTCGCCGGCATGGTCCTCGGCGCGCCGATGGATCTCAATTTCAGCCGGTTCGAGGTGACCGCGATCGGGCTTGCCGTGCTGGCGACGGCCTTCATCGCGCTCGACGGCGAGACGCATTGGCTGGAAGGCGCTTTCCTCATCGCCGTCTACGCCGTCCTCGCCATCGGCTTCTACTTCGTCGGCTCTTGAAATGGCGGATCTGGCGCTCGTCGCGCTGATGGCCGTGTGGGGATCGACCTTTGCCATCGTGCGCGTCCTGGTGGGATCGGGGTCGTCGCCGGTCTCGCCCATCCTCCTCGTCGCGGTGCGGATGGCGGTCGCGTTCACGTTGCTCTTCGTGTTCCTCGTGCTCCGTGGCAGCTTCCACCCGTCGCGCGACCTCCTCCGGGACGGCCTCGTCTGCGCGGCGCTCCTCGGGGGCGGCTTCCTCCTGCAGATCGAAGGCCAGCACCGCACGACTGCCTCCCGGAGCGGATTCCTCACCGGCCTCCTCGTGGTCTTCGTGCCGCTCATCGAATTCTTCTTCTTCAAGAAGCGCCCCGCCGCTCCGCAGATCGCCGGCGTCCTGGTCGCCGTGGTCGGAATGGCTGTCCTCTCCCGCGGCGGCGCGGCGGGAAACGCGCAACTCCTCGGCGATCTGCTCACGGTCGGCTGCGCGGTCGTGTTCGCCGTCCACATCGTCGTCCTCGGACGGGTCGCGCCGCGCCACGAGGTCCTGCCGCTCCTGCTCGTCCAGCTGGGCGGCACGTGCGCGATGGCGGCGATCTGCGGACCGATCGTCGAGAACCAGCGCTTCGAGGGCGATCCGGGCACGCTCGCCGCGGTCGCGTATCTGGCGGTCTTCGCCACCTTGCTGGCGTTCGGCATCCAGACCTGGGCGCAGCGCAGGCTATCGTCGGTCAGGTTCGCGCTCATCTCCGCGCTCGAGCCTGTATTCGCGGCGTTGTGGGCGGCCTTGCTGATCGGGGAGCGTCTTTCCGCGCTGGAGCTTTCCGGCGGCGCGCTGATCGTCGTCGGCGTCCTCACCGGCGAGGTCGGCGCCGCGCTGCGGGCGCGCTCGACTTGAAACGTGCAGGCCGGGCCGGCTCCCGGTATGAGTGTTCGATATGCGAAAGCCCGTCCTGCCCGCCCTGAGTGTCGAGCGGGCCGCGCATGGTTTGCGCGTCCGGGGGACCCAGCTCTACGTCGAGCCCGTCGGGCGGACGCAGATCGGCTTTCTCGCCCACGCCCGCGGCGCCCGCGCCACGCTGCCCGAGCGGACGGTGCTGAGCGCCCGCACCCTCGCGCTTCTCGAGGTTTCCCAGCAGAGGGCGCTCCGGAAGGCCGCTCCGCTCCCGGCCGGGTGGGGACAGTCGTTCGCCCTCGCAGGCTTGCGGCTCTCGCTCCATCCCGCGGGCCACCTGCTCGGGAGCGCCCAGCTTCGCTGCGAGTCGGTCGATGGTCGCGTGCTTCT
>JBJMQD010000224.1:0-18272 GCA_045802855.1 Myxococcales bacterium | reverse complement strand
CAGGAAGGGCTCCGACGCCGCCGCCGCCAGCGCGGCCGCCGGGCGCAGCGCGAGCCAGAAGAAGCCGTCGCCGAGCGCCGCGAAGGGCGGGCCGAGGGCGCGCTTGAAGCTGGAGACCGACTCGGGCGGAGACTCCCCGTTCGCGACCCGCTCCTCCAGGCGCACGGCCCCGCCCAGGATGGCCGCCGCCATATAGGGATGGCAGTTGAAGAATTCGAGGTGCCGCGAGACCGCCTTCGCGCAGTCCGCCGGATCGGGATAGAGCTCGCGCAAGGCGGGGGAGATCGCGTCCGCGAAGCCGAGGTTCTGCATGCCGCGCGGATTCCAGGCGGCCTGGATGAACAGCGCCCGGAAGAACACGCGGGCGAGCGAACGTTTCGTGACGCGGGTCTCGCCGGTCATCGGCGATCCGACACGAGGAGGGCGAAGAGGAGCGTGAGCGCGAACGAGGCGGCGGCGAAGAGGGGAGCGCGCCGATCGCGCACGGCCCGGATCGCCGTGGCCGCCGCGAGCGCCCAGGCGGCATGCCAGGACCCCGTGAGCGCCCCCGCGAGCCGCGCGGAGCAGGCCACCCGCAGCGAGGCGAGGAACGGCGAAAAAAAGGCCGCGAGGAAACAGATCGCCGCGGTGGCGACGAACGGCAAGACGAGCCCGCGCAGATTGAGCCGGACGGGATCGGGCTCTTCTTCGACGGTCTCGAAGGCGAGCTGGAAGAAGGCGTTGTTGCGTTGCTCGGTCCGGCTCTCCAGGCGGCGTCCGACGAGGGCCAGGGGAAAGAGCAGCGCCAGCGCGAGCGCCGCCAAGGGCGGATCGACGCCCGTCCCGGCGGCCTCTCCAGCCAGCACCGCCGCGGTCGTCACCGCGCCAGCGAGGAGCGTCTCGTTCTCCGGGAGCGATCCGCCGAGGTTCACGCCGCCGAGGAAGAGAAGCTCGAGCGGGATCCCGATGGTGACGCCCCCCAGCACGTCGCCGAGCGCCCAGCCGAGAATCGGACCGAGGACGAGCGGGCGGCTGAGCATGAGCTGGAGCGCGCCCTTGCGCTCGACGGCGGCGAGTCCCGTGACGAGCGCCGCCACGAGACCCGAGACGAACAGGTGGACAAGCCCGCCCGGCGGGAACACTGCGCGGCATGCTATCCGCGCCACGCGCCAGGGCGCTACTTTCGGGCGGGTGGCGCTCCAGCGCCGCGGAAGCGCGCGGCGATGGTGGCGAAGGGGATTGGCACTTCCGCGGGTACGGCCCGGCCCTCGATCTCGATTCCCGAGGCGGCGAGCCGCCGCAGCGCCTCGATTTCGCTCGAGTCGAGATGGACCGTCGGCGTCACCTGCTCGCGCCCGGCGGAGAAGTGGACGTTGCCGAGGTTGAGATGCCCGAGCGCGACCCCTCGCTCGTGCAGGGTGACCGCATCGCGCACGTCGCGGACGAGCAGCAGGGTGCGAGTGGCGGGCGCGCCCGCGCCGCCCGGACGCAGCATCGCGGCGACATCGGCGACGGGCGCCACCCGGAACGCGACCTTGCGGGGCATCGCGAGGCCCATCGCCGCGCGCGCGAGCGCGTTCCCGGCGACCTCGTCATCGGCGACCAGGATGGCCTGCACGGAGAGGGCCGGCACCCACGCCTCCAGCACCTGTCCGTGGACGAGCCGGTTATCGACCCGGACGAGCGCGATCCCGGGGGTACCGCTCACTGCATCGCCTTCCGCAGCTGCAGCGACGCGTGGCCGATCGATTTGCGGGCCGATTCCGCCAGCTGCGAGGCCATCTCGCCGATGGGCAAGGAAGAGGCGCGGAGCGACGTCGCCTTGAGCACCATGGGAAGGTTCACTCCCGTGACCACCTCGACCTTGCGCTCGGCGAGGAAGGACAGGCAGAGCTGCGTCGGCGATCCCCCGAGCAGGTCGGTGAGCAAGAGGACGCCCTCGCCGTGGTCTACCTTCGCGATCGCCTCGGCGATCTTCGATCGCGAATCGGGCTGCGTCGCCGAGACGGCCACGGCCTCGACGTTGGCGATCGCACCGACCACTCCCTCGGCAGTGCGGATGAGCTCTTCCGCGAGCTTTCCGTGGGAGGCGACGACGAGTCCGACCATTGTACGAATCTAACCCGCGGCGACGGGCCACGCCGGAAAGCTACGAGGGCCTGCCCCCGACGGTCAGACGGACCGGCGGCACTTGCACCTCGGCGACGTCTGGTGCGGTCTGCGTCGGCGCGTTCGAGAGATGCACGCCAGGAGCGGCGTGGCGATAGAGGACGACCGTCACGAGGAAGAGCGGCAGATCCACCGCGATCAGGGAAGCAAGCGAGCGCCAGGACGACCCGAGCGCACCCGGCGGCGCCGAGGCGAGGGCGAGCAGCGCGAGTACGCTGGTGACGAGCTTTCCCGCGAGCACAGGGAGGAGCGCCACCCGACGCTCGCGCGGCGCGCTCGCCGCCACCGCGCATGCTACCGAGATCGCGGCCATCGAAGAGGCACCGAGGACCTGCCAGAAGCGCACCTCCGGCCCCAGTTCCGCGTGCGCGCCAAAACCGGCGATGCGGAAGATCGCCCCCGGAAAGGCGGCGAAAAGAGCTCCGAGGAGGGCGTAAAGCGCGCTGCACCCGGCGGCGAAGCGCCCCAGGCGCGCTTCGCGAGGGGAGAGGGGCGGTAGCGGCATGGGCGTTTCGTCTATCACGAAGCACGAGCAAGGGCCGCTATCCGGCCCATTTTTGCTCCCGCTAGAGGAAATCCCCTATCCCAGCCGCACCCGGCGATCCCGCAAGATGCGCGAGAACTCCGCAGATCCGGCCCGCGCCACGACGAGGCGCAGCTGGAGGGGCTCGCCTGGCCCTGGAAGGTGAATGGACCGTGGCTCGCCCGGAGCGAGGCCGATGCGCCCCACGCGGGGCTCGTCGTCGGAGAGCGAGATCTTGTAGCCGACGCAGAGATTCCGCGATCCGGAAGAGCGAGGGTCGAGATCGAGCGACATCCGCAGGGGTTCGCTGTGCCGCCCCAGGGGACGGTCCAGATCGAGGTGGAGCTTGCGGCCTTCCTCTCCGACCAGGAGCGGGCTCGCGAGGAGCGCCCCCGCCTCGTCGCGCAACTCGACCGAGAACAGGAGGACGGCGCCGGTGACGGACGACGAAGACTCGCCGAAGAGCGCCTCGCTTCCGAGGAACCCGGCGGAAAGGCCGACTAGAGCGCACAAGCAGCCGAGTGCTCGCCTGCGGAAGCGGGATGCCATCGGGCACCTCCAGCTTCCGCAGCGTCTCAGGCGTGCCCGTGGCCGTCAAGCCGCCGGGCGGCCAGGTTTCGCCAGGCGCACGAAACCATCGCCTGGGCGATACGCGCGGGGTCGGGCTTGTACCCACCCGACTCGACGAGCCGTCTCAGTTCCTCGACCCGCTCCGGGGTCGCGCCGCCTCGAGAGGTTTCCATCCGTCGCATGCCCCTCTCATCGGCCCCACCGTCAAGAACTTGATGGCGGTCTACGTCGCACTCTCCTCCGCGGCCTCGAGCCGCTCCCGGAGCTTGCGCTGAACCGCGCGAAGAATCTGGCAGATCCGGGATTCGCTGACCCCGAGGATCGAGCCGATCTCGCGGTACGTGAGCTCCTCCTCGTAATACAGAGCGAGGATCTGCCGCTCCCGCTCCGGAAGGGTGGCGATGGCGTCGCGGAGCCGGCCTACGTCCTGCGCCGTGGCGAGACGGGCGAACGCGTCCAGGGAAGTGTCGAGGCTGCCGTCGTCGACGTCCTCCACCGGCACGAAGGTCTGCGAGTGCGGCAACGTGCGCGGAACGCCCCCGCGTGCCGCGTGCGCCTCTTCCGCGGTCAGCTCGCGCCTGAGCTTCGCGCGCATCCGCTCCTCGGAGCGGTCGGCCTCGCGGCCCGAGCGGCGCTCGCGTCGCGTGAGGTGATCCTCCGCCCGCAGGAGATCGAGGATCGCGCCCTGGATGCGCCGCCGCGAATACGCCTCGAAAGGGATGCCGCGGCTCTCGTCGTACCGGTCGGCCGCGTCGATGAGTCCGAGCATGCCCGCCGCGACCAGGTCGTCCATGTCCACGCTCTTCGGAACGCGGCCTGCGAGCCGGAGGGCGATGCCCTTCGCGAGGCCCGTGTGCGCGAGGATGCGCTCGGTCCTCAGGTCGTGTGAGCGGTAGGCGGCGGTCGTGTGCATGGTGTGGTTCCTGGGTGCGGGCGATCGTCCGCGCTCCCCTTGAGCAACCGGCATGCCGAAGGATCGCCAGCCCCGAACTTGTTGAAATCCAGCCCGATTTCGCGATCGTGCTCAGGTTTCCCGAGCCCGTGCCGACGGGCCTCGCGGTGTCATGGATCTGACGATCGCCGGAGGATTGACGAACGTGGAGGAGAGGCGCCCGCTGCGGATCCTGTTCGTCGACGACGAGCGCGATCTCGTGTCGTCGCTGTCGCGATATTTCCGCCTCAAGGGATTCGAGACGAAGGGCGCCTACGGAGTCGCCGAGGGAGTGGCGGCGCTCGAGGAGGAGCGCGCCGCTGGCCGCCCGGTGGACGTGGTGGTCACGGACCTGCGCATGCCCGACGGCGACGGCCTCGCCATCGTGCGCGCCGTCCGGAAGATCTTCCCCGGCTGTCCCGTCCTGGTCCTCACCGCCTTCGGAACGGTCGCGACGAGCGTCGAGGCCATGCGCCTTGGCGCCGTCACCATGCTGGAGAAGCCGATCCCTGTCGCTGACCTGGAGCGGGAAGTGCGATCCGCCGTCCAGAACGGCGCGGAGGTGGCGGCGGGTCTCACCGCGGCGACCTCCGCCGGCGTCATCGGCGCCTCTCGCGCCATCCGCGACGTCTTCGACACGCTCGTGCGGGTCGCGCCGTCGAACAGCTCGGTCCTCATCACGGGCGAGAGCGGCACCGGCAAGGAGCTCGTCGCGCAGGCAATCCACCGGCTCTCCCGCCGCGCGATGGGCCCGCTCGTCGCCGTCAATTGCGCCGCCATCCCGGAGCAGCTCCTCGAGAGCGAGCTCTTCGGCCACGTGCGCGGGGCGTTCACCGGGGCCCAGCAGCAGCGGGCCGGGCGTTTCAAGCTGGCGGACGGCGGCACCATCTTCCTCGACGAGATCGGCGAGATGCCCCTCGTCCTGCAGGGCAAGCTCCTGCGCGTGCTGCAGGATCGGATCGTCGAGCCGCTCGGCGGCACGAAGGGAGAGCCGGTCGACTTCCGGGTCATCGCCGCCACCAACAAGGACCTCGAGACCTTCGCGGCGGAGGGGAGGTTCCGTCTCGATCTCTTCTACCGGCTGAACGTCGTTCCGCTCGCCCTCCCGCCGCTGCGGGAACGAAAGGGAGACGTGCCGGTCCTCGTCCGCCACTTCCTCGACAAGGCATCCGCGAGCGAGCTCACGTTCGCGAAGGACGCGATGGAAGCGCTGGAACGCCATTCCTGGCCGGGCAACGTGCGCGAGCTGCAGAACCTGGTCGAGCGGCTCGCGGTGCTCAAGGGAACCGGCGAGATCGGGCTCGCGGATCTACCCCCCGGCATGCGCGGCGCGATGGGTCCCATTTCCACGCCGCAAGCGGTCCCGGCGCTGCCTCCGGAAGGGATCGATCTCTACGCCGCGCTCGCGGAACTGGAGGATCGCCTGATCAACGAAGCGCTCGAGCGCTCCGGGGGCAACAAGAACCAGGCGGCGAAAATCCTGCGGCTGAACCGGACGACCCTGGTGGAGAAGCTGAAGAAGCGCGCCAAGGGCGATTCCTGAGGATCTGGTAAGCAGCGCGAGTGCACCTCGGCCTGGCGCTCCGCTCGTTCGCACTGGCGTTCTGGTTCGGTGGCGGACTTGCGACTCTTCTCGCCACCTCCGCGGTGTTCGCCCGCGCTCCGGACCGCAAGCTCGCCGGCGACCTTGCGGGAGCAATCCTTTCCCGGACGGGCGCGGTCCGGAGCCTGATGGTCGTGCTGCTGCTCGCTGCCGTAATCCTCGGTACAAGGGGAGCGCCGACCGCCCTCGGCGCTGCCTGCGCGGTCGTGCAGGTCCTCTCCCTCGGAGCGGACGTGCTGGCCCGCCGTATGCGCCGGGCTGCTGGTGGAACGATCGACGCGCTCCCGCCAGGTGACCTTCGGCGCAGGCGCTTCGCCGCCCTGCACGGCGTCGCGATGCTCCTCCTGCTCTTGCAGGTTCTGGCTGCGGGCGCGGGCCTTCTGCTGGCCGGCTGACGGGCATTCGCTCGCCGTGAAATCGGCCCGGAGTTTCATTGCACCCGGTACGGCCGAATGCTAGCGTCCGCCGCCACTTTTCGCCGGTACGCACGGAAGGGCGTTCGGAGTTCATGTTCAACGGCATTTACAAGTTCTTCTCCCGCGACCTCGCCATCGATCTCGGCACCGCGAATACGCTGATCTACATCCGCGGGATGGGTATCGTGTCGAACGAGCCCAGCGTGGTCGCCGTGCAGCAGGAGCATCGCGGCGGGAAGAAGGTGCTCGCCGTCGGCAAGGAAGCGAAGGAGATGCTCGGGCGCACCCCGGGCAACATCGTCGCCATCCGGCCGATGAAGGACGGCGTCATCGCCGACTTCGAGATCACGGCGGCGATGCTGCGCTACTTCATCCGCGCTGCCCACAACCGGTCCACCCTCGTCAAACCTCGCATCATCATCGGGATCCCGTCCGGGATCACCGAGGTGGAGCGGCGCGCGGTGCGCGAGGCGGCGGAGAGCGCCGGCGCCCGCGAGGTCTATCTCATCGAGCAGCCGATGGCGGCCGCGATCGGCGCGGGGCTGCCGATCACGGAGCCTTCGGGAAACATGATCGTCGACATCGGCGGCGGGACGAGCGACGTCGCCGTCATCTCGCTCGCCGGCATCGTCTACGCGAAGAGCGTGCGCGTGGGCGGCGACAAGATGGACGAGGCGATCATCCAGCACATCAAGCGCAAGTACAATCTCCTCATCGGCGAGCGGACCGCCGAGCTCATCAAGATGGGGATCGGGAACGCATACCCGACCGACGAAGTCCTGACGATGGACATCAAGGGACGCGACCTCGTCGCGGGAGTCCCGCGCACGCTCACCGTCTCCTCGGACGAGATCCGCGACGCGCTCGCCGAGCCCGTCAACGCCATCGTCGAGGCGGTCAAGGTCACCCTCGAGCGCACCCCGCCGGAGCTCGCCGGAGACATCGCCGATCGTGGCATCGTGCTCGCGGGCGGCGGCGCCTTGTTGAAGAATCTCGACGCCCTCCTGCGTGAGGAGACCGGGCTTCCCGTCTTCCTCGCGGAAGACCCGCTCAGCTCCGTCGTCATCGGCGCCGGAAAGGCTCTGGAGGAGCTCGACATACTCAGGCAGGTCTGCTCGCCCGCCTGAGTGAGGGTGCGGCGAAGCGCCTGGGGTCTTAGACTGATCGGGACGTGCTGCCCCAGGTCGCCAAGGACAAGCTCGCCGGCTTCTACCTCGACCAGATCGGCCGCGCCCGCAAGCGCGTCGACGATCTCCGCTCGAAGTATCCCTCGGCGGAGCCGAGCGAGATGGCGCAGCGGCTCATCGATCAGAAGAAGGCATGGGCATCGACGGGAGGCGCGTTGAGCGGCCTGTTCGGGCTCATCTCCGTACCTGCCGACATCGCCTTCGTCACCGCGCTCCAGCTGGCGCTCATCATGGAGATCGCGCTCGTCTACCGGACGAACCTCAAGTCCGCGCGTGCGCGCGGCGAGGTGCTCGAGGTCCTGGGCTACTCGAACGGCGCCGACACCGTGAACCTCGCCTCGCGGGCGGGCCCGAAGCTCTTCGCCCGCGCCGCGGAGAAGATGCTGGCGAAGACCAGTCTCGCCACGCTCGGGAGGGCGGTTCCGGTGGTGGCGGCGCCCGTCGTCGCCTGGCTCAACAACAAGGACATCCAGCGCGCGGGCGAGGCGGCGGTCCGCTTCTACGGCACCATGCGCCAACTGCCCAGGCGTCCCGGCACGGTTTGATTCCTCAACTGCCGTGCTCGTGCCAGTGCGGGTCTCCCGTGCTCGTGAGGTGCTAGTGCCCGTCCGCGTTGACGGCATCGTGCTGCTGCACGTGGTGGTGCTCGAGGTCGCGCGCGCACCGCCACGAGCGCTAGCACGGGCGCCATGCCGCCAACGAGGACGGGCGCGCGCACGAGTTCCGAAAAACCAGCACCTGCACGGGCACGTTTTCGTTTCGATTAGCCGAGGTTCTTCGCCAGGAAGTCCTTGGTCTTCTCCCACGCGTCCTTCGCGGCCGGCGGGTTGTACTTGCCGCCCGATGGATTCGCGAACGCGTGGTCGGCGTCGTACGCGTGGAACTCGTGCTGGATGCCCGCCTCCGTCAGCGCCTGATCGAACTGCTTCACTTTATCCGGCGTGATCCAGCCGTCCTGGTTCGCCCAGATCCCGAGGATCGGCCCCTTCATCGTCTTGAGCTTCGCGACGTCGGTGACCGGCATGCCGTAGTACATGATCGTCGCATCGACGTCTTTCGGATCGTGCAGCGTGCTGTTGAGCGACTCGCCTCCGCCCATGCACCAGCCGATGGTCGCGACCTTCTTCCCGGACGCGTTCTTGTGCAGCCACTCGAGGCCGGCCTCCTCGACCACGTCGCCCCACTTCTCGTCCATCGCGCCCATCAGCTTCTGCGCCGTCTGCGGGTCGGTCGCCACCTTGCCCTTGTAGAGATCGACGGCGAGCGCCAGGTAACCGAGATTGGCGAGCTCGTCGGCCTGGTGCTTCACCCAGTCGTTGAGACCCCACCACTCGTGCAGGACGAGGATCGCTCCCTTGATCTCGCCCTTCGGTTTGGCCGTGTACGCCTTCGCGGTCTTGCCCGCGACCTTCAACGAGACGTTCTGGCCGCGCGGCTTCGGCGAGCTCGCGTCGAGCGGATGCGTCTGGTGGGCAGGGACTTTCGATCCTTCGTCCGAAGCAGTGCTTCCGTGCTGGTGTTCCTGGGCGCCGGCGGGGAGAGCGAATGCCACGAGAGCAGCGAGAACGAGACGCATGCTGTCAGCCTCCTTCGCGATACCGGGTCGGATCAGGCACCGCGGCGTCGCGAAACCCCGCCGCCCGCAGGCGGCAGGAATCGCAGCGGCCGCAGGCGCGCCCGACGGGGTCGGGGTCATAGCACGACCAGGTCAGCTGGTAAGGAACTCCGAGCTTCGTCCCGCGGCGGATGATGTCCGCCTTCCCCATCGTGAGGAGCGGGGCGTGCACGCGGTATCTCGCCCGCCCCTCGACGGCCGCGGCGGTGGCGACGTTGGCGAGGGCCTCGAACGCGCCAACGAACTCGGGACGGCAATCCGGATACCCCGAGTAGTCGATGGCGTTGACGCCGATGTACAGGTCGGCCGCGCCGAGCACCTCGGCATATCCGAGCGCCAGGGCGAGGAAGACGGTGTTGCGCGCCGGAACGTAGGTGACCGGGATCGGCCCGGTTCCGATCGGTTGGTCCTTCGGAACGTCGATGTCCGCGGTGAGCGCGGATCCGCCGATCGCGCGAAGATCGACGGAAACCACGCGGAGCGGAACCTGGAGCGCGGAAGCGACCCGCTCCGCGGCGGAAAGCTCGAACTCGTGCCGCTGCCCGTAACGGACGGCCAGCGCGTGAGGCGCGAAGCCCTCTTCGCGAGCGATGGCAAGGCAGGTCGAGGAATCGACCCCGCCGGAGAAGAGGACGACCGCCGCCTTCACCGATCGGTGCCGATCAGCTGATACGCGAGCGTGCAGGGCAGGTTGCAGAGGCAACCGGTAGCGCCGACGCTCCCGTCGAGCCCGTCGACGAGGGTGCCCTGGATGGAGGCGATGGGTGGGGTCAGCTGCCCGCCGTCCGGTGCGATCTGGAAAGCGCCCGGTGTCGCAGGCTGGATGAAGCCGGTGATGGTTTCGACAACGTCGAGGGCGCACCCGCAAACCGTGCCCGTGATGCCAGTGGAGTTCGTTTTGAACTCGAATGACCCGTCCGGATTCAGCAGGCTCGGGCGCACCGTGCGGTTCTCCACGGCCATGTAGAGGAGATCGACGCCGCTGTCCGGGTCGCGACCGACGCACATCGTCGCGTTCTGCGGAGCGGGAGCGGTCGCGACATCGCCGTCGGCGACTCCTCCATCGGCGGTCGAAACAACCCGGCACTGGCCCGCGCCCGATTGCAGGCGGAGGGTGAGGGTGAAATCGCCCGCCTGCGTGCTCGTCGGCGGACACGCCGCCGAGTTCGAGCCCGGGCAACCCGTCGCGAGAAACAGAAGTGAGACCGCGCACAGTGGCCGCATCATCGCGGCGCGGACTGTAGCGCGGTCGTTCCGAGGTGTCGCGTTCAGTTGCGCAGGGACGAGGCGTTCGCCGCGGTGAGCGCCAGGCTCGCCGACACGGCCCGCTCGACCCGGAGCAGCCTGCGGGTGACGGAAAGCGTCTCGAGGATTCCTTGCCGCTCGAAGGGATCCTCGATCACCGCTCCCGCGACCGCGTCGGCAAGCTCCCCGGGAGTCGCCGCACGGCGGACGATCTGCGCGAGCGCCGCGGAGGCCATCGTCTTCTGCGCGGTGCAGAGCGCGAACACCACGCGGCGGAGCGAATCCGCACGGGCTTCGTCGCCCTCGGAGATCTCGTCGGAGAGGGCAGTCGCGTCGACGATGCGGTAGGGCTCGACCATCTCGTGCTCGCTCTCGATGTGCGCCCGCAGCACGCCCCGGACGACGATGTTCGACCGTCCGTCCGGAAGCCTCTCGATCCGGGCAAGAACGCCGGCGCCGAGCACCGGAAGCACGCGAGGCTTGCGCAAGGGATCGGAGATCCCTTCCTCGCCGTTCGGGATGCAGGCGAGACCGAGGACGCCTGCGCCGCGAGAGCAATCGCGCACGAGCCGCCGGTAGCGCGGCTCGAACACGTGCAGCGGCAGGAGCGCGCCGGGGAGCAGCGCGATGCCAGGCAGCGGAAAGATGGGCAGCCGCTGCAGCTCTCGTTTGACGCGCTCGACGTCGGCCGTCATGTCCCGCTGGTCGTCACCGGTCGCGGCGCGGCCGCGGCCTCGGCTTTTACGTGCGTCTGGATGCGCATTCCGTAGAACGATCGGTAGACGAACACGAGCGCGATGGCGAAGAAGACGGCCGCGAGGGTCCAGCGGGTGGAGTTGGGAAGCTCGGTGGCGAGCTCGACCGCGAGGAGGCCGAAGAGCGTGGTGAACTTGATGATCGGGTTCATCGCCACGCTGGAAGTGTCCTTGAAGGGGTCTCCCACCGTGTCGCCGACCACCGACGCGGCGTGCAGCGGAGTTCCTTTCGCCTTCAGCTCCACCTCGACCACCTTCTTGGCGTTGTCCCAGGCGCCGCCCGCGTTGGCCATGAAGATCGCCTGGTACAGGCCGAAGAGCGCGATGGAGATGAGGTAGCCGATGAAGAAGTAGCTCTCCAGGCAGGCGAAGGCGAGGGTGATGAAGAAGACGGTGAGGAAGATGTTGAACATGCCCTTCTGCGCGTACTGGGTGCAGATCTCGACCACCCGCTTGGAGTCGGCGATCGAAGCCTTCTCCACCCCCTCGAGCTTGATGTTCGCCTTGATGAACTCGACCGCGCGATAGGCTCCGGTGGAGACCGCCTGCGTCGAGGCGCCGGTGAACCAGTAGATGACCGAGCCGCCCGCGATGAGCCCGAGCAGGAACGGGGCGTGGAGGATGGAGAGGTACTGTAAGAAAGCCGGCTTCAGTCCGTCGGTCAGGACCATGATGATGGAGAAGATCATGGTGGTGGCGCCGACCACCGCGGTGCCGATGAGCACGGGTTTGGCGGTCGCCTTGAAAGTGTTGCCGGCGCCGTCGTTCTCCTCGAGGAAGTGCTTCGCCTTGTCGAAGGAGAGGTCGAACCCGAAGTCCTTCTTCACCTCGGCGTGGATGTTCGGGATGTTCTCGATCACCGACAGCTCGTAGACGGACTGCGCGTTGTCGGTGACCGGCCCGTACGAGTCGACGGCGATGGTCACCGGACCCATCCCGAGGAACCCGAAGGCGATGAGACCGAAGGCGAACACCGAGGGCGCCTTCATCAGCAGGTCGAGACCGTTGAGGGAGACCCCGTAGCCGATCCCCATCAAGATGACGATGACGATGCCCATCCAGAACGCGCTGAAGTTGCCGGCGGTGAGGCCGGAGAGGACGTTGAGCGAGGCCCCGCCCTCGCGCGAGGCGGTGACGACCTCGCGGACGTGCGCGCTCTCCGTCGAGGTGAACACCTTCACCACCTCGGGGATGACCGCGCCTGCGAGCGTGCCACAAGTGATGATGAGCGAGAGCTTCCACCAGAGCGTCGGGTCGCCGCCGATGTTCGGGATGAGGAGATACGAGACGAGGAAGGTGAAGGCGACGGAGACGACGCTCGTGAGCCAGACGAGGACGGTGAGCGGCGCCTCGAAGTTCATGTGGTCGGCGTTGGCGTAGCGCGCCTTCTGCACCGCTTCGTTGACCAGGTACGACCCGACCGAGGCGATGATCATCACGATGCGCATGGCGAAGATCCAGACGAGGAGCTGGACCTGCACCGTCTCGCTGGAGATGGCGAGGAGGATGAAGCTGATGAGCGCGACGCCCGTGACGCCGTAGGTCTCGAAGCCGTCGGCGGAGGGCCCGACCGAGTCGCCGGCGTTGTCGCCCGTGCAGTCGGCGATGACGCCCGGATTGCGCGCGTCGTCTTCCTTGATGTTGAAGACGATCTTCATCAGATCCGAGCCGATGTCGGCGATCTTGGTGAAGATGCCGCCCGCGATGCGCAGGGCCGAGGCGCCGAGCGACTCGCCGATGGCGAACCCGATGAAGCAGGAGCCGGCGTAGTCGCGGGGGACGAAGAGCAGGATGACGAGCATGAGCAAAAGCTCGGTGGAGATGAGCATGGTGCCGATGCTCATCCCCGCCTTGAGCGGGATCTGGTAGGTCGGGAACGGCTTCCCGCGCAGCGAGGCGAAGGCGGTGCGCGAGTTTGCGTACGTGTTCACGCGAATGCCGAACCAGGCGACGCCGTAACTGCCGCCGATCCCGATCAGGCTGAAAAGGAGGATGACGAAGACCTTGGCCGGTTCGAAGTGCCGCAGCACCCCGAAGTAGACGACCATGATCACGCCGATGAAGAGCTCGAGCAGCAGGATGAACTTGCCCTGCGTGACGAGGTAGGTCTTGCAAGTCTCGTAGATGAGCTCGCTCACTTCCAGCATCGAGCGGTGCACCTCGAGCCGCTTGAGCTGGGCGGAAATCGAGAGCCCGAAGGCGAGTCCGAGGATGCAGACGATGAATCCCAGAAGGAGCAGCGAGCGGCCACTCATCCCGAGGAACTCGACCTTGGCGAGGTCCGGCAGGAGGAGATTGGCCTCGTCGGCCAGGGCGGCCGGTGCGCAAAGCAGCGCGAGACCGAGCGAAGCAAGCGAGATTGCTCGATTTTTCATGAAGCCACTCTCCGGGAGTTCTATCGCGCGGCGCACGATAGGCGGATCACAGGTACGCTGGCAAGCACGAACCGGGCCTTTTCGGAGCCGTGGTGTGTGAATGTCGCTTCCGCGCAAAGATAGCGCGGCAGGCGTGCGTTCTCCTCTGTACATCGCCCGCAAAACGTGCGGCCGTGCGATCGCCACACGAGGCGCGCATCTGCGGGAGGAGCGGCTGTCCCTGTCGTGCGACAGCGCCATCACAACGCCGTGACGCCCGAAGCGACAGGGCCGGCGTCGTCCTCGCGGACGAGCCGGCCCCGCCCTTTCCGAAAAAGCCGATCGCTACTTGAGCGCGACCTTCTTGTCCTTCGGCGGCGATCCCTTGGCGAGCGCCGCGAAGTTGATGTTCCCGAACCCGCTCTGGTTGCAGGCGAACATCACCCGCTTGATCACCCGGAAGGGAATCGTCCGGTCGGCCTGCACGTTGACGAGGCCCCGGAACGGCCGGTCGGGCTCGTTCTGGTGGATCTGCTCGTAGCGGCGGCGCTCGTCGCGGAGCGCGTCTTCCAGCGCGGGCACGTTGAGCAGGTCTCCCTTGTTCAGGTCGGCCGTGTTCGCGACCTGCCTGCCGTCGAAGGTGACTGCGTCGTTCGACACGGAGATGACCGGAGCCCGCTCGAGCTGTGCGCCGTGGAAGGCGTCGGGCAGCTTGATGTCCTTCGACATGTAGAGCACTTCGCCGTTGGCCGAGAAGTTCATCAAGAGGAAGATGACGATGATGGTGAACATGTCGACGAGCGAGGTGAGCATCAGGCTCGCGTAGCCGACCTTCTTCCCCCGCACGAACTTCTTCCCGAACACCTTGCTGTGCTCGAGCCGTGCGCCAGGGCGCTTGCCGGGAGCTTGGATGGCCATTGCGTCAGTTCAGCGGCGCAACGGTCACGTTGCGCAGCTGCTCCCCCAGGCAGGCGTCCACCGTCGATACGAGATCGTCGTACGCGACGGCGTCTTCCGGCTCGACCGTGATGGCGGTCTGTTCCGGAAGGTTCGACTTCACGGTCTTCAGCTTCTCCGCGAGCGCCTTGCGGTCGAACGCGGGCTGACCGTCCGTGCCGGTGATCTTCGGAATGTCCACCTGCGCTCCTGGCATGGTCAGCGAATAGCCCTTCTCGGTGAGGAGGAGCTTCAGGTCGATGGTGGTTTCCTGCTTCTGCTGCTGCTCGGGAGGCCCGCCGCTCGAGGCGACCTGCAGGCCCGCGATCTGCGTCCACACCGCCGTGATGAGGAGGAAGCTGATGCAGCAGGAAAGGAGGTCGATGAACGGCACGAGGTTGAGCTCGGCGTCCAGCGCCTTCTTGCCGCCGTGTGCTGCTGGATGAGGTGATGCGCCGGCCATGGTCTCGATCCTCTCGCGTTACTGCGCCTGCGGGAGGTTCTGGGGGATCCGCATCTTGTCCTTGTTCGCGACGATCAGGTTCAAGACGCCCACGGACGTCTCGTTGATGTCGTCGATCATGTGCTGGGTGCGGCCCTGCAGGAGCGAGAACGCGACCAGCGCCGGAATGGCGACGATGAGTCCGAACGCCGTGCAGTTCATCGCTTCCGAGATGCCGTCGGAGAGCACGCGCGCCTTCTCGCTCGCGTCGACGCCCGCGACGCCGGCGAAGCACTGGATGAGGCCGATGATGGTTCCGAGGAGGCCGACCAGGGTGGCGACGTTGCCGATCATCGCCAGGTACCCGGTGCGCTTCTCGATGCGCGGAAGCTCGCGCAGGCTCGCCTCGTCCATCGCGGCCTGCACCTCGTCCTCGCCCTTCGGGACGTTGATGAGGCCCGCCTTGACGATGTTGGTGAGCGGCGTCTGCTTCTGGCCGGCGGTGTAGCTGATCGCCTTGTCCAGGTCGCCGTTGAAGATGTGGGTCTTGAGGCCGCGCAAGAACTCGTCCTTGTCGACGCTCGCGCTGAAGAACAGCACACCGACCCGATCGATGATCACCGCGATCGCGAACACCAGGCAGATGGCGATCGGATACATTCCCGGCCCGCCGCCGTTCCAGTGATGCGCGACCCCCTCGAAGAACTGGTTCATCTCGTTTCCCCTGCTCGCAAAGTGTTCGAAAGCCTACGCCGCCCGCCGGCAGCCATCCGGGTTCGTGCGCGGAATCTTGGGCGCGCCCTGCCGGGATGCAATCGCTTGCCCGCAGGCGCGGTTCGCGGCGGCGGTGCGCTCGATTCGATTCGTTCGATGGGCTACGTTCTCGCGCCCCGATGGCCCGGCCGGTCGAGTTTCCCAGAGCGCGCCACATCGCGTTGTGCGGTCCTGGACAGGCCGAGGCCGAGGCGCGCGCGGACGGCGCCGACGCGATCATCCGGCCCTTCGAGGAGTCCGAGCCCGACGCTCCGCATCCGCCGCTTCCGGAGCCGCAGCCGCCGGAAGGCGCGCTCCCCGCCGCCACCGCGGAGCCGGCCCTGCACGCCGGCGCGCAAGAGGACGCGCCTGCGGCGACGGGAAGCCCTCCGCCTCCGCCCGCGACGGCATCGTTCCCTCGTCTCATCGCCGTGGACATCTCGCGGGCGCGCGACGAGCACGAGGCCTGTCGCAAACCGGATGGATCGATCGTCCAGGACGGATCCGTCGCCGTACGCTGCGTCAGCTCGACCGCTGGCAGGGAGCACGCCGGACGCGTGGTGGCCTGGGCGACCCATCTCGGCGAGGGCGTACTGCTCGAGGGGCTCGATCGCTGGTACCGGGCCGGACCCGCCGAAGCGGGATGGTGCAAGTCGTGCGAGTTCGCGCTCATGGAGTCCTTGCGCGAATCCTACGGGGACCATCTCCTCACCTTCGACGCGCTCGAGGGATTGCGCACCCGGGGGACGTTCGCGGGGGCTCGCGAGGCGCTGCGCCTTTCCGAGGCCGTGGAGTCCGGCAAGCGCGCCGCGCTGCGAGCACGGGACGAGGCGCGCAGGGGGCGCGGCGTCGAGATTTCGGTGCTCGGGCGCACCGGGCCGATCTCGGCGGTGGCGCTGGCGCTCGCGAGGCACCTCGACGGCCTCCTCTTCGATCTGCCCACGACGGATCCGGAAGCCGCGCTGCTTCCGTTCCTGGTCGCCCGCGCGGCGCTCGACCACCGGCCCGCGATCGCGGTCCTGCCGGCGGCGATCGATCCGGCCAAGGTGCAGCTCTTCTCCGCCCTGGCCCTCGCCTGCGACATCGACGTGATGCTGCCGCCTTCCGCGAGCGCCGCTGCCCGTGCCGCGCTCGCCACGCACCGGCGGTTCCAGGCCATCGTCCGGGAACGGTTCCGGCCGAGCGAGGCGATCCTCGACGCGGAAGTCCTCGTGTCGCCGTTCGCGGAGCACTGGTCGCGCGGCGTCCATCTCGCGACCGCCACCGCCGTCTCGGCGGCCCTCGCCCGCGCCCATCTGATGGTGAGCGCCAGGCTCGCGCTCGGCGAGCCGCGCAGCGGGGTCGTCGTGCTCGCCGGCTGCGGTCAGTTGCACGTGCGCGACGGAGAGCGCGCCCGCCGTCACGTCCAGTCGGGCGGCGACGCTCTCGTCGTCGGCCGCTGCGCCATGGTCGACGAGGAAGGAAGGCCCGAGGGCGTCGTCTTTCCCGAGGCGCGCCACGGCATCGAGCGGGTGGGCGAGGGGCGCGTCCTCGGCGTCGCGCTCGACCAGGAGGCACCGGTCGGCCAGGACGTGCAGGTCTTGAAAGCCGCTCGCGAGCTTCTCGGCCGCGGGCGGGCGCAGCTGACGCTGTCCGGGAGGGCGCGTCTGTTCGCGCGCGCCTATCTAGACCCGGAGCGCAAGCTCGACGTCCACCTCGTCAACCTGGACGAGAAGCCCGCCCAGGGCGTCCTGCTCGGGGTGGCGGGACAGGCGGCGGGGGCGAGCCGGAGCGGCTACTGGTTCGCGCCCGAGCGGGCTTCGGGGAAGGACGGGGAGCGGATCGTGCTCAATCCGAGCGGCTTTTCATTATCGACGGTATTACCGGCGATCGCGGGCAGCGCGCTCCTCACCATTCCCCGATGACGAGAAAACGCGGTTCAACCGGTTGAACCGTTCCGCCCGCACCGACGTTTTCCTGGTAGCGACCCGCGCCGGCGCCCGGGGCGATGGCATTGTCGCCGCGAGATTTGATCGTGCAATACCGCGAGCAGCGCCGCAAGGATCCCGCGATGTCGCCGGTCGCCGAGAAGCTCTCCGACGCGGAGATCCGGGAACTGGCGGCTCATTACGCCGCGTTGCCTCCGTTCGCTTCCCGGCGCGACGGCGATCCTGCGCGCGTCACTCTCGCCCCGCGACGTCGAGGACGTGGCGGAGTACATCTCTAGCCTCGCGCCCGCTGCGCGGTGAGAATTCCGATGCTCCAACTCCGGCCGAACTGCGAGTGCTGCGACCGCGACTTGCCGCCCGACAGCGGCGACGCTTTCATCTGTTCCTTCGAATGCACCTTCTGCGGCGCCTGCGCGCAGGGGGTTCTTCGACGGAAGTGTCCGAACTGCGGCGGTGAGCTGGTTTCGCGCCCGCGCCGCCCGGCTAGCAAGCTCGCGGACAATCCTCCGTCCACGGAGCGGATTCTCAAGCCTTCCGGGTGCGAGAGCGCTTAGCGCGAGCCGGCCTTCTGCACGCTGGCAACGCGCGGGCCGCGACAACCGTCGCGGCACCGCCCACGGATGTTGAACGCCAGCGGGTCCGCTCAACCCCTCGCGGGGCGAGCGACCTTCTCGATGCGCTTCGGGCTCTTGGACCGCGTCGTCACGTCGCTCTTCGCGCGCGTGGGGCCGCCTCGGATGTAGCTGTCTCCGCTCGGCCTGCCGCGGGGCGTCTCCGCTTCCGACGCGGCCCGCTTCGGCTTGTCGGTCCGGGACATCTTCGCGACTTTGTTGCGGCCCTTCACCTTGCGCGTCGTCTGCTCCGCG
>JBJMQD010000163.1:0-6350 GCA_045802855.1 Myxococcales bacterium | reverse complement strand
AGATCGTCGTGCACGTGATGGGCGACTAGAATCACTTGCTCGTGGCCCGCCGTCGCAAGAGGTCCGAAAGCGCGAGCCCCTTCCGCGCCGCGTACGCTGCCGAATTCGAGGAGATCGTCGCCCCCGAGATCGCGTCGATGTCCTTCCCGACCACCAGCGGATCCTGGAGCTTCTTTCCCGCGAACTGCGCCCGGAACCGCCGCTCGTGGATCTCGTCCCCGTGCGGCTCGCGGTAGACCATCACCTGGCAATCTTGAAGGCTCCCGTCCGGCTTCACTCCGATCGCGAACGTGATGGGCTGGCTCTGGCCGATCGCGTCGAGGACGAAGATGGTTCCCGCGAGCCGCTTCGGGTCGTCAGACCACACTTCGAGATACGGATAGCTCCGGATCTCCACCTTGCGCTCGAGGATGCGGCTCAACTCGGCGAGCTCGGCAGGCGTCAACTCCAGCGTCTTGCGCACCCCCGACACGTGCTCTCCGAACAGCGCTCGAGGCGCGTCCTGCTCGCGCAGGAACACCTGGTCCGCGCCCGCCGCGAAGGCCACGGCGAGCGCGAAGGCGATGGCCCGCCGCTTCATCGGTCCATGTCCTCGTCGGGCTCGGGCGCGGCCATCCATTCGTTCCATCGATCGGGGCCCCACATCGAGACCAGCGAGACGAGGATGATGGCCGTGATGCCGAGGGCGAGCAGGATCCAGCCTGCGAGGAGCAGAACGGCGAATCCTCCGGCCACGTACCGCACCGCCCAGGGGCCGCCGATCTCGAGCAATGCGCCGAGAAACGTGAGGGCGGTGAGCCATACCCGGGCGCGTACCGAGATCGGCGTCGCATAGAGGAGGTGCGCGAGGATGAGGACGACGACGGGCACCGAGAAGAGATGGAAGTGGCTCACCTCCATCATCTGCCAGAACTGCTTGGGGAAGCTCATCTCCGTCTCGCCGCCCCGGTAGTACGTCGCGATCGCGGAGGGGCTCACACCCATCCTGCCGAACGAGAGGGCGGCGAGGGAGACGACTCCCGGGGCCGTCAGGATCAAGAACCCCGTATAGGCCACGCGCGTCTCGAGAGGCGCGCTGCGGAGCTGGAAGCCCCGCCGGGAGAACGCTTTCATGCCGTACTTGTCTCAGAAAAGCCACGTGATCGCAGCAGCGATCTCGCTGTGACCGGGCCCTTCGCCGAACTCGCGGCGGCGGTAGTCGGCCTTGAGCGCGACCTGCGGGATGGGCCGATACACGAGCCCCGCGACGGCGGAGTAGCGGCGGAACTCGAGGCGCGCGTCGAACCCGGCCGGCACGTCGGCCTGGGTATCGACGTATTCGGCCCTGGTGAAGGCAGTGAGGCTCTGCCGCTCAGAAGGCGCGAGGAGACGGAGCAGGTCGTAGCCGACTTCCAGGTAACCGCCCCAGGCGCTCGACGAGATCGGGAGCGCCTCCTGCTGCTCCGGATCCCCCGCGGCGAGAGCCTGGTTGAGCGGACCCGCGTCGCCGACGAAGAGGCCGGCAACCTCCGCCCGGGCCGTGAAGCCCTGCCAGCGCGTCCTCACGTCCGCTTCGAACATCGCGACCGGCACCCGGCCGACGGACGACCGCAAGGTGTTGCCCGAGGTGGCGCCGTAGGCCGAGACGCCGAAGACGGTGCCCAGCACCGGCTCGTAGTCGAGGCGCGCGACGCCGCCGAAGTCACCGGCGTACGCGAGCTGCGCTTCCTGGTGGCCTTCGCGGATCGCCGCGTCGGCGGTGAAGCCGTTCGCGTTGAAGGCGGTCACGCCGTAGAGCTGGTAGCGCAGGCCCTCGGCGAGCTCGCCGAAGATGCCCGCTCCCGCCTCCCGCCAGGTGGTGGGGATGACGAACTGATCGACGTCCGGGCGATCGACTCCGTTGAAGCTCGGAGGCTCGTGATAGATGTTGATGATTCCGACCGGCATGAGGATGACGCCGCCGCGCAGGTTGATCTTCTTGTGCAGGAGGCCGTCGAGATAGGCCTGCTCGATCTCCACCTCGCCCTGATCCTCGGCCGAGCTGATCGCGTGCTCCACCTCGACTTCGGAATAGAAGCGCAGCCGCTCGCTGAAATCGTGGCCGAAGTAGAGGACGAAGCGCCTCAGGTCGACGACGCCCGGGCCGTTGTTCGGGTCGTTGTAGGTCAGCTCGCCATAGCCGCCGAAGGCGCTGCCCGACATGGCGGTGCGCCCGATCGCGTTCTCGACGGCGCTCTCGCGCGGGAGGGCGGTCTGCGGCTCCGCGGACTGCGTCGCGCCCGCGGGGGCCGGCGTCGGTGAAGGCTGCTGGGCGGAAGGCTCCTGCGCGCGGGCGGCGGCGCCGAGAAGGAGCAGGAACATCGACGACTTCCAGTAGTGCACGCTAGACCTCCTGCAAACGAAGCCCGCCGCAGCCGTCGCCGTGGACGGGTTTTTGGGTTTGTCCTGGCTTCGGAATCGTCGAGCCGCTTACCGCTGCCTCTCGAGCTGTTCCTCCGGTCGCGTGGCGCCCGGGGGCGCTTCACAGCCCTGCGCCGCGCAGTTGCCGAGCATCTTGCGGAGAAGGTCGCGGCAGGAGCCGCAATCGGTGCCGGCGCCACAGGCACGCCCGACGTCGCGGAGCGTGGAAGCGCCGCGGGCGAGGACCTCGCGCAGCTCGCGATCAGAAACGCCTCTGCACACGCACACGAGCATCGCGGCTACTCCGGGGAGGGGCTGCGTGGGGCGCCGTTGTTGATATTGAATCTCATTATCATAATCAATACCATGCCGGCGTACGCTTGGCAAGCAGGGAGGCGGTGCGGCAAATTGACCGGCGTGCCGCGCTGGCGGAGCATCCGCGCATGACCACGCACGCGCTCGAATTTGCCTTGGCTCTGCTCGCCGTTCCGCTCGTCTGGGGTTGCGCCACCTCCGCGCCTGCGCCGAAGACGAGACCGTGGGAGTCGATGGATCGCGCGACCCTCGATCTCGCCTACAACAATTCGAAAGCCGTGCCGGAGAGCGGCGCCATGTTCCGCGATTGGTTGGCGCAGAGCGAGCGGATGCGCGCGCGATATCCGGACCATCTCGATCTCGCGTACGGACCTTCGCCGCGCAACAAGATCGATTACTTCTCGGCGGGGCCGGACACGCCGGTCCTCGTCTTCATCCACGGCGGGTTCTGGCAGATGCGCTCGAAGGAAGACTTCGCGTTCCTCGCCGAGAGCTTCGTCGACTCCGGAATCAGCACGGCGATGGTCGGGTATCCGCTCGGGCCCGATGCGAGCATGGACGAGATCGTGGCGGATACGCACGCTGCCGTCCGCTTTCTCGCGAGCAAGCTGCCGGAGCTGGGTGGAGATCCCCGGCGCGTCGTCGTATCCGGCTGGTCGTCGGGCGGGCACCTTGCCACGATGGTGCTGGAGGAGCCTTCGCTTCGCGGGGGTGTGGCGATCAGCGGGCTCTTCGATCTCGAGCCGCTCCTCAAGTCCTACGTGAACGACAAGCTGCACATGGACGCGGCGATCGCGCGGCGGAACTCGCCGATGGTCGAGCTACCGAAGACTTCCAAGCAGCTCGATCTGTTCGCCGGAGGCAAGGAACTTCCGGAGATGCGAAGACAGACGGCCGACTATGCCAGCGCTCGACGCGAGGCCGGATTGCCAGTGCGATATGTCGAGGTCCGCGACGCGAATCACTACACGATCCTGCACAGCATGATGAACCGCGACGGCGAGATCCATCGCGCGATCGTCGCGATGCTGGGCGTGCGGTAGCGCCGCCTGCCTACTCGAGCAGGATCGGTTGGCCGTGCGGCGTGCGCCGGGCCGCCTTTTCCCATTCATGGCGGCGCTGCTCGAGAAGAGCGTCCGTCAGGAGGCCCTTGCGCGAGACGATGCGCTCGAGGGCCGTGAGCCAATGCCGGTAATATTCGCTGCCGTCGTCGACGTCCCCTCCGCGGCGGACGTCGGCGATGACCTCCGCGAGGCAAGCGGCCCATTCCTTCCAGGTGAACGCGCCTCGCTCGTGCAGCGCCACCGCCATGGCGAACGCCTGGGCTTCCCACGGCGCCTTGAACACCGGCCCTTCGGCATCGCGCGGGATGCCCGGCATCTCGCGGTCGATCGCGTCGAGGTCGGGCTTCATTGGAGATACGGTTCCCAGAGATCGACGTACACCGCCGAAGCCGTGGTGTGCTCGCCCCACAGGTCGCGCGCCTCGAAGCGGACACCGTAAAGCCATTCCGGACGCGGGTCGCCTTGCGCGTCGGCGTCGGCGAACACATGGCAACCGTGCACCCTCGCGACTACGCCCGGCTTATCGCGGCAGTAGCGCGGCAGCCGCGTGTGCGTCGCCGGATTCCAGTTTCGCGTTCGAATCTCATCGCCGGCCTTGAAGCGCGGCGCCCCCGTGGTGTCGCGAACCGTCGGCGCTCCGCGGGCGAGCGCGATGGACACGTCGGCGGCGCGAAGGACGCGTGCGAGCTTCGCCGGCGGCGATTGCAGATGGCCGGAAGCGATCTCGGCCGGGGTGACCAATCCCCGCTCCAGCATCAGCTTCGTGAGCCCCTCGATCCAGATCTGGTAGTAACTGCTCGTCAGGTACTTGCCCGGCGGCAGGCTCTCGCGCGCGGCGCGCGACTGGTCGATGTTCCACGACCCGGTGGCACCCATCGCGAGAGTGAGCGCGAGCGCGCGCTTTTCCCACGGCGCGTGGAACGGCGGCTCGTCCGCTTCCGGCTGTACGGGCCCGAAGCTCTGCAGGCCCCCCATGTCGTGCACTCCGTTCATGGGCTCCTCGGCAATCCCGTCCCGATCATCGAATCGCGCGTCACCAGATCGGCGAGTCGATCTTCGCTCCAGCCTTCGGTTCCCGCGGGACGCTCCGGCAGCACGAGATAGCGCACTTCCGCGGTCGAATCCCACACCCGGACCTCGACGTCTTCGGGCAGCGTCACGCCGAACTCGCGCAGGACGCCGCGTGGGTCGATCACCGCCCGCGATCGATAGGGCGCGGACTTGTACCAGACGGGCGGCAACCCGAGCACCGGCCACGGGTAGCAGGAGCACAACGTGCACACGACCATGTTGTGGGCGCGCGGCGTGTTCTCGAGCGCGATCATGTGCTCGCCCTGCCGGCCGGCGAAACCGAGAGAGGCGATCGCGGCCGAGGCATCGGCGAGGAGCCAAGCGCGGAAGGTGGGATCCACCCACGCCTTCGCGACGACGCGCGCACCGTTGCGGGGCCCGATGTTCTTCTCATACGTCTCGATCACCCGGTCGAGCGCCGCCGGCTCGACGTAGCCCTTCTCGACGAGGAGTGATTCGAGCGCGCGCACCCGCACGTCCATCTCCGACAGCTCGGAGCCGCCGTGTTCGTCATGGTCGTGGTCGCCGCTCATGCGGCTAGTTAGAGCGAGGTCTCGCCGGTTGCGCAAGCTCGAACGCGCGGGCATCATCGGCGCCGAACCCGTCGACAGCACAAGGAGAGACACGATGAGCAAGATTCGGGTCCTCGTCGGCACCCGCAAAGGCGCCTTCGTCTTGACCGCGGATGGCAAGCGCGACGAGTGGCAGGTATCCGGACCGCATTTCGCGGGCTGGGAGATCTATCACCTCAAAGGATCGCCAGCCGATCCGGACCGCGTCTATTGCTCGCAGTCGAGCGGCTGGTTCGGGCAGATCATCCAGCGCTCGAACGACGGCGGGAAGACCTGGGAGCCGCCCGGAGGCAAGATCGAGAAGACGCCCGACGGCATGCCGAAAGGGCAGAGCAACAAATTCGCTTACGATGCCTCGCCGGAGACCGGCAAGCCGCTCACGACGCACCAGTGGTACGACGGCACGCAGCGTCCGTGGGAGTTCAAGCGGGTGTGGCACCTCGAGCCCTCCCACACGGACCCCGATACCGTCTACGCGGGCGTCGAGGATGCCGCCCTGTTCAAGTCCAAGGACGGCGGCATGAGCTGGCACGAGCTTTCAGGGCTGCGCGGCCACGGCACCGGCCCACTGTGGCAGCCCGGCGCGGGCGGCCTGTGCCTGCACTCGATCATCCTCGATCCCAAGAACGACCGCATCTACGTGGCGATCTCGGCCGCGGGGGCGTTCCGCAGCGACGATGCCGGCAAGACCTGGAAGCCAATCAACCGCGGCTTGCAATCGAAATACATTCCCGATCCGGACGCGGAGGTCGGCCACTGCGTCCACCACATCGCGATGAACGAAAAGCGGCCCGGGGTCTTGTTCATGCAGAAGCACTGGGACGTCATGCGCAGCGACGACGCCGGCGACAACTGGAAGAAGATCAGCGGCAACCTGCCCACGGATTTCGGCTTCGTCATCGACGTCCACGCGCACGAGCCGGACACGATCTACGTCGTTCCCATCAAG
>JBJMQD010000030.1:0-14226 GCA_045802855.1 Myxococcales bacterium | reverse complement strand
CCAACAATCGAGCTTGCCTATCCACCAGTCGGCAAAGATTTCCAGCCGGGTGACCCTCACCGGGCCAGGAGACTCGAATCGAAGGACGAAGATTCCCTCGTAAGAGAAGGCGACGAAATTCTTGTCCTCAAAGAGCCTCGCCAGCGCTTCATCGGCGTGCTTTGCGCCCACCATCAGGTCCATCTCATGGCTCCTGCGTTACGTGGCTGGCATCGGGCATTTGGGTCCGGGTGCGAAGCACTATCGTTCCGTCCGGTGCGCGCCTTGCGTCCGCCGAGTGGCCCATGACCCAGTGTGCCGGTTGCTTGAACGAATGTACATCCATGTGTACATTCCAGGCACGTATGGCCCGCCGGTACTCCATCGCCCAGGCTCGATCTCGACTCCCCACGATCGTCGACGAGGCCGAAGCCGGCCACGAGATCGAGCTGACTCGTCGTGGTGAGCCCGTGGCGGTCTTGATGTCACGTCAGGCCTTCGATCGACTGCGGGGCGGCCGGCGCCAGTTCAAGGAAGCGTATCGGGCCTTTCTCGCGCAGTACTCGCTGGACGAGATCGGCGTTTCCGACCTGCGCGAGGCTTTTCCGCGCGACAGGAGCACAGGGCGCAAGGTCCACCTCTGACCATGCGCTATCTGCTGGACACCAGCGTCGCCTCGGTTCCGATATCCCGAAGGCCAGATCCTGTCCTCGTTCGCCGGCTCGAAGAACGCGCTTCCGAGTGTGCGATTGCCGCTCCCGTCTGGCATGAGCTCGTCTACGGCGTTGGCCGCTTGCCCCGGGGCAAGCGGCGCACGGCGCTGGAGAGTTATCTCCGGGACGCCGTCCAGGCAGTCTTCCCGGTGCTGCCGTACGACGAGCTGGCGGCGAGGTGGCACGCCGAAGAGCGCGCGCGTCTCGAATCGGCCGGCCGAACGGCCCCCTACGTGGATGGCGAGATCGCCGCGATCGCGCATGCGAATACGCTCATCCTCGTCACCTTGAACGCGCGACACTTCAGTGCCTTCAGGGACCTCACGGTCGAGAACTGGTCCAGCCGCGCGTCGAAACGCTGACGTCGAGCTCCGCTCAGCGTTCCCCGGAAAGCGTGAGGCGCACGATCTTCCAGCGGCCCTGGAACTGGAGCAGCCAGAGCTCGTCGTCGCCGTCCGGGCATCTCGGAACGATGGCCCGCGCCCACGTCCCCTCGACCGTCAGGACTGCTCTGGCAACGGCGGCATCGGGCGGCGCGCACACCGGCGCGCCGCGGGCGGTTCCGACGATCGCCGCCGAGACCACCGCGGGCCTTTGCGGAGCCGGCGATTCGAAGGGGGGCTCCCAGCGCGCCGCGACCTTCGCGGGCCAGAAATGGTCGAGGAGCGCGGGCGTGTTTCGCGCGGCCAGATCCCTGTAGAAGCCGCGAGCCTCGGCGCGAATCGCCGCCTCCGCGGCGGGGTCCATCCGCAGCCGTGGAGTCTGCTTTTGAGAACACCGATCGCACGAGAGCGCGAAGGCGAGGAGGACGACGGCGCGCAGCCTGCCCACGCCCGAAGAGGTAGCACTCGCCACGAGCGAGGACCATCCCTTTCCGGACGCGGTATTCCGAAAGACGGCGGATGACCCGGACGTTTGCTTCGGTTAGGGTGCATCCGTCTTTCCGAGCGGGAGTTCAGAGCGAATGAGCGAAACGGCGGCGCAGGCGGAGAAGCCGCTGGCGCCTCGGAGGGTCCCTCAGAGGGTGGTGAGCGGGATGCGGCCGACCGGCCGCATGCACCTCGGCAACTACAACGGCGCGCTGCGCGGCTGGATCGAGGTCGCCAAGGTCGCGAAGGAGAGTCTCTTCTTCTCCGCCGACTGGCACGCCCTGACGAGCGACTACAAGGACCCTTCCGGCATCGCGGCGGCGCAGCGGGAGATGTTCGCGGACTGGATCGCTGCGGGGCTCGACGCGGAGAAGCACGCCTTCTTCGTCCAGAGCCACGTCAAGGAGCATGCCGAGCTCTTCCTGCTCCTCGGGATGATCGCGCCCATCGGGTGGCTCGAGCGGGTCCCGACCTACAAGGAGCAGCAGGAGCAGCTCAAGGACAAGGACCTCAACAACTTCGGCTTCCTCGGCTACCCGGTGCTGCAGACCGCAGACGTGGCCATCTACGACGCCGACGCGGTGCCGGTCGGCCAGGATCAGGTCTCGCACCTGGAGCTCGCCCGCGAGCTCGTGCGCAGGTTCAACTTCTTCTACGGCTCCGAAGGAAAGCCCGTGCTGGTCGAGCCGCAGCCGTACCTCACCGACTCGCCCAAGATCCTCGGTCTCGACGGCAGGAAGATGTCGAAGAGCTACGGCAACGCCATCGAGCTCGGCGAGGATCCGGAGAGCGCCCGCAAGCGGATCATGGTCGCCGTCACTGACCCGGCGAGGAAGCGCCGCAACGATCCCGGCCACCCGGAGGTGTGCCCCATCTACCACCTGCATCGCGCCTACAGCACGCCGGCGCGCATCGGGGACGTGGAGGTCGGCTGCCGCAGCGCCGGCATCGGCTGTGTCGACTGCAAGAAGTGGCTGCTCGAGTCGCTCGTGCCGGCGCTGGAGAAGCACCGCGCCGCGCGCGCCGACCTCGATCGGCATCCCGGGCGCGTCGAGGAGCTCGTCCGCCTGGGGACGGAGACGGCCCGGGCCGTGGCGCGCGGCACGATGGAGAAGGTCCGCACGGCCATGCGACTCACGTAAGGGAGAAGGGGTGGACCAAGAGACCGCACAAACCCGCGAGGCGCCTTTCGCGGTGGCGCTTCCTCAGTTCGAGGGCCCCCTCGATCTCCTCCTCTCGCTCATCCAGGAGCACAAGCTCGACATCTTCGACGTGCCGATCGCCTTCCTCACCGCCCGCTACCTCGAGTACCTCGAGCGGGCGAGGGAGGTGGATCTCGATCTGGCGGGCGAGTACCTGCTGATGGCGGCGACGCTCGCGCACATCAAGTCGCGGCTCCTCCTTCCCCGCGAGGAGGCGGCGGACGTCGAAGGGCTCGAGCCGGGACCCGACCCGCGCGAGGAGCTCATCCGCAGGCTGCTCGAGTACCAGAAGTACAAACTCGCCGCGCGCGATCTCGGCGCGCGGCCGCAGCTCGGTCGCGACGTCTTCGTCCGGCGCGCCAAGGAAGAGCTGCCCCTCTCGCAGGAGGAGGTCCGCTTCCTCCAGTCGCCGGAGGTGAGCGTCTATCGCCTGATCGAGTCGCTCGCCCAGGTCTTGAAACGGCGGAAGATCGAGATCCCCCACGAGGTCTTCGTCGAGCGGCTCTCCATCGGAGATCGCATCTCCACCATCGCCGACCGCCTCCGGATCGAGGAGCGGATCGCCTTCACCAGCCTGTTCGCCGACTTGAAGGACGGCGATCGGCACCGCGTCGTTCCCACCTTCCTCGCGCTCCTCGAGATGGCGAGGCTGAAGCTCGTCCGCATCCACCAGGCCAATCAGCACGGCGAGATCTACCTCTCCCGCACGGAGGCGCTCCTGTCCCAGAGCGCCCCCGAAGGAGTCGCGCTTGACTACCGAGGTTGACGAGGGCGTCCCGGAGGAGCTGGCGGACGCGGAGCCCGCTCCTGCGCCTACCGACGAGGAGGAGCTGCACGAGGCCGCGCAGACGGAGCTTTCGCTGCTTGCGGAGGCGGCCCGCTTCGCCACCCCGGAGCGCGTGCGGGCGGTGGTGGAGGCGCTCCTCTTCGCGGCGGAGAAGCCTCTCGACCTCGGGCAGCTCGAGGAGACGACGCGCTTCCCCCGCGAGCTCCTCCAGGGCGCGCTCGCGGAGCTGCAGCAAAGGTACGCGCCGGGCGGCGGCGGAATCGCGCTCGTGGATCTGCAAGGCCGCTACCATCTACGCACCGATCCGCAGGTCGGCGCGTACGTCCGGCGCATGCTCCAGGTGCGGCCGATGCGCCTCACCCGCGCCGCGCTCGAGACGCTCGCCATCGTGGCCTACCGCCAGCCGGTCACGCGCCCCGAGATCGAGGATCTCCGCGGCGTCGACTGCGGCGCGGTCACCCGCGCGCTCCTCGAGCGCAAGCTCATCCGCATCCTCGGCAAGAAGGACGAGCCCGGCCGGCCGCTCCTGTACGGCACGACCCGCGAGTTCCTCGAGCTGTTCAACCTGCGCGACCTGACGCAGCTCCCCACGCTGCGCGAGTTCCAGGAGCTATCGGAAGAGAGCCGGAAGATCGTCGAGGAGGAAGCGCCCCCGGCCCCGGGTGGCGAGCTGTTCGCGGTTCCAGCGGATCCGGCGGCGGACGAGCGCATCGCCATGGCCACCGCGGAGAGCGACGCCGCGCTCGATCAGCTCGAGGAGGCGATGGAGCGGGCCGCGGAGAAGGCCCAGGTCGCCGAAGCGACGCTCGCGCCTCAGATGCCCCAGACGGAGACCTCGTCCTGAGCGACCGGCTGCAGAAGATCCTCGCGCACGCCGGCATCGCTTCGCGGCGGAAGGCGGAGAAGCTCATCGAGGAGGGCCGCGTCGAGCTGAACGGCTCGATCGTTCGCGAGCTCGGCACCAAAGCCGACCCCTCGAACGACGTCATCCGCGTGGACGGCCGCATCGTCTCCGAGCCGGAGGACAAGGTCTATCTCCTGCTCTACAAGCCGGCGGCGACCGTCTCCACGCTCTCCGATCCCGAGGGCCGTCCGACGATCGCGCAGTACCTCGTGGGCATCGACGAGCGCGTCTATCCGGTCGGCCGCCTCGATTACGACGCCGAGGGAGCGCTCCTGGTCACGAACGACGGCGACCTCGCGCACCAGCTGATGCACCCGCGCTACGGCGTTCGTCGCACCTATCTCGCCAAGGTGTCCGGGGTACCGAAGCCCGAGCAGATCGCGCGGCTCGTCTCCGGCGTGAGGCTCGAGGACGGCCGCGCCAAGGCTCTCGAAGCCGCCGTGCAGAGCCGCACGCCCCGCAATACCTGGGTGCGCCTCGTCGTCGCGGAAGGGCGGCCCCATCTCGTCAAGCGGCTGATGGAGGCGGTCGGCGCGCCAGTGATCAAGCTGCACCGCCCCGATTATGGCGGCATCGCGGTCGCGGGCATGCGGCCAGGCGACGTCCGTCCCTTGAGCCGCGCCGAGATCGAGCTGCTACGAGACCAGGCAGGCAAGAAGGCGCAGCCCGGCCCGTCCCGACCGGCGGCGCTTCCCGCCCGCCGCCACGGCCACGGCCCCCCCAAACCACGACGCGGGCGGGGGCGGAGATAGGAGGAGCGGGCTTTGCCCGCGACGGGCGGAGGCCGCAGGCCGCAGCATTGGAGGCGCTTCCTAAGGCGGGGCGCGCGCGATAGCCTCGACGGGATGGCCAAGGACGTCGTCGACACGCGCAAGCTCAAGGATTCCGCGGCGGAGCTGCTCAAGAAGGGAAAGCTCGAAAAGGCCGTCGAAGTCCTCGAGCAGCTCGCGCGGCACGAGCCGAAGGACACCTCGCATCGCCTGCGCCTCGGCGACGCGTACCGCCGGATCGGCGATTCGGCGAAAGCCATCTCCTGGTACCAGACGGCGGCGAAGATCTTCTCCGACCAGGATCAGCTCCTCAAGGCGATCGGAGCCTTCAAGGTCATCCTGGAGATCGATCCGCGTAACGACGAAGCGCAGCGCGAGCTTGCCCACATGAACGACCGCCGCTTCGCCCGGCCCTCGCTGGAGACCGCGGGGCTCGCCGCGCCACAAAAACCGGCCGCCGCCGCCCCACCTCCCGCCGCCATCGACCTGCCGGCCGAGACCGGGCCCGTGATCGCGGAGCGTCTGGAGAACCGGTCCGCGCCGCAGCACCCGATCACCGAGCGGATCCGCGCCCGCAACCGCGGCGCGCAGCGCGGCGGAGGCAGCACCGATCGCGCCGTGTCGAGCTTCTCCCCCGACGATCTCGACGTCGGTCTCGTCGGGGCAGCGCCCGCGGTGTCCAGCACGCCCTCGGAACGGAGCGCGGTCGTGGCGCCTCCGCCGCCCGGCTCGCCGCCCTCGCCGGACCTCGAAGCCTCGATCCCAGCCGCCGCCGATGACGGGTTCCTCACCACGCCGCCGGTGGGCGTCGCGACCGGACCCGTCGAGAAGACCACCGTGCCGGCGAAGCCGCCGCCCGGCATCGCCGAGCTGCTCAGCCCGCAAGGCGAGGACGAGATCGAGCTCGTCTCCGTCTCCACCGATGAGACCACGGACCGCATCCATCGCGTCCGCGTCGAGAAGCCGACCCCGTCCGGCGGACAGCCCGCGGCCCGGAAGCTGCCTACGAAGGTGCCGCTCTTCGACGATCTCTCGCAGGCCGCCTTCGTGTCCCTGGTGAACCAGCTCTCCTACCGCTCCTTCGAGTCCGGCCAGCAGATCCTCCGCGAAGGGGAGCCGGGGCGCAGCTTCTTCGTCATCGTCGAGGGCAGGGTGCGCATCTGGAAGCAGCTCGACGACGGCACCGACGTCTTCCTCGCGCACCTCGACGAAGGAGCGTTCTTCGGGGAGATGGCGCTCCTCTCCGGAGCCCCCCGCACCGCGAACGTGTCCGCCGAGAAGGACACCGTCTTGCTCGAGCTGAGCGACGTCGTGCTGCAGAAGCTCGCTCGCGACCACCCCGGCGTCGTCGCCTCGCTGAAGAACTTCTATCGCCAGCGCCTGCTCTCGAACGTGATGGCCATCTCGCCGCTCTTCCGCGGCTTCGATCCCAGGGGACAGCGCCAGATCATCGAGCAGTTCCGCCTCCGCCCTTCTTCGCGCGGCGACGTGCTGATCGCGGAGGGCACCATCTCCGACGGGCTCTACGTCGTCCTGCACGGGTCGGTCTCGGTCTCGACGAAGGCGAAGGGCGCCCCGGTCGAGCTCGCCCAGCTGCGGGAAGGAGACATCTTCGGCGAGATGTCCCTTCTCACCCGTAAGCCGGCAGCCGCGTCCGTGACCGCGACCTCGAATGCCCTTCTCCTGCGGCTCCCGCGGGAACGGTTCCAGGAGCTGGTCGTCACCCATCCCCAGATCCTCGAGCTCGTCTCGGAGCTGACCGACAAGCGCGCCGCCGCCACCCGCGCCGCGACCGAGGATCAAGGGATCGGGAGCTTCGTCTAGGGTTTTCGCGAAGCGCGGCTGCTGAGCTCGCCGCGGCGCAGCAGCCCCTTTTCCTGCAAGAGCTCGACGAGGGCGCGGAAGGACTTCCCCTGCGCGGCGACGGTCTTCTCCAGCCGCAGGAGGATGGTTCGCACCTCCCCGGCCTCTCCACCCGGACCCTCCGGCATGGGTACCTGTCCGGACGCGAGCTCGCCGCTCGCGACGAGGTCGGCTTCCGCTTCTTCCCAGACTCCCTCGTCAGGACGCGCGGACGGGGCCGCGGGCTGCGTGGAAGGTGCCTCGTCTTCGCCGCGATAGAAGCGCCGGATGGCACCGTCGATGCCGGTCATGGTGCAGAGGACGGGCTCGACCGCGTGACGGGCGACCCGGGCCACCTCCACGAGCGTTTCGCGCTGGGGCTCCGCCGTCGCCACCCAGAGCACTCCCTGGGCCGGATCCAGGCGGATCGGAAAGACCCCGTATCGCTCGCAGGCATCGGCGGGGAGACAGGCGAGGACTTCGGGCGCGGGCTCGATGGTGCGCAGATCGACCGTCGAGAGGCCGAGCTGCGTCGCCAGCGCCTGCACGAGCTGCTCTTCGGTGACGTAGCCCAGATCGACGAGAGTGCGCCCGAGCTTCCCGCCGAAGGCGCGCTGATCGGCGAGCGCCGCGATCAGCTTCTCCTCGTCGATCGCGGCCTGCTGGATGAGGATGTCCCCGAGCTTTCCGGTCATCTCGTGCTCTCCGTGGAATCGAGATGGACCATCTCCACCGAGGCGCGGCGTCCTTGCAAGGAGAGCAGCGCCGCCTGCCCGCGCACGACGGACCCGTCGGCCATCGGCCAGGCCGATCGATCGGCGGCTCCGACGTTCACGTAGAGCTGCTCCGAAGGGTGTCCCGGCGGCACGGGGACGCCGGATCCGTCGATTGCCCGCCCGCCGGACTCCCAGACCTGACCGAAGATTCCGAAGGGAGCGCGGCGGGGAGTCAAGAGCGGCACGATCCGGCGGTCTCCCACGTTCTGCGCTTCGCTCACGTCGAGGGCGTTCGCGTCCGTGCCGCGGGGCGGGACGGCCATCGCCAGGATCACCGGCGCGCCGCCCTGGCGGTCGAGGAAGGTCGCGAGCGCGTCGATGTCCTTCTGCACGTACACGCAGGCGCCGTCCTGGTGCACGAGCCTGCGATCCATCGTCCCGGCGAGTCCCACCACCAGCGCGTCGCCAAGATCGACGGTGCGAGTGTGGGAAAGGTCGAGGATGCGCGTGCCGCGCTTGCGCAAGTCCGCCTCGGCCGCGTCGAGCTCGCTGCGCACCTCGCGGTTGCCGGCGACGACCAGCACCGGCACCTTCAACTCGGCGAGGAGCCCGAGAAGGACGGCCTGCTCGTCGAGGTTGTCTCCGACATCGCCAAGGGCGACGACCGCCTCCGCCCCTTTGTCGCGGAGGAGCCCGAGAAGGTTTCTCAGATGCGCGACGTTCTCGTCCGAGGCGTCCTTGAGCCCGGCGACGACGCCGAGCTTGAGGTGCCCGGAGGGCGCCCGGACCTTCTCGCGAGCCGTCGTCGCGTCCAGAGGAGCCGCGCAGGCGAGATCGCTGCGCTGCCCGACGGGCGCTTGCGCCGGAGCAGTGGTCTGCGACGCCGGGGGGGCGGCGGGAGGTTCGGGAGCTCCCTTGCAGGCCGCGAGCGCGGCCGCGCAGAGGGCCGCAGCCCTTCGGAAGGTCACGTCCCGGAGGATACTCCGTCAGACATGCGGCGGGAGCGCGCGGCCGAACCGCGAGCTGACGGCAGCTCCCAGGGCGAAGAACTGCACGAGGAACAGCACCGGCAGGCCGAGGAGCGGCACGAAGGCGACGAGCAGCAGCGCAACCGTTCCCATCCCGAGCGCGGCAGGAGGCACGAAACGCTCGCCCGGTCCGGCCGGCATCGCCTCGCCCATGCGCAAGGTCAGCGCCGAGATGCCCATCACGATGGCGAGGAACATGACCACCGGCAGGAGCGGGATGAGCGGGATCCCGACGATGGAGATGCAGAGCAGGACGATGACGGGAAGCAAGAGTAGCCAGCAGAGGAACCCGACCACGAAGCTGCGCACGGGCTGCTCGAACATGGCGTGTCCCACCGAGCGGATCCGGTCCGGCCACACGCGCAGGGCGAGAAGCCCGAGCAGGTAGATCACGGCGAAGAGGGCGAGCGAGGGGAAGAGGCCGAAGGGGCCCAGGTTCGAGAGCATCGACCTCGGCTTGCGCGAGCCGGGGAAGAGCTTCCCGAGCCCGATGTTGATGTGCTCGCCCATCACCTGGGCGCCGGGCTCCACGTCGACCGTGCCGAGGATGGCAGCGGTGTCGCCGAGGACCACGCCCCCCTTCTGCACGGTGGTCGAGCCGAAGATGCTCACCGCATCCCCTTGCACGACGCTGTTCGGTTCGACCTCGATGGAGCCGCCGACGTTGACGACGTCGCCCTGGACGACGGTGCCCTGGGGAACGACCAGGTCTCCCTGGAAGACGCGCACGATGTCGTGCACCGATCCGCGCCCGCCCTTGCGGCCCTTGCGCGACTTCGATTCGACCAGCATGCCGCCGGTGTGCGCGTCAGGAGTGGCCACGACGACGAGCCTGCCGCGGCGGAGGACGCCCATCGCTCCGCTCTCGCGAAGCACCTGCCGCAGCGCTTCGCGGGGCTCGACGTTCTTCACATTGATGTCGATGCGGTCCTTCGGCGAGCCGACGATGGTGAGCGACCAGCCACCGGCGCGGGCGATGCGGTGGAGCAGATCGACCGTGGGGATCGACCTTCCCTTCTCGGAGAAGGTGGAGATGTCATCCGGCTCGTCCGCAGACGGCACTTCCGCGACCGGCGGGGCGGGAGGGGTCGGTGGAACGGGCGGTGCCGGAGGCGCCGGCGCTCGCGGGGGAGCTGGGGGGATGGGTGGAACCGGAGCGATGACTTCGAGGTCCTCGTCGTCCGATTCGTCGGAGTCCTGGTCGTCGGCGGGTCCCTGGTCGTCGTTGTCGTCCGAGAAATCGAGGGCGACGGTGAACGAGCGGTTCTGGAACCGGTCGACGATGCCATGGGCGGCGGCGCGCACGGTGCCGGCGAAGCTCAGGGCGAGCACGAGCTGGGCGAGGACGAGGTTCATCGCGGGTCCTAAGAGCTGATGGGAGTGGGGCCCGAGACGCCCGTCCGGATGGTGCGGGCAAGGAGGAAGAGGACAGCCAGAGCGAACACGAAGGCGCCGATGCCGAGCGGCACCCGCAGCGTGTGGAGCACCGGGCTCGCCGCGGCGGCGACGTGGCGCATCGTGGTCCAGGTTCCGATCAGGCGGTCGAGGTGCACCGTCGGCCGGGCCGAGAGCGCCCAGCCCACCATGGCGAAGATGGCGACCAGAAAGGCGGGAACGGCGGCGTACCAGGTGTGCCTTCGCTGCACGAGCGCGAGCTCGCGAACCGAGACGGCCTGCAGCACGGAAGCGGTGAAATCGGCGGGTACGGGAGGATCGACGAGCGCGTCGAGGTCCTTCGCCAGTGCCGCGAAGATCTGCACTTCGCCGGCGCAGGCAGGACAGGCGTCGCAGTGTTCGCGAGCGGCGAAACCCTCGGGGCCGCGGAGCGTCCCGTCGGCGAGGCCCTGGACCTGCTCCTCGGAAAGATGGAGGTGCTCGCTCATGAGAGGTGCTCCGCCATCTTGGCGCGCAACTCCTTGCGCGCGCGGTGCAGCCAGGTCATGACCGTCCCCATCGGCACGCCCAGCGTGCTCGCGATATCCGCATAGCTCTTGTGCTGGACGTGGAAAAGGGCGATCACTTCGCGATAGCGGTTGGGCAGGGAAGCGATGGCGAGATCCAGGTCGCGCTGTGCCTCGCGCTCCTGCAGCGCCTGCTCCCCTCCCATGGCGAAGTGGTCGGCCGGCTCCGGTGCGACGCCCGCGTCCAGGGTCTCCCCCCGGTTCTCGGGTACCAGGGCGAGCGTCGGGCGTCGCCTCCGGAGCAGGTCGATACAGTGATTGCGCGCGATGCGCAGGACCCAGGCGGCGAACGGCTGCCGCGGGTCGAAGTCGCGGATGCTGGTGTAGGCCCGGACGAATGCTTCCTGCGCGGCGTCGCGCGCCTCGTCCGTCGTTCCGACGAGCCGGTAGCAAAGCCCGTAGACCGACGACTTGTGCTTCTCCACCAGGCGAGCGAAGGCGGCCTTGTCGCCGCCCGCCGCGGCTCGCGCCCATTCCGCCTCGTCGGCGGGGCAGAGACGCTCCAACTCGGACGACGTGACCAAGGGGCGCGGCAATGCGAGAGCCGTATCCACGAGGCAGCCAACGGCGCTGCCGGGCCACTATTTCACGGACCTGGCAACAGGCCCAGGCGACGCTCCACGAGCAGGCAGGCGCACCCGACGACAAGAGGTAGGAACGTCGCGGCGGCGCCGACTTTAACAAATTGAAAGAAGGGCACTTTTCCGTGTCGACCACCCAGCTCCAGCACGATCAGGTTGGCGACGGAGGCAACCGGGGTGAGGTTCCCGGCGAGGGTGCTGAAAAGGGCGAGTCCGAGCCACCCGAGGTGCGGATCCGCGAAGTGCGGCACCCACTGGCCGGCGAGGAGAACGAACGGGACGTTGCTCACCAGCTGGCAGGCGGCGACGGTGAACCCGCCGAACCGGATCGTTTGCTGCAGCGCGTCGGAGCCGAGGACGGGCTCGATGCCCCGGAAGATCCGCTCGGCGATCCCGGCCTGGGCTACTCCGTGGGTGACCACGAACAGCCCCGCGAAGAAGAGCAGAAGGACGCCGTCCACCTGGGCGAAGATCTCGCGGGGCGGTCCTCGCGTCACGACGAGGAGCAGCGCCGATCCGACCAGGGCCGTCCAGGCAAGGTCGTAGCCGAGCACGAACCCCGCGACGACGAAGACGAGGGCGCCTGCGCAGGCGATGGCATTGCCACGGTGCAACTCCGGGGCGGGAACGTCGACGTCGAGCCTGCGCCGCTCCCGTAGTTGTTCGCGGAAGGCGAGGCGCAGGACCAGATGGACGCAGGCGAGGGAGAGGATCGCCGGCAGGGCGAGCGCGGCGGTGAAGTGGGCGTACGGGATCTTGCTGAGCGTCCCGATCAGCATGTTCTGCGGATTGCCCGTGAGCGTCGCGACGCTGCCGGCGTTCGAGGCGAAGGCGACTGCGAGGAGGAACGGAAGCGGCGGAAGGTTCGCCGCCTCGACCATCGCCACCACGATGGGCGTGCACATCACGCAGATGGTGTCGTTGACGAGGAAGGCGGAGAGCGCTCCCGCCACGACGACCACGGCGGCGAGGAGGCTCGTCGGGGAGTGCGCGCGGCGGAGCGCGACCCATCCCACCCAGCGGAAGATCCCCGCCCTCGCCATCACGGAGCTCAGGACCATCATGCCGAGGAGCAGGACGATCGTGTCCCAGCTGATCGCGTCCCGGTAGACCTGCTCCGGCGTCAGGACCCGGAAGACCACCATCGCGGCCGCTCCCGCGACGGCGCCGCCGGGGCGGTCGAGCTTGAGGAAGGGAACCTCCGCGCCGGCGAGGAAGAGGTACGTCGCGCAGAAGATGATCAGGGCGGCGAGCATCGAACGGCGCGACTTTCCGCTCGAATCGGGCGCGCCTCAACTACAATCCGCCCCATGAGTGGCGTCTATGCCGATTTGCAGGACCGGGCCGCGGTGGTCACGGGAGCGTCGTCCGGAATCGGGCTCGGCATCGCGAAGGCGCTGCTCGAGCAGGGCATGCGGGTCGCGGTGCACTACAACCGCAACGAGGATGCGGCCGGGTCGCTCTGCGCCGAACATTCCGGGCGCGCCTTCGCCGTCCAGGCCGACCTCGGTACCGAAGAAGGGTGCGTGCGCCTCGCGCGGGAGGCCGTGCGCGTTCTCGGCGGGGCCCAGGTTCTCGTGCACTCGGCGGGCATCTGGAACGACGGCCCGATCGCGACGCTCTCGCGGCCCGCGCTGGAAGAGATCTTCCGCATCAACACCTTCAGCGCCTTCTCGCTCGTCCGCGAGCTTCTTCCCTCGCTCAGGGCCCGCGGGGGGAGCGTGGTCTTCATCGGCAGCACGGCCGGGCAGCGAGGCGAGGCCGGACACTCGCACTACGCCGCCTCGAAGGGCGCGGTGCATTCGCTTGCCCTGTCGCTGGCCGTCGAGCTTGCTCCCGCCGTCCGGGTGAACGTGGTCTCGCCCGGCTGGATCCGGACCCCGATGGCGGAAGGGGCGCTGCGCCAGATCGGCGAGGTGGTCGCCGCAACGCTGCCGAACCGGCGGCTGGGCGAGATCGAAGACGTGGTGAATGCAGTGCTTTTCCTGGCGAGCGACGCCTCCTCGCACGTCCTCGGCCAGGACCTCGGTGTGTCCGGCGGGGCACTCCTGGTCGTTCCTCGCGGGCAATTCGCCCCGCGATGATAGTAGAGTGCCGCCATGCGCCACCTCGTGGAGCTGGGCGAGGCCCCATCTCCTGCGGTCCTCGACGGCGCACTTTCGCTCGCGCTCTCGACCGGAGCCACAGTCCGGCTGGTCGGACCGCTGACCGGTGCCGATGCCGCGCTGGTCCTCGCGGCGGCGCGGATCGGGGACGCCGACAAGCTCGAGGAGGCCCGCGCCGGAATCGCCCGGGCGGAGCCCATCGAGCTTGCCTTCGGCCACGCCCGGGCGGGAGTGCACCTTCTCGATCTTCCCGACGAGGGCGCCGTGGCAAGGGCCCTCTGGTCGTTCGCGTGGCCGCTCGCGCTGCTCGGGCGCCCGAGCGAGCTGCGGCTCTCGGGCGCCAATCACACCGATGGAGTCGCCACCTTCCACGAGTTGAGCCTCGCCTGGGCGCCGCTCGCCGCACGCTTCGGGCTGAAGGCGTCGCTCGAGCTCCTCCGGGCTGGATTCAACGGCGAGACGGGAGAGATCGCGGCGTCGCTCGACCCCGCCCCGGCCCTGACGCCCTTCCACGTCGTGCACCGCGGAATCCTGCGGCAGGTGACCCTCGTCGCCGCCACCGCGGAAGGGCGCGACGAGGAGCCGCTGCGGGCCGCGCAAGCCGCCGCGCGCAAGCTGCGCGTGCACGGGGTGAATGCAGAGTCCGAGCGCGTGCCGTTGCCGCATACGCAACAGGCGGCGCGCGCGGGGCGATGGGCGCTCACCGCCGTCGCGGAGTTCGAGAACTCGGTCGTCTCCGCCTCGGCCCTGGGAACACCGCGGGAACGCC
>JBJMQD010000476.1:0-8097 GCA_045802855.1 Myxococcales bacterium | reverse complement strand
GGCGAAGGACGTCCTGCGCACCGGCAACCGCGAGGAGAGGCAGCGGCTGACGGCGAAGCGGGTCCACAAGCTGCTCGGGCCGCCGCGGTACCGGTACGGGAAGACGGAGGAGCGGGACGAGATCGGTCTCGTCACTGGTCTCGCCTGGACCGAGGTGGGCGGCGAGCTTCTGCAGACTGAAGCGACCGTGATGCCCGGCAAGGGCAAGCTCATCCTCACCGGCAAGCTGGGTGACGTGATGCAGGAGAGCGCCCAGGCGGCGATGAGCTACGTGCGCAGCCGCGCGGAGCGGTTCGGTCTCGACAAGAAGTTCCTCGAGCACGTCGACATCCACATCCACGTCGCGGAGGGAGCGGTCCCGAAGGACGGACCGTCCGCGGGCGTGACGATGGCCACGGCGATGGTGAGCGCGCTCACCAAGGTGCCGGTGAAGAAGGACATCGCCATGACCGGCGAGATCACGCTGCGCGGGCGCATCCTGCCCATCGGCGGTCTCAAGGAGAAGGCGCTCGCGGCGCACCGGGGCGGGACGAAGACCATTCTCATCCCCAAGGACAACGCGAAGGACGTGCGCGAGATCCCGATGAAGATCCGGCGGGAGCTGAAGATCATCCCGGTCGAGCACGTGGACGAGGTGATCCGGCAGGCCCTGCAGCTGACGGACCCCGACGCGTTCTTCCGGAAGCCAGTGGAGGAGGCGCCCACCACGGGGGCGATTCCGGCCCCCGGAAATGCGCCGCACTCGGCGGCGTAGAGCTCACGGGGAACCTGCGGAGGGCCCGGCGTCGCTGGGGCGCGGGCAGCACTCCAGAGCATCCGGTAGGTGAAGCGCCCGCGGGCTCCGGCTCGCGGGCGCTTGGTTTTTCAGCGCTTCGCGGTCTCGCTGCCGCCCTTGGTGCAGCTCTCCTTGCCCATCGGCGACCAGGTGCCGCCCTCGCCCTGCATGTCGAAGGCGAGATCGAGGGCGGTCTTGCCCTTCATCGTGACGGTGGTGCGGCTCTTGGCGGGCTTGCCCATCATGGTGCCCTCCTCGTTCCAGACCACGTTTCCGCCTTCTCCCGGCTCGCCGTCGCCACGCATCACGTCTCCGAAGCTGCTCACCGAGAATTCGGTCAGCTTCTTCGTCCCGGCGTCGTAGGCCCAGGTCATCTTCCCGGACATGGCGGGGAAGGCCTTGTTCTTCTCCGATTTCCACTCGCCGGAGTACGCGAAGCCGTTCAGCTCCTTCTTGATGGTCATCGAGCTGCGGGTGTCGAGCTCGCCGCCGCCCATCTCCTTGGGAAGCGTCATCTTGCCTTTGCAGGTCCAGCTGCCGACCGAATCGGCGAAGGCTTTCGAAAGCGCCGGATCGGGGCGGGGTCCTTGAGCGCTCTTGGGCTGGTTCTGCTGGGCCTGCGCGGCGATGGCGATGGCACAGACAGCGAAGATCAGGGTCCTCATTGCGTCCCTCCTCTCGAGTTCGCTGTCACCCTAACGCGGGGGTCTGACACATGCGTGTTTTCCGGGGAGCTTCGTGTGCCGTAGCCCTGCTGTGCGGCTGCGCGCATCGCGCCGACGTGGCGAAAGAGCGCAAGGCGCTGATGGACGCCGATGCGCAATTCGCGCGGGACACCGCCGCGCGCGGCGTCGAAGGATGGGTGTCCTGGTTCACGGACGACGGAACCATGTACCCGCCCGCGCGGGACGCGATCGAGGGCCGTGCGGCCATCCGGGAGCAGATGGGCGACCTCTACGACCCCCGGAGCGGACAGGGAGGTTTACGGCTCGATTGGCAGCCGATCCGGGCCGAGGTGAGCGAATCCGGCGAGCTGGGATGGACGACGGGGACGTCCAAGGTCGTGACGACCGCAGGGATGCGGCAGGGCCGCTACATCACCGTCTGGCGCAAGCAAGCGGACGGTAGCTGGAAGGTCTGGGCCGACCTGGGGAACCTCGGGCAGCTCAATCCCACGCAGCGGCCGCCTGGCTGATCGGCCGCTAGTCGCGCGTGCGCGCCGCGATGCGTACCGTTCGGCCATGAAAAAGCTGGCCGCGAAGAACCTCGGGCGCGTCCTCGATCTGCTGAATGAACGCCTCGTTTTCGAGCGCGCCGGCGTGAGGCTCTACGACAAGATCCTCGCGCGGATGCGGAACTCGGGCGACCCGCGGATCGCCGCGCTGTTCGAGCGCTTCGAGCAGAATCGCAACGAGGAGAAGGAGCACGAGGAGTGGCTGGAGGAGCAGATCCGCGCGCTCGGCGGCGATGCGCATTCGCCTTCGGAGAAGTCGATCCTGGTGAAGGCCGAGGCGGAGGGGATCGAGCACGTGGTCATGCGGGACCCGAACCTCTTGCACGACTTCCATGCCTTGTTGACCGCGGAGCTTTCGGACAACGCCGGGTGGGAGCTGCTCATGGAGCTCGCTTCCGAGTTCGGCGACCGGGACGCGAAGGGCGAGTTCAAGAAGCGGCTGCACGAGGAGGAGAAGCATCTCCTCACGGTGCGAGAGGCCGTCCGCGAGATGTCGCTGCAGGAGATCAGGGAGTCGTTCATCGAGCCGGGTTAGTCTTCCGCGGCTAGCCGCCAGAGCGTGCGGCCGGTGAGCGTCGCGCCGGTCGGCTGGCTCGTTTGCAGGATGCGCCGGATGGCGCGGGCGAGGACGTCGACGGGGATCGGGCGCGCGTCGTCGGAGAAACCTCGGAACGCGGGGATCGCGCCCAGCGCCTTCAGGACGCCGCCCACGACGGGCGGAGGGACGCGGCCGCTGCCGTGGCTCGGAGCGCTGCCGGTGCCGCGGGTGTCGAACATCGAGGGGCGGACGATCGTCCAGGGGAGGCCTGAGCTGCGGACGGACTCCTCGGCCTTGAACTTCCAGCCCAGGTAGCCGGAACCTTTTCGCGCTCCCAGCGCGGAGAGCAGGACGAAGTGGCGCTTGTTCTGGTCGATGCGGGTGGCGGCCTCGACCAGCTCGACGACGGGGAGATAGTCGGACGACTCGTACGTGTCGCCGCTCCGGAACCGTTTGCGCATGGTGCCTACGAGACAGGCGACGGCATCGCAGCGAGCCATGGCGGCGTCGAGCTTGCCGATGTCGGCGAGGTCGCAGACGAGGGCGTCGGGGTCCTTGCCCATCGGATGCTTCGCGGCGGTGGCGGGGCGGACGTGAGGGGTGACTTCGAGGCCGCTTCGGCGGAGCTCCGGGACGACGACGGTGCCCACCGCGCCCGTGGCGCCAGCGACGAGGACGCGCATGAGGCGGCGCAGTCTACCGGGGGCTTGCCCCGGGGCAAGTCGGCAACAAGGCTGTCGGGCGGGCGAGATATACTTCACGGCATGTCATCGGACGAGGACACCGACGTCTTCTCCGCGGCGCTGGCGCTCCCTCGCGACGAGCGAGCCCGGCTCGCTCACGAACTATTGGCGAGCCTGAGCGAGGGCGAGGATCCCGACGCGGCTACGTACTGGGTCGCGGAGATTGAGCGCCGAGCGCAGGAGGTCAAGGAGGGAACGGCCGAGTTCGAGGATTGGGAAGTAGTGCGAGCCCGGCTCGAAGGCCGCTGGGGCAAGTAGCCGAGGGTGAAGGTCTTCGCGACGGATAGAGCGTCATCTGGCGGGAGGACCTGGAAGCGTCGTCGACTCCGCGGGGGCTTGCCCCGGGGCAAGTTGAGAACTCGCCCCGGAGCGATCCCGCCGACTCGCCCCGGGGCGGCCCCCCGCTTACTGCCAGAGGCGCTTCCACCAGCTCTTGCTCTCCGGGACCGACTCGCGACCCATGCGGTCACGGATCATGTCGGGGCTCCAGCCGGTCAGGCGGGCGAGCGTGTCGGCCTCCCCGCGACGGCGGTCCTTGATCTGCGTCCGGTAACGGTCGGCAGCCTCGCAGCTCGTCGCGCCGCGAAACGGGTGGTGCATGACGTAGCGGCCCTGGAAGGACTGCTGGTCGCCGGTCTCCTGGAACATGAGGTCCTCGGGGAAGCGGCCCTCGTCGTAGCGGACGTGGAGACGGGTGAGGATCGTTCCGCCGCCCTGGCCGCCCCAACGCTGCGCGGTCTCTGCCGCCCAGAACACGCCCAGGCCGCGGAGTTCCTCGGCCGTAAGCGGGGCCGCTGAGCACGGATCGCACCAGCCCATGTTCCAGGCGTACTCGGTGAAAACCGCGCGGCCGTCGCGCTCGTGCCAGGCCTTGGTGAAGGTGGCGCGATAGAAGTCGGCGAACTCGTCCTTCACGAACTCGGGCACGTCGGCGTCCGAGGGAATCTTCACAGTCTGATAGTTCGAGGCCTCCACCCTGCCCTTGCGGGTGAGCGTGTAGACGATGAGATCCTGGGTGGTCTCGCCCGTGGCCGGAGCGTTGGCCATGCCGAGGCGGATGGGGAGCATGAAACGGGGGGAGTCGAAGGCGATCTGGATGGGGCGCAGCTCCTGGTAGCCCGTCTTTTTCTGCTCTTTCAAGTTGACCTTGGCGACGAAGAACTTCATCTCCTGCTTGACGTAGGGCTCGAGGGCGCGGGCGGCTCGGGGCGGGATCTGGTAGCCGCTCTGGCGGAGCCAGATCTCGAGACCGCGCGACTCCTTGGCGGAGAGGAGGAGGATGTCGTATTCGCCCACGGTGTAGGCGGCTTCGACGGTGACGCCGAGGGCTTTGCTGCGCTCGGCCACGCCGCCCGCCAGCGCGACTCCGCTCCTGTCGAACATGCGAGCCGACATCGGCACCATGCGGGGCTCGCACGGATCGGGGTCGGTGTACTCGACGAGGCGCGGCGAGGAGTACTCGTCGAGGCGCTCGAGGAGCTTTCGATCGCCGATGTGGATCTGGTCACGCTCGAGGACGGAAGGGACCGGGACGACGAGGGCGAATTCGTCGAGCGGCCCCTGGTAGTCGTTCGACATGGTGAGGACGGTGCGGTTTCCGTCGCGGACGATGGCTACTTGCGAAGACTTGTTGAAGAGCTTCGCGTCGGCCTTGCCGACGAAGAAGCCGCAGAAGGCGGGTGCTCGGGGGGCTATCGCAAGGGCTGCGGCTGCAGCGGCGAGGGCGCTTGTGACACGCATGGAGCGGGCTCCTTGGCTTCGAAGAGGTCGAAGAGCGGCGTGAGGGGCGCGGCGAGGAGCAGCGCCCAGAGGAGCGGGTTGCGGGCGTAGGCGACGTGCTGGAGCGCAAAGGCGCCCGCCGCGACGATGGCTCCGAAGGCGAAGCGCGCGGGGCGGCTGTGCGCTGGCGTCGTCTTCGGGTCGGAGATCATGAAGAAGGCGAAGAGGATGAGGCTCCCCGAGGCGAGTTGGTGGAGGAGGACTTCGCGGCTCTGGCCAAGCCAGAGGACGCGGGCGGCGCGCAGCGCGAAGAAGGAGCCGAGGAAGGCGAGGCTCACGTCGCTGCGGAAGGCGCGGTGCGCGACCATGCAGCCGAGGGCGAACATCCAGAGGAGGAGGAGGCCGCCTTCGCCCCATTGCGCGGGGGAGCACCAGGCGTGGGGGGTGGCGAGCATGGCGGCGGTGATGCCGAGGTTCGCGGGGTTGAGGAAGTGGCGGCCGCGGATGCGGATCGTGAACTTGGAGGCGATCGCGCAGATGGCGGCAACTGGTGGAACCCACCAGACGTCGCTGCGGAGGAGGAGGGTCAGGCCGCAGGCGGTGATGACGGCGGAGAGGACGCCGACGTTGCGGAGCTTGAGGATTCGCGTGCAGGCGAGCTGGGTGGTCAGCGCCGCGGCGAAGAGGAGGGGCGCGTGCCAGACCGGGAAGTCTCGCGCGGCGAGGCCGACGGAGAGGAAGGTGGCGAGGAAGGCGATCTGCAGGTAGCGGGGGTCGCGGCGCGCGGCGGCGATCGCGGCACGCCCGGCGGATGTCAGGGTGGTGGCGTAGCGTGCGAGATGCTGGAGTAGCTTCGCCCCCGCACGGGGGGTCGGGGCGGTGCTTGCGGGCGTCGTGGCGCCGGCGCCTTCTCCACCAATTGCCAGACTAAGTGTGGGGTCCGACATCAGCGCTCCGAGCGAAGGCCTGCGAGATCGAACGCGCGGCCCTGCGGTTCGATCTGCCGGTCTTGCGGTGTTGACACCGCCCGAGCGCGTCGGATCCCAGGCCCCCTTACGGCACGAAGACCGCGGCCCCGCGGATGCGCCGTGCTGGGACCGGGTGGAGGATGTCCTCGAGGCGGAGCGGCGTACGTCGGCGTGGAGGACCCATCGCGCGCATACGGAGCTCTGGAGCCTACTCCGCGGGCGCCCAACCGAAGACGATGCGCGCCGTCCGCCGCGAAGGGAGCGGGACGAGGTCGAGGCGGGTCAGCTCTGCACCCGGCGCCGCGTCCTTGACGATCACGCCGCGCCGGGCGACGCGCTGGGCGGCTTTTAGAGTCTGCGCGTCGACGGGTGCGTGCTCGCCGTGGCGGCGGAGGAGGTCGAAGAGCGGATTCGCATCGGCCGCGATGCGGAACATCGGGTCGAGGAGGACGACGTCGAAGGACTTCGGCGGGAGCTCTTTCAGCGCAGCCCGGTGATCGGCGCAGCGGACGATGATGCGCGCCGCTGCTTCGCGGGCGGCGGTGCTCGGGAGCCGCCGCAGCGCGGCGACGACGAACGCGGCGAGCACGGGGCTCGCCTCCAGGCCTTCGACGGCTTCCCCGGTGACCTCGGCAGCGACGAGCGCGTCCTGGGCGAGACCGAGGGTGGCATCGAGGACGCGGTCGCCGGCCATCAGCTTCGCGGCCGTGATCAGCGGATCGCCCTCCCCTCCCCGCATCCGCACGAAGCGCAGATACCCCATCCCGATGCTGGCCCGGAACACGCGGCCGCCGTCGAACAGGTCGGCGCGGCGGCTCCCCAGGACCAGCACCGGGGCTCCCTGCGCCGCTTCGAGCAGTTCCGGAACCAGGCGGTCTGCCCGCGGCTCCGCCGTGAGCCCGAACCGCCGCGCCAACTCGTCCGCCTCCTCGGGGCTGCCGCTCGGCGCCGTGGTGACGAGGGCTCGCATCGAGCCCGGAGCTTACTGTGGCCGTCCGCCGGTGAACGTCCGGACGCCCGCCCGGCGGGCTGAGCGCCCGCCCGCCCTTGACTTCCCCGGTGCTGGCCGGTAAACCGCCCCCGCTCGACGTCGCTTGCGCCGCTCGGGCGGGTAGCTCAGCGGTAGAGCGTCGGTCTTACACACCGAGGGTCGCAGGTTCGAAGCCTGTCCCGCCCACTTTGTGGGGTGTTAGTTAAGCTGGTTATAACGCCGGCCTGTCACGCCGGAGGCCACGGGTTCGAGTCCCGTACACCCCGCCACTCGTTCAATGAAGCAGCCGATTCGTGCGCGGATGGCAAATCTTCGCCAGCGCTACCGCGACTTCCTGCTCGAGAATCTCGATTTCATCGCTCGCGGCGTGGCGGGCGATGTCGTTGAGCGAGATCACCCCGACGAGCCGTCCTTCGCGATCGATCACGGGGAGCCGGTGGATCTGGTTCATCTCCATGATCTGCTCGGCGTCCTCGACCTGCATTCCCACCCGGCAGGTCTTCACGGAGCGCGCCATCGAGACATCGGCCGCGATCTCCCACAAACGCTTACCTCGCGTGAATGCCGCGATCACTGCATCTCGCTCCGTGATGATCCCGACCAGCCGGCCGGTGTCCTTCGCGACCACAGGCAGGAAGCCGATGTCATTTTTGCACATCAGCGACGCAACTTCTTCGAGCGAAGTGTCGGGATTGCACGTGATTGCTGGGACGTTCATCAAGTTCTCCACGTTCACCAATCGTCCCTCCACTCTCCGCTTGGAATTCAGCGGTGGTCGATTGTCGATTCCATGCACGCTCGGGACCACGGCGAAACGGGCGCAAAACATTCGCCAAAGACGCGATCGCGTCGGCGTTTGCGGCATGGATGTGGCATGACGTCTGGGCATGATCGCGCAGGCTGGCTACCGTCCTTTGCCCGCGTATCGCAGGCCGGTAGCGGAAGTGGTGGCGGCGCTCGGTGCGGACGCACAGCGCGGCCTCGAACCCGGGGCGGTCGCCGAGCGGCTTGGGCGTTACGGTCGCAACGAGCTGCCCGCGCCGACCAAGGTCCCCGCCTGGCGCCACTTTCTCGCTCAATTCCGGAACACCCTCACCATCCTGCTGCTCGTCGCCACCTTCGTATCGCT
>JBJMQD010000021.1:0-14141 GCA_045802855.1 Myxococcales bacterium | reverse complement strand
CCTCCTCCGCAGAAAGACTACTCGAAGCTCGTCTCGGCGAACCCTCGCGCCATCCTCGTCGTCCCGGTGGTGAACAAGAGCGTCGACGTCGATGCGGCGGACTACTTCCTTTCGACCTTATCCGTCCCGCTCGCCGAACGCGGCTACTACGTGTTTCCGGTGAACCTGGTGAAGCGGATGCTGGAGGACGACGGCCTCTCCGACGCGGCGCTGGTCCACGGCACGGACCCTGTCCGCCTCTGCTCCCTGTTCGGCGCGGACGCAGTCCTGTTTGTGACCATCGAGCAGTGGACGGCCAAGTACATGATCCTGAGCACTCAGGTCGCGGTCGAGTTCGACTACGTTCTGAAGGACGGTCGCACCGGAGAGGAGTTGTGGAAGGACCACGAGGCGGGCGTCTACAACTCGGACAACGCCGGCCAGGGAATCGCTGGCGCGCTCCTGACGGCCATCATCGCGAAGGCGTCGCCGAACTACATGCCGCTCGCGCGACAGGCGAACACGCGCGCGATGACGTATCCCGGTCCCGGCTTCCCGGCGGGCCCGTACCGTCCCGAATATCGGAAGGACCTCCCCGCCGCTGTGCGGACGAGCGCGCCGCAAACGCCCGCCGCGAGCGGGCCTGCTCCTGCAACGAAGCCCGCGTCGCCGCCGGCTACCGACTCGAAGTAGAGCTGGTCGTTGCAACCCGCCCCGGGAGACCGGGACAGTCCGGACGGTCGACGAGTTGCAGCAGCCCGAGGGCGGCTTCCCGGATGGTTCAACCGGTTGAACCGGCTGTTTTCCTCGATGATGCATTCCGCGCCGCGAGCGGCGCGGCGTTGAGTGGAGGCGGCGGGAATCGAACCCGCGTCCGAAAGCACTCCGTCTGGTCGCCCTACATGCTTAGCCCGTGCTTTATGTCGTCCCGGGGCCGACCACGGGCACCCTGCCCCGGGACCACTCCCCGAATGAATCTCGTCCGGCGCCGTCGGGGTGCCACGCCGGACCAGCCGACTTTTTTGACGGGACTTGCCGGCGCCATCGGCTGGGCTCCGGGGTCCCGCGCGTTCAGACCGTTTTAGGCGGCGAGCGCGAGCTCAACGTTGTCGTTGGCGTTTGTACTTTTGCCCACCTTTTGAAGAGGTGATGGACGTCCTCTGCATGCGCTCCAGACTTCGTTGCCCTCGTCGAAACCGGTTCGCCCCCATGACGAACGATCGACGGGTCCAACATAACCGCCCGTTCAGCGCGGTCAAGGCGCTGCGCCTGCCACTCCGGAACACCTCTGGAAAACCTCCTCTGAGGCGCCGGGGCGACCATAGGAGCCCCCGCCTGCTCACATCGCAAACTACATGGCCCCGCTGCTAGCTTCCTCGCCCGGAGGTCAGTCATGTCCCCGGTCGTCCAGATGCTGGGCCGCGCACTCGATTGGTATCTCGGCCACAAGAACGCGTTCGAGTTGCTCGGCCTTTCCCTCTCCGTGATGGGAACGCTCTTCGCCGTGATGTCGATCAAGGATGGGCAGAAGATGACGCACGATCTGCGCGCCGTTTTCGACCACCTCACCACCAAGGAGTGCGGCGCCTTTCCTTCGTACATGAAGGAAGTCGAGCGCCTCATCGGCGAGGCCCGGGAGTCGATCTTCATCGCCACGGACTTCCCCGCGCACGGCGTCTGGACCGATCGCGGCGCCTACGGCGCCTACGTGAAGGCGCTCGAGAACCGCAAGGCGGAGCGCGTCCGGCGCGGACACGCGCTCGACATCCAGGTCTTGACCCTCGACGCGGAGAGCCGCGAGCACGCCCTCGAGAGCCGGTTCCCCGAGAGCCGCTGGAAGGAGTACGTGAAGAAGGGCGGGTTCGTGCGTAGCCGCCGCCTTTACGAGGAGCTGGAGAACACCCAGGTCTCGGACGCGCGCAGCGCGTTCCTGGTCGAGATGGCCGAGCGGCAGACGCGCGCCTTCGACGCCGACCTGCGGTTCGCCCAGCGCTGGCAGCACCGGGGCCTCATGCCGATGTACCTGTGGATCATCGACGGCGAGAAAGCCGTCTTCGCGATCCCCAGCTTCGGCGACCAGCAGACCGAGTACGGCTTCGTCACCGAGGAGCAGGGGCTCGTCCAGGCGCTCCTGTCCGTCTGGTCGCGGTACGTCGAGCGGGCTGACCGGTTGGCGGGCGGACCCTCCCTGGCAAAGGCGAGCTGACGAGCGGTCGCCGGATGCCGTAACGGCGCGCCGGGTGCACCGTTATGGCCATGACACGGACCATCCTCGCGCTCTCGGCTGCTCTCGCACTCGCACTCCCGGCGCAGGCGAAGAAGACCAGGTCGGCGGAGTCCCTCACCTGCAAGGACGGGACGGTGAGCTCTTCGTCCGGCCGCGGAGCGTGCTCGCACCACGGAGGCGTGGGCGCTCCGAACGAGACTGCGAAGTCCAAGAAGGACGGATCGAAGGTGACGCCGAAGGGCAACGGCGCGATCACGGACAAGCAGGAGACGAGCGAAGACGTCCGCCAGGAACGCCAGAACCACGGAACGGACGCGGCGCAGTCGGGCGGATTCTGGTCGCGCATGGCCGGCCGGTCCGCGAAGCCTCCCGAGCGGACCCGCAAGAGCAAGAGCGGGAAGACCTCGCCCACCGCCCAGTGCAAGGACGGCTCGATGTCCTACGCGGAGAACCATTCCGGAGCGTGCTCCGGCCACGGCGGCGTGCAGAAGTGGGTTGACGGTACCCAGTAGCTCTCAGGCCATCCCGCACATGCGCTCGCTGACCTCCCAGAGGCGGCGCGCCGTCTCCGGATCGCGCGCCCTGCGCGGCGGCAGGCGCGGCTGGCACTTCACGAAGTATCCGCCGCTCACGCCGTCCACGTCGGGAGAGCTGGCCAGGTAGATCGATGTCCGCGCGCCTTTCTCCTCCCCGATGAGGAAGGGCCGCGCGATCGTCACCACGAACCGGAAGATTCCCGGATCGTTGTGCCCGAATCCGGACGCGATCGCGCCGGGGTGGAGCGCGTTGGAAGTGACGCCCGACCCCACAAGCCTGCGCGACAGCTCGCTGGAAAAGAGGATGTTCGCGAGCTTCGCCTGCGCGTAAGCCCGTCCGGGGCTGTACCGCTTCTCGCCTTGCAGGTCGTCGAAGTCGATCTTGCCCACCTTCGAGGCCTCGCTGGCGACGTTCACGACCCGCGACGGCGCTCCCTGCCGCAACTGCGGAAGGAGCAAGGTCGTGAAGAGGAAGTACCCGAGATGGTCGACGGCGAAGGTGCGCTCGAGACCGTCCTCGGTCACTTCGCGCTTCATCCAGATGCCGCCCGCGTTGTTGACGAGGACGTGCAACCGATCGTGACGGTGCTTGAGCTCCGCGGCCGCCGCCCGGATCTGCTTCTGCGAGCTCATGTCGCAGAGGATGGTCTCGACGAGCGCGCCGGGCGCCGCGGCGGCGATCTCGGTGGCCGTGCGTGCCGCCTTCTCGGCGTTCCGCGCCACCAGCACGACGCGGTACCCCTTCTTGGCAAGCTCGCGGGCGGTGATCTTGCCGATTCCGTTGGTGGCGCCAGTGACGACGGCGATGGGGTCCATGTCTACCGCCGCTTCGCGCGGTCGATCTCGCGCTTCGCGTCCCGCTCCGCGATCGCATCCCGCTTGTCGAAGGCAGCCTTGCCCTTGCAGACGCCGATCTCGACCTTCGCCCTTCCCTCCTTGAAGTAGAGCGACAGCGGAATGAGCGCGTACCCTGCCTTCTCCTGCTTCTCCAGGAGGCGTTCGATCTCGCGCCGGTGCAGAAGCAGCTTGCGCGTCCGCTTGGGCTCGTGGTTCTGCAGCGGTCCGGCAGGCTTGTAAGGCGGTATCTGCGCATTCAAGAGGAAGAGCTCGCCCCGCTGCCCGATGGCGTACGAATCGGAGAGCTGCACCGACCCGTCACGCAGGCTCTTCACCTCGGTGCCGGTGAGGGCGATGCCGGCCTCGACCTTGTCTTCGACGTGGTAATCGTAGAGCGCGCGCCGGTTCTTCGCGATCAACTTCACGTGAGGCGCCTTGCGCGCTTCCTCCGCCATCACTCGCCCAGGGCGGCGTTGTCGATGAGCCGGGTCTTGGCGAGAAAAGCAGCGAGGAAGAGGCGGCTCGACGGATCGGCCTGCGAAACGGGCTGAAGCTCGTTGGGATCGCGAAGCTCGGCGTAATCGACGCGCAGCCCTGCGCGCGTGAGCGTTTCCCGGGCGAGCGCCTCGAGCACCTCTCGATCGCGCTCACCGGCGCGGAATCGCTCGCGGACAGCGAGGATCGATCTCCACAGCGCCGTCGCGCGCGGGCGCTCCTCCGGCAGGAGGTAGGCGTTGCGCGAGGAGAGCGCGAGCCCGTCCGCCTCGCGAACGATGGGCCTGCCGATCACTTCGGTACCGATGTCCAGGTCGGCGGCCATGCGACGGATGATTTGCAGCTGCTGGTAGTCCTTCTCCCCGAACAGCGCCACGTCCGCGCGAGAGAGCGCGAAGAGCTTCGCCACGACCGTGCACACGCCGCGGAAGTGCCCGGGACGACGCTCGCCGCAGAGCGGTCCCGCAAGGGGCCCTGGCTCCACGTACGTCTGGAATCCGGCCGGGTACATCTCGGACGGCGCATCGGGCGCGAAGACGAAGCTCGCTCCGGCCCTCCCGCACCGTTGCAGGTCGCCCTCGAGGTCCCGCGGGTACCGCGAAAGATCTTCGTTGGGTCCGAACTGGGTCGGGTTGACGAAGATCGTCACCGCCACCGTGGGCGCGAGGTTGCGGGCGGCGCGGATGAGCGACGCGTGCCCCTCGTGCAGAAAGCCCATCGTCGGCACGAGCGCGAGCGGACCGTCGACGCGAGCTTCCTGGCAGGCGCGACGGAAATCGCGGGAAGCCTTGACCACGGGAACCATGGACCCGGGAGCTTAGCATTTGCCGCTCGCCGCCGCCGGTCCTAGCGTTTGCCGCATGCGCGAGCTACGGCTCTACTATTCCCCGAGCTGCGCCTTCTCCATGGGAACGGTCTCGTTCCTGGTGGGGCGCGGGGCCGATTTCCGGCTTGTGAATCTGGAAGAGAACGCCGCTGACCGGACCCGCCTGGAGAAACGGCTAGCCGGACGGAAGCTGGAAACGCCGACGCTCGACGCCGCGGGAGAGCTCCACGTCGCCCCTTCTCTCTCGCAACTGAAGAAGCTTCTGCAGGCGTGGGGCCTGCCCGCGCAGGCAGCCCCGCACCAGAAGCTCAAGGAGGCAAAGCGGCGCTAGTCCGACTCGCTTGCGTCCCCGAGCGCGCTTCGCTGGACAGCCTGGCGCGCGCATACCGCGCGCCTGCGGCTAGTCCCCGCCCGGAACCGAGTACAGCTTGTGCGGGCGGTCCTCGGAAGCCGCCTGCTTCGCGAGCGGCGCCGGCGTGCGATCCTCGAAGCTGTGGGCCGCGCCGGGGAACACGCCTGAGCGCACCTCGCTGCGGTACTCCGCCGCCGCGCTCGTGATCGCCTTCCCCAGCTCCGCGAAGCGCTTCACGAAGCGTGGCTGGAAGGAATCGTCCATGCCGAGCATGTCGTAGCAGACGAGGACCTGGCCGTCGCAGCCCGCGCCCGCGCCGATTCCGATGGTCGGAATGCTCACGGCGGCGGTGATCTCCGCCGCGAGCGCCGCCGGAATCAGCTCCAGGACGAGCGAATAGCACCCGGCCTCCTCGAGCGCCTTGGCGTCCGCGACGAGCTTCTTGGCCTTGTCCTCGCCCCGGCCCTGGACGACGTAGCCGCCGAGCTTGTGCACCGACTGCGGGGTGAGGCCGATGTGGCCCATCACCGGGATACCCGCGCGGGTGATCCGGTCGATCACCTCCGCATGCTCGGCGCCGCCCTCGAGCTTGACGGCTTCCATCGAGCCTTCCGAGACGATCCGGACCGCGTTGCGCACCGCCTCGTCCGCGCCCGCCTGGTAGCTACCAAACGGCATGTCCCCGACGAGGTGCGCCCGCGAGACGCCGCGAGCGACGTTGGCGCAGTGATAGACCATCTGGTCCATCGTCACGTGCAGGGTCGTCTTCTGCCCCTGCGCGACCATCCCGAGCGAGTCGCCGACGAGGAGGACGTCGATCTCCGCCTTGTCCAGGAGCCGGGCGAAGGTAGCGTCGTAGGCGGTGAGCATGGTGATCCGCTCGCCCGCCTGCTTCATCTTCTGCAGCGAATTGATGGTGACCTTCTTCAAGGTTCACCTCCGTAGGATGTGGGGCCGTCCCTTCCGCGATGCCGTCCTCCGGTCGCCGACCTCTGAAAGGTTCAGCGCCGGACGGCCCGCCTCTGGGCACACCAGCCTGACAAGAAGGATAGCACGCCGCGGCGCGTCCTCAAGTGCGAGTTCCGAGGGGCTGGTAGTACGTCGTTCCCGCGCGGCACCCCTCGATGGCCCGGACGAGGTCGTCGAGGGCGCCCTCGTTCTCGGCGTAATCCACGTCGCTCGTGTTGACTACCAACAAAGGCGTGTCGTCCCAGCGGTGGAAGAACTCGCCGTACGTCCGCGAAAGCTCTGCGAGATAGTCGGGGTCGAGCTTCCGCTCGAAGTCGCGGCCGCGCTTCTTGATGCGGGCGAGGAGCACTTCCAGGCGGGCCTGCAGGTAGACGACGAGGTCCGGCCGCACGACGCGCGGGCCGAGGTGCTCGTAGACGCGCTCGTAGAGGCCGAGCTCGTTCGGGTCGAGGGTCAGAGAGGCGAAGATCCGGTCCTTCGCGAACAGGTAGTCGCTCACCGTCATCGACTCGAAGAGCCCGGGCTGGAACAGCTCCTGCTGCTGCTTGAAGCGGGAGAGCAGGAAGAAGAGCTGCGTCTGGAACGCGTAGCGGGCGCGGTCCTTGTAGAAGCTCGCCAGGAAGGGGTTCTCCTCGACGATCTCGTAAAGGCCGCGCGCGCCGTATCGCTTGCAGAGAGCCCGGGCGAGCGTCGTCTTGCCCACCCCGATGGGTCCTTCGACCACGATGTAGCGGTGCATGGGGGCGCGGAGCATATGCGAACCGATGTCGCCTGGTCGACGTTCGCGCACGCTTTGCGCGAGGCGACGACCGGACGCATCATCGGCCCGGGAGGTTTTCCATGGCGGACCGCTTCCAGATCGACAATCCCTACACCGGCGAGGTCGTCGCGGAGCGCCGCTATCTTTCCGGGAACGAGCTCGAAGGCGCGCTCTCGCGGGCGGCGCGAGCCCAGCGGACGTGGGCGCGGACCGGGATCGACGAGCGCATCGCGCTCTGCAACAGGTTCTGCGCGGCCTTCGAGGCGGCTTCCGATCGCATCGCCCGCGAGATCACGCTGCAGATGGGAAAGCCGCTCGCCCAGGCGAAGGGCGAGGTCCGCACCTGTCTCGCCCGCGCCCGCGCCATGATCGCTCTCGCGCCCGAGGCGCTGCGCGACGAGCCGCTTGCCCCCATCCCCGGTTTCACGCGCTTCATCCGTCACGAGCCCGTCGGCGTCGTGCTCGACATCAGCGCCTGGAACTATCCGCTCCTCATCACGGTGAACGTCGTCGTCCCGGCCGTGCTGGCCGGAGACGCCGTGCTCGTCAAGCACGCCACCCGCACGGCGCTCTGCGGCGAGGCCTTCGAGCGCGCCTTCACCGAGGCGGGCGCTCCGGAAGGGCTCGTGCAGGCGATCCATGCCGACCACGACGTCGTCGCGAAGATGATCGCGCGTCCGGAGATCGGGTACGTGAGCTTCACCGGCAGCGTGCGCGGCGGCCGCGAGGTCTATCGCGCCGTCGCTGCCTCGCGCTTCATCGACGTCGGCCTCGAGCTGGGCGGCAAGGACCCCGCCTACGTCGCCCCGGACGCCGACCTGTCCTACGCGATCGAGAACCTCGTCGACGGCGCGTTCTACAACGCCGGACAGAGCTGCTGCGGAATCGAGCGCGTCTACGTCCATGCCTCCGTCTACGATCGGTTCCTCGAGGGCGCCCTCGCCGAGATGCGCAAGCAGCTGAAGATGGGTGATCCCCTCGACGCCGCGACCACTCTGGGACCGATGGCGCAGCCCGACGCGCCTTCGAAGCTTGCGGCGCAGGTAGAGGAAGCCCGCGGCAAGGGGGGCCGTGTGCTGTGCGGCGGCAAGGCGACAGCGGTAGACGGGAAGGGCCGCTTCTTCGATCCGTGCCTCGTCGCCGACGCGAGCCACAAGATGCACGGCCTGATGGTCGAGGAGTCGTTCGGCCCCATCCTGGGTGTCGCGAGCGTCGCGGACGACGACGAGGCTGTCCGGCTGATGAACGACTCGCCGTACGGCCTCACCGCGTCGATCTGGACCCGGGATCAGGAGCGCGCCTTCCGGGTCGGATCGCAGATCGAGACGGGTACCTTCTTCATGAACCGCTGCGACTATCTCGACCCGCAGCTTCCCTGGACCGGGGTCAAGGACAGCGGCAAGGGCAACTCGCTCTCGCGCTACGGGTTCTTGAGCGTCACGCGCCGGAAGAGCTTCCACCTCCGGACGCAGACGCAAAAGGGCTAGAGCGCCCGCTCGATGGCTGCGAACTCCGCGACGGAGAGCGTCTCCGCCCGTCGCCGCGGATCGATCCCGGCGCGCTCCAGGGCGGCGCGCGCTCCTTCCATCGACGAAACGGAGTTCCACAGCGTCTTGCGCCGCTGGGCGAAGGCGGCTTTCACCAGCGTACGGAACCGCCCCTCGTCCCGCACTTCCGCACGCGGCTCTGCGAGGAAGTCGATCACCAGCGCGCTCGAGTCGACCTCCGGCGGCGGCGTGAACGCGTGCCGGTCCACCGCCAGCCCGAGGTGCGCATCCGCGGCCTGCTGCACGAGGACCGAAAGGACTCCGTAGTCGCGCCCTCCCGGCTCGGCGGCGATCCGCTCCGCCACCTCCCGCTGGAGGAGCAGGACCGCGCGGCGCACGAATCGCCGCTGGTCGAGCAGGTGGAAGAGGATCGACGAGCTGAGATGATACGGCAGATTTCCGCAGACGACCACCTTCCCGCCCGCCGCGACGGACGACAGATCGAACGACTTCGCGTCCGCTTCCACCACCTCCGCCTCCGGCAGCTCGGCCCGGAGGATCGGCGCGAGCTCGCGATCGCGCTCGACGGCGACGACCCGAGCGCCGGTGGCGAGGAGCGCCCGCGTCAGGTGGCCAAGCCCCGCCCCGAGCTCGACGACGGTATCGGCGGACCCTACCGACGCCAGCGCCGCGAGGGAGTCCAGGATGCGGGGATCGCCGAGGAAGTTCTGGCCCCACTCCTTCTTCGGCCGAAGGCCGTGGGCGCGGAGCAGCTCCGCCGGCCGCTTCACAGCCGCCATCCCGGATCGGCGGCAAGATCGGCCGGAGCACGCTCGCCCCGCGCGAGCCGCACCGCCCCCGCGAGCGCGATCATCGCTCCGTTGTCCGTGCACAGCCGGGGCGCCGGCAGGCGCACCGCGATCCCCTCGGCGGCGCATCGCTCGCGCGCGAGGGAGCGCAGGCGCGAATTCGCCGCCACGCCGCCGCAGACGACGAGCGTCGACAGGCGGGACGCCCTGGCCGCTCGCACCGCCCGGAGCGTGAGGGCGTCACAGACCGCCTCCTGGAACGAGGCGCACAGATCCGAAAGCTCCTGCCCCTGCGGGATCCCGCCCCGCTCGCGCAGGTGATGCAGGACCGACGTCTTCAGTCCGCTGAACGAGAAATCGAATTCTTCGCGCGGCCGCTTGGAAAGGCCGCGGGGAAAGGCGATCGCCCGCGGATCGCCGTCCCGGGCCAGCCGATCGATCTGCGCTCCTCCGGGATAGGGCAGCCCGAGGAGCTTCGCCACCTTGTCGAAAGCCTCGCCCGCGGCGTCGTCGAGGGTATGGCCGAGGCACCGATACCGCCCGACCTCGCGGACATCGTAAAGGCTCGTATGCCCGCCCGAGACGACGAGCGCGAGCCACGGCGGTGAGGGAGCCGTTTCGTCGAGCAGGACGGCGAGCAGATGACCCTCGAGATGGTTCACCGCCGCGAGCGGCAATCCGGTCGCTGCCGAGAGCGACTTCGCCATCTGCACGCCGACCAGCAGCGCGCCGACGAGCCCGGGACCCTTGGTGACGGCGATACCGTCGAGATCGTGGAGGTCGACCGCGGCCGCGCGAAGGGCCTCGTCGAGCACCGGCAGCCCGCGCTGCAGGTGGTCCCTCGAGGCAAGCTCCGGCACGACGCCGCCGAACTTCGCGTGCACCGCCGTTTGCGTGTGCACGACGTCGCTCAAGATGCGGCCGCGGGGCCGCGCGCCCGCGGCATCGTCCACCGCCACGACAGCGGCGGCGGTCTCGTCGCAGCTCGTCTCGATCCCGAGGACCCGCACTCCGCCCTTATAGCGTCATGACGTCACGGCCGGCGGCCGAGGTTCGCCAGGATGGCGCGGACGTCGCCTGCGAATTCGCCCTGCGGGTCGAGCTCGAGATACCGGCGGTACGCCTTGAGCGCGTCGGATTTGCGATTGAGGCTCTGGTACGCGGTGCCGAGGAGCAGCTGTGCGCGTGCGCTGCGGGGATCGAGCTCTGCCGCCTGCCGCAACGGCGGCAGCGCGTTGCGCGCCTCGTCCGCCTCGAGGAGCGCGTCGCCGAGCGCGAGAAGGGCCGGGACCGACTTGCCGTCGATCTGCACCGCCTTGCGCAGCTCCTGCGCGGCGGCACGGTACCTCCCTCGCTTGAGCAGCGCTTCGCCTTCCCGGAGTGTCCGCGCGTACTCCTCCGCCGGCGAAGGGGGCGCGGGTGCAGCGGTCTGCGGTGCAGGTTCCGCAGGGGCATCCGCCTGGACGGGAGGAGGCGCCTGCGGTGCGGGCTGCGTCTCGGCGACGGGCGCCGGGGCGGGCGCGGAGACGGTCGGCCCCCGCCACGGCCGGATGGCGAAGGCAATCGCGATGGCGCCGATGCAGGCGACGGCTGCGAGCGCCACCCAACGCGTGCCTGGACGAGCCGCCGCACGCGGCGGGGGGTGGCGAACCAGGGGCGACGGGGCTCCCTGCGGCGCCGCGACCCGCGCAGGCGCCTCGACTCGCGGAGCCGCGTCGCGCTCCAGAAGGCGCGCCTCGTGTACCGGATGCTCCGGCCTCCTGGCCTCCGCTACTGGCGACGGAGGCACAGCCTCCTCGACCGGATGCTCCGGCCTTCGGCCTCCGCCCGTCGCAGGCAGAGCCCGCTCCTCCTGCGGCACCGGCGAGATCCCGCCGTCCTTCTCCGCGGGAGTCCAGGTGCGCCAGCGCTGGTCGCCCCACGGAACGATACGGGCGATCACCGAATCCGGCGCGAACCGCTGCGCCGCGTCTCCGACCGCGTCGGATGCGTGGCGCGTCTCGTCGGAGACGGCGTCGGACCCGTCCGGCGCGGGCGGCATCTCCACGATCCGCGTCAGCCGCACCGGGCGGCCCGCGGCGATCTCGGCCCTGGCGGTCTCGTTTTCGACGCGCAGGCGCTCGCGCCGCACGCCGCCGACGGGCCCGTAATGCGCGATGCGAAGGTCGGGAGGCGGAGGACCCGGAATGACCTCCTCCGCCACTTCCGCGACCGGTTCGGGAGCTTCCGGTGTTGGAGCAGAAGGGGGCGTTTCAGCAAGCGATGCGCCCTCGACCTTGGGCGGCGCGAGTGGCTCGGAGCCCAGCCACTGCTCGAGAGAGGGTTTCTTCGCCTCTTCGACGGGCTGCTCCTCCTTGCGCACGATGCCGTCGGCGAGGAGCCGCTGCGCGATGGCGAGCGTCGACAGATCGTCGAGAGGCGAGACGCCGATCACCTCCCGCAGCGTGCGCCGCCCGTCGATCAGCCGGAGCACCCCGTTCACCTCGTCCGGCAGGTCCACGAGACGCCGCCCGAGCACGTCGAAGTCGACACCAAGCACCGTCCCCGGCGGCAACGTGTCGGAAAGCCTCGCGGCCTCGTCGATGCGGCGCATGCCCTCGAGGAGCAGCGCCTGCGTGCCAAGCTCGGTGCGCGGAGCGCGATGGAACTGCTGCCCGAACTCCACCCGGAAGGTGCCGCTCTCCCACCCGAGGAGGCGATAGAAGGCCGCCTCGCCTTGCAGCGACTCGACCTCCGCGTCGACGACCTGGCCGTTTCGCACCCAGACGCGGGCCGTGCGCTCGCCGTCCTCGCAGTGGACGACGGCGCTCTTCTGCCAGGTCTCGAGCGAGTTGAAGAGATCGACGAGCCCGAGGTCGCTCACGCTTCCGGAAAGAGCCGCGGGCGTCGCGCGCGACCGGGCGGCGTGGCTTGCGCTCGCCCGCTCCGACAGCAGCTCGCGGACCTGTTCCACCAGGTCCTTCACCAGGATCGGTTTCTCGAGGAAATCGTCTGCGCCTGCTTCGCCGGCCCGGACTCGCAAATCGGGATCGCGATCGCTGCTCATGAGCAGGATCGGAATCGTTCCGAAACGATCGCTCGCGCGGACGGTGCGGCAGACCGTGAACCCGTCCTGGGTGGGCAGCGCCACGTCGGCAAGGACGAGCCCTGGCGAGGCCCGCTGGATGCGCCGGAGCGCCTCTCCCCCGTCCGAGGCCGTGGCCACCCCGAAGCCCGCCCGCCGGAGAGCCAGCTCCAGAAGTCGGAGGCTGCGGGGATCCGGGTCGGCGACGAGGAGGTTGTGCTTGGGCATCGTTAGGAGGGAGGCCCCTCGGCGAAACCAGCACCGGCCGAAGCCGGGTTGTCAAGGCTTTCGCTTCCCCAGCATGCCGGACAGGACGCCGGTTCCCTTGGGAGTGTGCTTGCCGTGCCGCATCTCCAGGAGGCGCAGCTCGAGCGACGCATCGGCGTGCGACGGATCGAGCTCGACGGCCTTGCGGAAGCATTCCGCCGATCCCTTCGGATCCTTGCTCCGGTAGAGAACGCCGGCGACGTAGTACGTGCGAGCTGTCGTCCCCTCCGAGCGCAAGGCCTTCGGGATGAGCGCCAGCGCCTCTTCTTTGGCCGCGGGGGGCGACTTGGGATCGTTCGTGAGCGCCCAGGCGAGCGCCGCGAGCGAGTCGCCCGTCGGGTCGAGCTCGACAGCCCGCCGCAGCTTCACGATGGCGGCCTCGAAGTCGCGCTTCTTGAACAGCACGTCGCCCATCTTCAGGGCCAGAGCGGCCTCCTCCTTCCGCGACCCCGCGGACTTGGCGGAAGCGCCCCGGATGCGCTCGTCGTACGCCTTGCGCGCCTCTGGCGTGGAGATGTGATCGTGCGCCTCCTTCAGGGCCGCGAAGAGCGCCTGCAGCTGCGGCAGCATCGCCGCGAGCGCCGGATTCCCGGCCGCTCGGTCGGGATGGAATCGCTTGGCGGCCGTGATGTACGCTTGCCGGATGTGCTCTTGCGACGCCGACGGCGAGATGCTGAGCCGCTCGTAAGCGTTCGACCGGTCGAGCCGCGCGGCGCGGATCCGCACTTCGTCGATGAACGACCGGGTCTCGGCGTCCATGGCGTACGGGTTCACGGGGGTCGACGCCTTCGGCGTCGAGACGCGGGTCCCACCTTCGACTTCGCGATTCATGACCACGCCGAGGTTGCGCATCCCTCGCTCGCGCATCTTGCGGCGCAGGTCCCGCGCCCTGTCGTCGGCCTGCGGATCCGGAGGAAGCTCCGGATCCAGAGGAGCGTCGATCGCTTCCCTACCGGTCGGAACCGGGGTGGGAATCGCCATGACCTGGGTCGGTGTCGGGACCGGTGTCGGAATCCGGGCGGGTGCCGGGGGCGCTGCGACGGGAGTCGGAAGGCGGGGCGCGCCAATGGGAGTCCGGATCGGACTTGCGGCGACGGGGGTCCGGATCGGACCTTCAGCCTGCTCCTCCATCGGATCGAAGCGGGCGGTAGGCCTGTCGTTGAAGTCGAGCTCGAGCGGCTCGTCCGCTTCCGGAAGATCCAGATCCAGCTCCGTCAGCCCGACCGGAGGACCCGGCTTGGACCGCGCCGGAGGCGGCGCGGCGTGTTCCTGTTTGCTGGTGGGCTCACCGGCATCGACGCCGCCGCAAAGCAGCAAAGCGGCGATCAGCGCCTCGACCCGCTCCTTCGGCAAGCGGCAGCCGCGGGCGAACTCGGTGAAGGAGCGTGGCTCGGCGAGGGTCGCGAGGGCCTGCCTCTCCTCGTCGCGCAGCGCCGACTTCGCCTCGATCTCGGGCCACTCGGCGTTCAATCGGAGGACGTGCGATCCCAGCCAGTCGAGGATGCGGCGCCGGCGCGAAAGCAGCGTCGGGCG
>JBJMQD010000464.1:0-29733 GCA_045802855.1 Myxococcales bacterium | reverse complement strand
CTCGGTGGCGAGCTGCGCCAAGCACTTCCCCGGGCACGGAGACACTTCGCAGGATTCGCACAAGGTGCTTCCCCGCCTCGCCCACGATCGGGACCGGCTCTGGCAGGTGGAGTTGGTGCCCTTCGTGGCCGCGGCCCGCGCCGGCCTCGCCTCCGTGATGACGGCGCACGTCCGTTTCGAGGCGTTCGATCGGCTCCCCGCCACCCTCTCGCCGCTCTCCCTGCAGATTTTGCGGCGCGATGTCGGCTACCACGGTGCGTGCATCTCGGACGATCTCGAGATGAAGGCGATCGCCGACACCTACGGCGTCGTGGACGGCGCGGAGCTAGCCATCTCGGCCGGGTGCGACGGGGTGCTCGTCTGCCATACCCTCGCGCTCCAGCACCAGGCGATCGACGGCATCGCGCGCGGCGCCAGGGCAGGTCCGCTTCCCCGCGAGCGGCTGGCCGAGGCGGCCGAGCGGATGGCGAAGCTGCAGCGGTTCGCCCGCCCCTCGTCCGCGATCCGTCCCGAGGCGGCGGCACGGGCCTGCGCTACCCCGGAGAACCGCGCATTCCTGGAGACGCTCCTGGCGAGCACCGCGACCGCGACCGCGGCCGCCGAACGCCCCCGCGATCCGACCGAATGGCGCGTCGCCTGAGGCCGGGCCCTACCGGCGGGTGAGCGCGCCCTCGCCGAGGATCGCGAGGACGCCGAGGAGCAAGAGCCCGCTCCAGAGCGGCGTCCCGCGAATCCCCTCCGCCGCGAGGGCGCTGGAAGCGACCTGCGCGCTGCCGGAACCGCCCAGCTGTGCCATCAGCTCGTCCTCGGCCACCCGCCGCAGATCGCTCTCCCTCGGGTCGAGCCGTCCGACGAACTCGAGACCCGGCTCCTCGCGGATGGGTCCCCTCTCCGGCTGCACCTCGACGCGGTACAGGCCGGGAGCCGCAACCGGCGCGCCGGCGACTTCCGATCCCGGCTCGCGCCGCAGCGAGAGCGCCGCGCCGTCCGGGCCGCGAACCGCCGCGATCCTCGTTCCAGCCGGAGGGACGAGCATCCTCTCGTCGCCGACACTTGCGGGCGGGGAGGCCTTCTCCTCGAGCGATCCGCCGAGCCAGCTCACCGCCTGTTGCAGGACGGGAAGGAAGCTCACCCGGACGGGCCAATCCGTCCAGCCGTGCGAGACGGTGCTCGTATAGAGCAGGATCCGTCCCTGTCCGAGATGCGATTCGACGAGCGCCGGGGCGCCGTCGTCGTACGAGAGCAGGGTGCGCGAAGCGCCGGTGGCGTCGGGTTTTAGGAGGGCGTACTTGAAGGTGCGCGCGGCGAGGAGACCCTCCCGGTCCGCCGCCGAGAAGATGCCGAAGAGCGGGTCGTGCCATTCCACCACTCCGAAACGCGCCGCCGCCTGATCGGACCCGCCGCCTGGTTCCGCCGCCGTCTTGATGACGTGCAACGGGCGCGGGAGCAGGTCGCCGAACGCCTCGTCATAAGCGTCGGGGTCCACGTGATCGCCGAGCGAAATGAAGAGCCCGACCCCTTTCTTCGTCACCTGCTGCCGGAGCCGTTCGACGAACGCTTTCGGAGGCGCGATCACGTCGAGAAGCAGGATCACGTCGTAGCCCTCGAGGCTCGCATTCAGCGCCGCGTCGGCGTCGAGGAGCGTCGGCGCGATGCGCCCACCCGTCCGCGCCGGGGCGAGCGCCGTCTCGACGAAGAACGCCTCGTCGCGAGTCCGCAGCGAAGAGGGCGAGCCGTCCACCACCAGGACCTTGAGATCGCGGGGCACCTGGAGCGTGAAATCCTGTACGTCGTCCTCGTCGAGGCCCTCCTCCTCGGAGCGGGCGATCTCGACTCGACCCTGGACCGGCCCCGCGGGCAGGGCGGCACCGAGCGTCTTCTTCGCCGAGCCGCGGGCCGGAACGTCGACGAATCCCTTGGCGACCACCTGATTGCCGATGCGCAGCGAGACCGGAAGCGCATTGACCGGCTGGGCGGAGTAGTTCGCGATCGTCGCCACTACCTCGTACCCGCGGGCACCGAGCGACGGGGCCGGCTGGATCGCGGTCGCGACCAGGCCGACATTGGGCAGCTCGTGCTCCTGGGCGGCATCCACGACGACGATGTTGGGACGAACGGGAGCGGCGTTCGGGGGGCTGCCGGGCGGCGGCGGCACGACCGGCGGCGGCGCGTCGAGCCGGATGGAATGCGCCGCGAGATCGGTGAAGGCGATGATCCGCTTTCCCGCGACCGGGCTCTCTCCGAGCGCCCGCGCCGCGGCCGCGAGGCAGGCGGTGAGATCGCTTCCGAGGTACGCCGGCTGGGCCTGCTCGATCAACCGCCGGGTGGCAACGCGATCGAAGCCTGGCGGCGCGAGGGAGCCGCCCGGGAAGCCGCCCGGGCCGGCGCAGAATCCCACCGTGGCAGGTTCGTCCGGAGCGAGATGGGAAAGCGCGTTCGCGGCCTCGGACTTCGCTCGCGCGAAGAGCGTCTGGGAGCCGCGCCGGTAGTGCATCGACAACGAGCCATCGATGACCAGCGCGGTAGCCTGGGGTCCGCGGGCGACGGCAGCCGCCGTGCCCTTCGGTTCGAGGGACGGACGGGCGAGGGCGAGCGCCACGCCCGCGACGAGCAGGCACCGCATGGCGAGGAGCAGGATCTGCCGCAGGCGCAGGCGGCGCGATTTCTGCCGCTGCGATCGAAGCACGAACTCGATGGCGCCGAAGGCGAGCGGCCGCGGCCTTCGCCGGTTGAAGAGATGGACGAGGATCGGCACCGAGAGGGCGGCGAGCCCCCACAGGTAGGCCGGATTGGCGAAGACGAGACGCCCCATCACGCCGACCCTTCGCGCCGCGAGAGCAACTCCAGAAGCACGCGATCCGGCGCGCGATCGGTCGGGACCTGCACGTAGTCGACGTCGGCCCGGGTGAGCTCCTTCCTGGTCGTATCGAGAAACCGGGAAAGCTCGGCGAGATAGCTCTGCCGGATCTGCCGCGGCTGCGCGTCGATCTGGCGCTCGTCCTCCATGCTGAGGAAGCGAGTGGGATCGTCGAAGGGGAAGTCCAGCTCTTCCCGATCGAGGAGGTGGAGGACCAGCACGTCGTGGCGGCGACCGCGCAGCATCTTCAGGGCAGGGACGGCGCGTTCGGTCGCGTCGAACAGATCGCTCGCCACGACGACCAGGCCGCGGCGCCCTACCTTCTCGGCGGCGAAATCGAGCGCTCCGGCGAGATCGGTCGGGCCGCGTCCGGCAGCGCCGTCGAGCCTGCGCAGGACCTCCTGGACGTGCGCGCTCGAGGAGCCGAAGGGAAGAAAGGCGCGCACGCCGGACGGCAGCCGCTCCGTGCTCGCCGGATCGGGATCGCCGGCGACGAGCAGCGCCACCTGATCCCCCTGGCGCGCGAGCAGGAACGCGAGCGCTCCCGCGCAGACCGAGCCGTACTGGAGCTTCGTCATCGCGCCGCGGCCGTACGCCATCGAGCCGCTTCCGTCGACGACGAGGAGCGCCCGGAGGTTCGTCTCCATCTCGAAGCGCTTCACGTAGTACTTGTCGAGCTTCGCATACGCGCGCCAGTCGATGTGCTTGATCTCGTCGCCGGGCGCGTACTCCTTGTGCTCGACGAACTCGACCGACTGCCCATAAGACGGGCTCTGGTGGAGGCCGGTGAGGACGCCCTCCATCACCTTGCGCGCCCGTACTTGGAGGGGGCCGAGCCGGGCGAGCAGCGCTGGATCGAGGGTCATGCGCGCTGGTCGCGCAGCAGCTGGGCGATGACGGCGCGGGAATCGATCCCCTCCGCCTCCGCGTGGAAGTTGGTGAGGACGCGATGGCGCAGCACCGGCTCGGCCAGCGCGCGCACGTCCTCGACCGTCGCAGCCGGCCGGCCGTCGAGCGCCGCCTTTGCCTTGGCGCCGAGGATGAGCGCCTGCGACGCCCTCGGCCCGGCGCCCCACGAGACATGGTCCTTGACCTGCTTGTCGGCGGTGTCGCCTGGCCGCGTCCTGCGCACCATCTCCACCGCGTACCGGATGACGTGCTCCGCCGCCGGGACGCGCAGCACCAATTCCTGAAGCGATCGGATCTGCTCCGGAGCGAGGATCTTCGAGAGCTGGGGAACGGCGCCGGAAGTGGTCGAGCGGACGATCTGCACCTCCTCCTCGGCGCTCGGATACGAGACGTCGACCATGAACATGAACCGGTCGAGCTGCGCCTCCGGAAGGGGATACGTGCCTTCTTGCTCGATCGGGTTCTGGGTGGCGAAGACGAGGAACGGCTCCTCGAGCGGATAGGTGCGCCCGCCCGCCGTCACCCGGTGTTCCTGCATCGCCTGGAGCAGCGCGGCCTGCGTCTTCGGCGGCGTCCTGTTGATCTCGTCGGCGAGGAGGACGTTGGCGAAGACGGGACCCGGCACGAAGCGGAACACGCGCCGCCCCGTGGTGTGGTCCTCCTCCAGCACGTCGGTCCCGGTGATGTCCGAGGGCATGAGATCCGGGGTGAACTGGATCCGGTTGAAGGAGAGGCTGAGCGCCTCCGCCAGGGTGGAGATGAGGAGCGTCTTCGCGAGCCCCGGCACGCCGACGAACAGGCAGTGGCCGCGGGAGAAGAGCGCGACGAGAAGCTGATCGATGACGGCGTCCTGCCCGACGACGCGCTTCGCTATCTCGGTGCGGATGCGCGTCCGCGCCCGGCCCAGCTCCTGGATGAGCTCCTCGTCGGAAGCGCGGGAGACGCCTTCGCGCACGCCCGCTCCCGCGGCCGGGAGAACCGTCGACTCGGTCATTGCTGTCCTTCCTTTGGTGCTGCCTCGGGTCCCTCGCCCATGCTCTTCTCGGCCCCCTCGAGCCCACCCGGCACCGCCTTGACCTTCCGTCCGAGCGCGATGGCGAGCGCCTCCTCTTCGCGCTTCTCGAGGGCGGGGTCCTTCAGATCTCTGGCGACGCGGAGGTAGACGTCGTGCAGCTCGGGATCGAACGGATCGACGGCGATGCCGGCGTCGAGGGCGGCCTTTGCCTTCTGCGGCTCGCCTTTCTTCTGCAGGACGTGGGCGTACAGCACCTGGACGGCTTCGTCCTGCGGATCGCGCTGCGCCGCGGAGGAGAGCGCCGACTCCGCCTCCCCCAGATGACCGAGCTGCACCTGTGCGAACGCGTACCTGCGGGCGACCTGCGGGATCTCGTGCGACATCCGCGCCCGCGCCTTTCCGTACTCGTGCGCCGCGGCGGCCCAGCGCCTGCGCGCATAGAAGATCTCGCCCAGCCGCACGCTGCGCTTGGCCTCGGGATCATTGGGGCGCTCGCCGGGGGCCTCGCCACCTTGTTTGGCAGCGCCCTTCGCGTCCTCCTTGAAGACGAGAGTCTTGCGCTCGAGCGGCCGGGCCGCTCCCGGAGCCTGCGCTTGCGCATCCTTGCGCAGATCCTTGAGCGACTCGCGCCACTCCTTCTCGAACTGCGGGAAGCTCTTCCCGTACGCGAGCGAAACGGCCTTCTCGTCGGCGGCGCCCGAGGCCATCGCCGCCACCAGCTCGGTGAGGGCCTGCTGCCCGCCGCGCACGTAGAGGAGCCGGATGGCGGCCTCCACCTCCGCGAAGGCGAGCGCCGCCGCCTCCTGGGTCGGGAGCTTCGCGATCGACGGATGCATCGCGGCGAAGGGGATGAGCTTGTTGTCCTTCGCGGCCTTGTGCAACAGCACGAGCGACATCTCGTCGACCGCGAGACCGGGAGAGCCGCGCCAGCGGGTCTCGAGGAACTTGGCGAGGCCCTCCTGCAGCCAGATGGGGACCGTGTTCCGTCCCTTCTGCGTCACGAGGTAGTGGGCGAACTCGTGCGAGAGCGTGTCCTGCCAGGCGTACCCGCGCAGGAGCGCCCGCGGCGAGGTGATCATCAGCCGGTTGTACTTGCAGAGCGCGATGGTGCCCGAGGCCTTGATCTCCGCGACGGTGAGAGGGGAGACGCGGGAAAGGGCCTGGGCGCTCTCGTAGACCTCGACCCGGATCTTCGCCGGCGGCGAGACTCCCAGGTCCTTCGTGAGCGCGGCATAGGCCTTCTCCAATCCTTCGAGCGCATAAGGAACGAGCAGGGCGTCCTTCCCCGGCCGCGTCCGCAGGACGAAGTGAGCGCTCTCGTGGACCTCGTCGCTCTTCACCTCTTCGGCGGTCGCGCGTGCGAGCCGCAGATGCATCTCGACGTCCCCCGGAGGAGCGCCGCGCCGCACCGCCTCCTCGAACTGCTTGGCGGCGGCGTCGTACTCGCCCTGCTCGAAGAGCACCCTCCCTTGCAAGAAGGCGGCAACCGCGGAGCTCCGATCGTCCTGCAACAACGCGTCGAGCCCGCGCCGGGCGCCTTCGATGTCCCACGCTTCGAGATCGGTCTCGATCTTGTCGGAAAGATCGGAGGATTGCCTGGCGCGGGCCGGCGTGGCCGCCGCCGCGACGGCGAGCGCTGCCAGCAAGAGGGGCATCGTCACTTGACGAGCTCCTCGTAATACTGCTTCACGCGCTCCTTGAACTTCTCGGGCGCCTGCTGCTTCATCGCGTCGAGCAGCTCCTTGCGGAACTCCTGCGGCCCGCGGGACGCCTCCGCGTCGGGGATCTCCACCCGGTCGTGGCGCATGGCGTCCGAGTTGCCCTCCTCTTCGCCGTCCTCGTCGCCCTGCGGATCGCCCCAGGGCATCGGCATCCCCTGCCCCTGACCCTTTCCGCCCTTCTTCGCCATCTGCTCCATCGACTTCTGGAACTGCGAAAGCTTCTCGACCGCCTGCTCCTCGCCGGCCTGCGCCCCGCGCGGCTCGCCGCGCCCGAGCCGCTCCTGCGCCCGGCCCATCCCGTCCTGCGCCTCCTGCAGCATCTGCTCGTGCTGCGGGCCGAAGATGGGAACGCGCCTGCCGACGTCCTGCAGGTCCTTGCGCGCCTGCGAAAGTTCGTTGGAGATGTCGCGCTGCGCCTGCTCCTGCTTGCGCAACTCTTCCTGATCCTGCGGCGAGACGCTCTGCCCGTCGCGCGGGAGCATCTGCTGCAGCGCCTGCGACACTTCCTGCATCGGCGGCACCGCCGTCTGCGCGCCCTTCATCCCCCGCTTGACCGCCTCGGGGTCGCGAGCGAACCCGGGATACCGCTGCGCGAGCTGCTCCTCCATCGAGAGCCGGCCCTGCAACGTCTGCAGGGCGCGGAGCGATCGCTCGGCCAGCTCCGCCGCCTCGTCGAAGTTTCCCGAATCGAGGGCCCGGCCGAGATCGTTCGCCCGGGAATCCGCCGTCTCGAGGACGTCCTCGAGGCCCAGCCTCTCGGCGAGCTTGGGGTCGATCTCCTTGATCCCCTTCTTCGCCTGCTCGACCTTCTCGCGAAGCTGCTTCGCCAGCTCCTTCCCACCGGCTTTATCGAAGCGCTTCTGCGCCGCGGACTGCGCCCGCTTGCGCAGCTCCGAGGTCCGCTGGGCGAGCTGCCGCTCGCGGGCCTCCAGGTCCTTCAGCTTCTGCGCCGCCTGCGCGAGCTGCTTCGCCTCCTCGGCGTACTGGCCGCGCTGCTGGTCGTCCGCTTTCTGCGAGAGGTTCTTCTCCAGGTCGGCGAGCTTCTGCCCGAGCTGATCGAGCTGCTTCAGGGCGTCGTCGATCTTGCCCGACTGGAGCTTGCGCTGGATGTCCGAGAGCTGGGAGAGCAGATCCTGCTGCTTCTCCACGTTCTCGATCGCCTCCTGGTTGAGGTGCTCGTCGCGGATCCCTTTCGCCATCTCCGCCATCCGCTGCATCAGGTCCTGGATCCGCTCGCGCAGCCGCGCCACCTCGGCGAGGACCTCCCGCTTCGTCTCCTCGTCGGGCGCCTTGCGCAGCTTGTCGGCAAGCCTTGCCAGCTCACGGCGGGAGGCGGCGAGCTCCTTCCCCAGCTCCTGCATCGCGTCGATGCGTGCCCGATCGAGCAGGTCCTCGAGGTAGAGGATGTCCTTCTCCTCCTCCGCGATCTCCGCCCTGAGCGCGCGATCGAGGGCGCGCACGGGCGAGGGCCCCGCCTCGCTGCCGCGCGCGAGCGGCGCCCGGGCGAGGCTCGTGCGGCGCACGGCGGGAGAAAGCCCCGAGGCCGCGTAGCGCAGGGCACGGCCGATGGCCTTCGGCGTGAGCTTGTCCTTGAGCAGGTCCGTTCCGGCCCGCTGCAAGTCGCCGGCGAGCTGGAGGACCTGCGCGTCCTTCGCGCTCGTGCGCGAGTACCACGCTTGCGCGTCCTTGTCGGAGGGGGGCGGCGGCTCCTCGATGCGGTCCGCCGTGACGGCGACGAGGCGCTCCCAGAGCGCCTGCGCCCGCAGGAGCGATTCGCGGCTGTGCTCGGCGGCGCTGAAGACCTTCAGGACCTGCACCGCGGACGCGCCCTTCTGCGGCCCGTCCACGGCGTCGTTGTCCTTCGCCTCGACGGCGTAGGTGACCTTGTCGCCCGGGCGCAGGTGCAGGGGCGCGAGCTCCCACGAATACGACCCGCGCAGCCGCTTCGCCGCGGACGAAGGCGTGAGCAGCACCACCCGCCTCTCCTTCTCGCCGGCGAGCTGGAACCGGAGCGCGATCTCGGAGAGCCCGTAGTCGTCGGTCGCCGCCCAGGAGAGGACGACGCGGCCCTGCGGATCGACCTCCAGCGTCTTCTCCTTCGGATCCTCGATGGACACCTGGGGAGCCGCGTCGGCGACGACCTCGATCGGCCGCTCCGGCCCCTTCGCGATCACGCGGCCCTTCGGGTCGAAGAACTGGAAGCTCCACTTGCCGGGAGCGGAAAGGCTGAAGCCGCCCGAAAGGAGCCGATGTCCCTGGCCCTGGGCGAGGAGCTTCACCGGTTTGCCGTTCACGATCGCGGCTGCGGAGTCGACGTCGCGGTCGGCGCGCGCCGACAGCCGCACCTCGGTGCCCTTGGGCGCGCGCAGGTCCCCGGAGGTTCCTTCTTCCGTCCGCGCGGGGAGCCCGGTGTAAGCGGGATAAAGGTAGGTGACGGAAAGATCCCCGACGATGGGCGAAGGCTCGGGTTCCGGCGCCGCGGCGTCGCCGAGGCGCAGCCTGGTCAGCCCGAGCGCGAGGCGGCGTTGCGCGACGAGGCCGCAGACGAGGAGCGCGACGAGCGACAGGGCGAGCACGCCGGCGGGCACCGCCACGAGGCGCAAGGGAAGCGCGCGACGGGGATCGATCGAGGACGCCTGGGCCGCGGCCCGGACGTGCAGGAGCGCGAGGAGCTCTCGCGAGACCCCCGGTAGCTCCTCCGCGCTGGAGAGCTCGACGCTGGAGAGGATCTCGCTTGGACCCGCGAGGAGCCGGGCCAGGGCGCGATCGTCCCATCCGGCGCCCTTCTGGAGGGGCGTGCGGACCAGGAAGACGGCAGCGGCGACGAGTCCGATGCCGAATACGGCAACGGTGACTCCTCGCGACACCGCCGCGGAAGCGACCGACCCCAGGAGGGCGCCCGCAAGTCCGGCGACCACGAAGGCGGCGCCTGCCAGTGCCGCGGCGCGCAGCAGCGCGAGGAGCCGCGCGCGACGCCGCGCGCGGGAGAGGAGCGCGGAGACCTTGCGCAGAGCGTCAGACCCGCGTTCGGCGAGGTCCGCACGGCGCGACGAGAGGCCCCCCAGCTCGGGGATTTCCGGGGTCGATTGGGGTAGCTGCATGGCGGTGGCTGGATCAAGCCCTTCTAGTGTCCGCGTGCAACGGGCGCATGTGGATGTAGTCTAGACACCGACTCCGCCGCCTGGATTCCCGTCCAGAGGAGGGACGAGCGGGCCCTCCCATGATACTTCCCGCCGCCGTGAATAGCGCTTCTTCTGCCCCCGTCCCATGAACGAGAGCAGAAAGACGCCGGCCGCGACTGCGAAATTCGACGCCGCGGACGACAAGCCGCTGGTCCGCGCGGCGCAGCGCGGAGATCGCGCGGCCTTTCGCGCGCTCGTGGAGAGATACCAGCGAAGGGTTTACCAGCTTGCGGTTTCGATGCTGAAGGATCCGGACGACGCAATGGACATCGTGCAGGAGACGTTCGTCCGGGTGCATCGGTACCTGCCTTCGTTCAAGGGCGATTCGTCGTTCTTCACCTGGACGTACCGGATCGCCGCGAACCTCTGCCTGGACGCCTCGCGCAAGAAGGGCCGCGGGGAGCGGGTGGAGATCGACGAGTCCGATGCCGACATCGAGGCCCACATGGACCCTCCGTCGGCGGCGTTCGCGGGTCCGCAGCGGGCGGCGTTGAACGAGGAGCTGAAGGAGAAGATCGACGAGGCGCTCCAGGGTCTTTCGGAGAACCATCGCGCCATCCTTCTCCTCCGGGAGCTCGACGGACTGAGCTATGAAGAGCTCGCCAAGGTGCTCGGAATCCGCAAGGGCACGGTGATGAGCAGACTGTTCCACGCGCGGCTGAAGATGCAGCGCAAGCTCCGCGAATACCTCGGCGAGGATGCCAAGGACGAGGACGTAGAGGGCGAAGGGGAGGAGGACCTCCGATGAAACGACGTTGCGAGGAATCGGTGCCGCTCATCGGCCCGTACCTCGACGGAGAGCTGCCGGAAGAAGACCTCGTCTGGCTCGAGGAGCACCTTTCCGAGTGCCCGGGCTGCGGCGGCCGCAAGGCTCTCCTGCTCGCGCAGGGAGAAGCGCTGCGCGAGAGCGCCGCAGAGCGCCTGCGGAAAGCCGATTTCACCGGAGTGGCGGACGCGGTGCTCGATCGAATCGATCGCGCGCCTGCGCGCCGCTCCATTCCTCCGCTTTCCGTCTGGGGCTTCGAGATGTGGGGCGCCCACCGGGGCATCCTTTCGGCGTCCGCCGGAGTGGCGCTCGCCGGTTGCCTCGCTCTCGCGTTCTTCTTCATGCCTTCGCGGACGGCCCCCGTGGTACTGGCTTCGGCGCAGCCTGCCAGCATCGACGAGATCGATTTCGAGAACCACGAAGGATTGGTCCTGCAGAACGGAGCGACGACTACGATCTGGGTCGACGACGACGAGCCCGCGCAGGTGCAGCAGTGAGCTTCCGGCTCGGGGCGATGCTGGTCCTGGTCGCCGCCCAGGCCGTACCGGCGGACGGTGGCACCTCGCCCGGGCGCTGCCGCATCACCGTCCGCGCCATCTCCGCGACGAGCGGGCCGGACCCGGGGTCGACCGATCCCAAGCTCGCTCCCATCGAGCAGAACCTGCGGGAGTTCTCCAAGGACTTCCGCTTCAAGCACTTCCGCCTCGTCTCCGAGGAGACGAACGATCTCGGCTGGAAGAAGCAGGCCCAGGTCGCTCTTCCCGGGTCGCGAACCCTGCAGGTCGAGCCGCAGCAGATGGGCGGAGACGGACGCATCAAGGTCCACCTCGAGCTTCTCGGCGAGCATCCGTCCCAGAGCCGCAAGCTGCACACCGACTACAGCATCCAGCGCGGCGGAACGATTTTCGTCGGCGGAATGCGCCTCGCTCCCGAGCGTCCGGACGAGGGCATGCTCCTCATCGCGGTGACGGCGCAATCCATCGACTAGGACACCGATTTTTCCACTGACGGCGCAAGGGCTTCGGCCTAGAGTGCGCCCCTCGCGCGGGGCGCCTCGCGCGACGAAAGGACGTGCAATGGTACGGATCATCCTCGCAGTGCTCGTGCTCGCGCCGTTCGCGGCCTCCGCCCAGAAGACCGAGGAGGAGAAGACGCTCTACGCGATCGGGTACGTCCTCGGCGAGCGGCTCCACTCGCTGCAGCTCACCAAGGCGCAGATGAAGCTCGTCGACCAGGGGTTCAGCGACGCCAAGGTCGGCACCAAGGCCAAGGTCGATCCGCGCGAGCGGCAGCAGCAGATCTCCGAGTTCGCCCAGCACCGATCCCAGGAGGTCGCGGCGAAGACGGCCGGCCCCAACAAGGAAAAGGGGAAGGCGTTCGCCGACAAGCTGGCGAAGGAGCCCGGCGCGGAGAAGTTTCCTTCCGGTCTCGTCAAGAAGACGGTGAAGCCCGGAAACGGACCGATGCCGAAGGAAACGGACAAGGTGAAGGTGAACTACGAGGGCAAGCTCGTCGACGGCACCGTCTTCGACAGCTCGTACAAGCGGGGCCAGCCGGCCGAGTTCCCCCTCAACGGCGTCATCAAGTGCTGGACCGAAGGGGTCTCGAAGATGAAGGTGGGCGAGGAGGCCCAGCTCGTCTGTCCCTCCGACATCGCCTACGGCGACATGGGCCGGCCGAGCATCCCGCCCGGCTCGACGCTCGTGTTCAAGGTCGAGCTCCTCGAGATCGAAGGCGGCACCTCGGCGCAGCAGTCCGCTCCGAAGGCCCCTCCGAAGTGAAAGGATTTCGCATGTTCCGGATCGTCCTCCTCGCCTTGGTCCTCGCCCCCATCGCCGCGCCGGCGCAGAAGACCGGCAACGCGGGCGCCGCTCAGAACCCGGCCGAGGCGGAAAAAGCAAAAGGCAAGGAATTCGCCGACAAGGCGGCGAAGGAGCCGGGCGCGAAGCGGCTTCCTTCCGGTCTCGTCCTCCGGACGATCAGGCCCGGGGCGGGGGCCATGCCGAAGGAGATGGACACCGTCCGCGTGCACTATGAGGGTAGGTTCGTCGACGGCAAGGTCTTCGACAGCTCGTACAAGCGAAGCATGCCGGCGCAGTTTCCGCTCCACGGGGTAATCAAGTGCTGGACGGAGGGGCTCCAGAAGATGAAGGTCGGCGAGAAGGCGCAGCTCGTCTGCCCCTCCGACATCGCGTACGGCGACGGTGGCCGTTCGAGCATCCCGGGCGGAGCGACCCTCGTCTTCACCGTCGAGCTTCTGGGAATCGTCGCGCCGCATTGAGGCTCGCGAAGTAGCGCGGCCGAAACGCTGGCCAGCACCCTCCGGCGGGGCGATGTCGGAGGGTGCTGGTACTCCTCGATCCGCCCGGGTGACACGGCTTGCGGCGATCCACCGGGTTCTGTACAAGCGTCCAGTGATCGCCGCACCACCCGGAGCGGGCCTTGCCGGCGACGGGCGGAAGCCGAAGGCGCAGCATACCGAGGAGGGCTAGTGGGAAATCCGGAGAAGGAGAAGGCGATCGAGCTGGCCGTATCGGCCATCGAAAAGCAGTTCGGAAAAGGCTCGGTGATGCGGCTCGGCGAGGGCGAGGCCCCCATCGAGGACATCGCCGCGATCTCCACCGGGAGCATCTCGCTCGATCTCGCGCTCGGCGTCGGCGGCGTTCCGCGGGGACGGATCGTCGAGATCTACGGGCCGGAATCGTCGGGCAAGACGACGCTCACCCTCCACGTCGTCGCCGAGGCGCAGAAGGCGGGCGGGGTCGCCGCCTTCATCGACGCCGAGCACGCGCTCGACGTCGGCTACGCCAGAAAGCTCGGCGTGCGCACCGAGGACCTCCTCATCTCGCAGCCCGACACCGGCGAGCAGGCCCTGGAGATCTGCGAGATGCTGGTCCGCTCCGGCGCCATCGACGTCATCGTCATCGACTCCGTCGCCGCGCTGGTTCCCCGCGCCGAGCTCGAAGGGGAGATGGGCGACCAGCACATGGGCCTGCAGGCGCGGCTCATGTCGCAGGCGCTGCGCAAGCTCACCGCCACCATCTCCAAGTCGCAGACCACGGTCGTCTTCATCAACCAGATCCGGATGAAGATCGGGGTCATGTTCGGCAACCCGGAAACCACTACGGGCGGCAACGCCCTCAAGTTCTACGCCTCGCAGCGGCTCGACATCCGCCGGATCGGAGCCATCAAGGACGGCGACACGGTGATCGGCTCGCGCACGCGGGTGAAGGTGGTGAAGAACAAGGTCGCGCCGCCTTTCCGGGAGGTGGAGTTCGACATCCTCTACGGGCAGGGGATCTCGCGCGAAGGCGATCTCCTCGATCTCGCCGTCGAGAACAACATCGTCGAGAAGAGCGGCGCCTGGTTCAGCTACGGGGGCGAGCGGATCGGGCAGGGCCGGGAAAACGCCCGCGACTTCCTCAAGCTGCACCCGGAGATGCTCAAGGACGTCGAGGCGCGCCTGTACGAGAAGTTCGGCGTCATACGAGTGCCGCCGGCAGTTCCCGCGCCTGTGGAGCTCGACGAGAAGAGGCAGCGCGTCAAGGCGGTCAAGTAAGCGTACTTCGGGCAGTTTCGGGGTCGCGGAGAGGCCGGCGGCATCTGCTACAATCCGCGCCCAGGAGCTGAGCCCATCGCCTCCCTTTTTCACCAGAGCCGGCAGATGGAGTTGCCGGTCGGCAGCACCGAGTGGCTCCTCGCGGTGGTCGGAGCCGTCGCGGCGCGGCCGCAAATCACGGTCACGCGGCGCCTCGACGCGGCGCAAGGACGCGATCGCCTCGAGACGCTGCTGAGAACGTCTGGCCTCTCGTACGGAACCGGTGCGGTCGATCCCGCCGTCGAGCTGGCGGCGAATGCGCGCCCCGGCGAGCGGGCGTTTGCTCATTTCGTCGCCGGCATCGTCCGCCTCTGCACCGAGGCGGCGGCGCTGTCGTACGCGCCCGGCTTCGCGCCCGAGGACCTCCGCAAGACCGGCTCCGTCGCCGCCCGGCGCAACCAGCTCCTCGCGGTGCTCGCCTCGGTCGCGGGCCACGCACGGGCCGCGCGGCCTCTGTTCATGGATCCTGCCGCCGCTCCCGACGTACTCACCACCCGGATCGCGGGTCGCGTCGCGGCGCGGCTTTCCCGGCGGTATCTCGCGCTGGGCGGTCCGTTCGCGGGTCTCCCGCTCCACAACGGGCTGTGCGCCATCGAGGCGCGCGCGTGCGGCACCCTCGCCCTCGTCTCCTTCGCGCATCGCCGCCTTTCCCTGGCCGCGGCGAGGCTGATCGAGAACGGCGCGCTCCGCTGGCGCGTGATCCTGGTCGAAGCGCTCGCGGGACTCTCCGCCGCCCAGGTGTCTTCGGGCGCGCAAGAGCCTCCTCCTTCCCCGCCAAACGCTGCCGCCGGCACCCCTGCCCCCGCCATGTGGCGCGGGATGGATCAGGTCCTGCGGGCCCAGCGGCTTCCCGCGCGAGAGAACCGCCTGCTCCGGCGGGCGCTGGAAAGCGTCCCCTCGCCGGAGGCGGTGGCGCACGGGATCGCTTCGCCGTCGCTGCGGCGTTTCGCGATCGAGCACGTGCTCCTCGCCGCTCTGGTCGATCGACACTTCGACAAGGGAGAGGTGAACTTCGTCGGACGCCTCGCCGCCGCCCTCGGCATGGACCCGCAGGAGGTCTCGCTCCTCCAGATCCAGGCCGACGAGTTCTATCGCAAGAACGGCGACGCTTTCGTCGCCTTGCAGCACGCGGAGGTCCCGGAAGGGCTGCCCCACGCTTTCACGACGCGCCTCTCCGCGCTGGTCGTCGACAACCTCGACCGCATCCTGCAGGAGATCCGCGAGACCGGCGAGCTCGCGCAGCTCCTCGCCAAGGCGAGCGCGGGCAACACCCTCACCTCCGAAGAAAAGGGAAAGGTGCGGGAGCAGCTCATCGACCTCGCGAAGGCCATCCCGGCACTGGCGGTGTTCGCGGCGCCGGGCGGGATGCTCCTCTTGCCGGTACTCCTGAAGCTCCTTCCGTTCAACCTGCTTCCTTCGAGCTTCATCGATCCGCCGGCGAGGCCGCCCTTGCGATTGCCTCCCGCGCGCACGTCGGAATCCTGACCACCCGGCGGAGGCCCGATCGCGCAGCAATGGACAGTTTTGTAGGTCAAGGCTTTCCTTCATACGGGACCGTCGCGTAGCGTTCCCGGCCATGGATTATCGACTCGTGGTAGAGCCCGCCGCCGCGCGGCGGCTGAGGACGCTCTTGCCCCACGTGGTACAGGGAATCGGGAGACACCTCGCCGATCTTCTGGAGGCTTCCACCTGGGACGGATCGGGACTCGCCCCCGCTGGCGGTGCCCGGACGCTCGCCATCGATGTCGATGGGGTAACCGTCTCCTGCCGCATCGACGGACGCGACGAGACGCTGACCATCGTCGACGTGCAGGAGCGGGCGAACGCGCTCGCTCCGGCCGCCGAAACCGTCGCCGCGGCTCCGATCTGAACGAGAGTACGGCCGCGACGCGCTTGCCGATCCGAAGCGCCGGAGGCCCGAAGCCGCGAACGGCCCGGGCCCCCGCTCGTGGTTTCGACTTTCTAGGTTCCGGCCTTGCGGACGTTCTGCGCCTGCAACCCCTTCGGCCCCTTCACGACCTCGAACTCGACCTTCTCCCCTTCCGCGAGCGAGCGGAAGCCATCCATCTTGATGGCGGTGTGATGACAGAAGACGTCGTCTCCGCCTCCATCCTGGGTGATGAAGCCGAACCCCTTCGTGTCGTTGAACCACTTCACGGTACCAGTCGCCATTCGGAACGGTCCTTCTCGTTCGGCGCTGCTGGGCTGCAGGCCGGCACCAACGTTCGGGTTCGTTGGCGCGGTCGTCTTGTACCGATCCGGTGGATCCGCGGTCAAGACGTCACGCGGCGCCGTCGGGCATCTCGCCTACTGGCCGGATGAGCACTTCGCGCGGCTTCGCGCCGTCGGCGGGACCGACGATCCCCTCGCGCTCCATCCGCTCGATCATGCGGGCGGCGCGGTTGTAGCCGACGCGTAATTTCCGCTGCAGGAGCGAGATGGAGACGAAGCGCATGTCGGATACGGCCGCGATGGCGTGGTCGTAGAGCTCGTCGGGCCCTTCGTCGTCGTCGGCGAGGCCGTCCTCGTCGGCGCGAGGCCGCAGGATGCTCGGGTCGTAGACCGGGGCTCCTTGCGCCTTCCAGTACTCCACCACCGCATTGATCTCCTTCTCTTCGACATAGGGGCCATGCACGCGCGTGAGCGTCGAGGTTCCCGGGGGAAGGATGAGCATGTCCCCCATCCCGAGCAGGTTCTCCGCGCCGGGCGCGTTGATGATGGTCCCCGAATCGTGACGGGAGGCGACCTGGAAGCTGATGCGGGCGGGAAAGTTCGCCTTGATGACGCCGGTCACCACGTCGGTCGACGGGCGCTGCGTCGCGACCATCAGGTGGATCCCCGCCGCCCTCGCCATCTGCGCGAGGCGCGCGATGTAGGTCTCCACCTCCCGCGATGCGACCATCATGAGATCGGCGAGCTCGTCGATGATGAGGACGAGATAGGGCAGCCTGCGTAGCGGCTCGCGCCCGGAGTCGAGCGGAAGATCCCCCTGCGTGCCCTCCGGTTCGGCGGCCTTCTTCTCCCGCACCGATCGGTTGGGGCGTAGCAGCGCCCCATCGCCTTCCTTCTCTACCTTCTTGTTGTACGAGGCGATGTTGCGGACGCCGCATTCGGCGAGGAGCTGGTAGCGGCGCTCCATCTCCTCGACCGCCCAGCGGAGCGCCATTGCCGCCTTCTTCGCGTCGGTCACCACGGGGAGGAGGAGGTGCGGGATCCCTTCGTAGACCGAGAGCTCGAGCATCTTCGGGTCGACCATGAGGAAGCGCACTTCCTCCGGCGTCGCCCGCAGCAGCATGGAAACGATCATCGAGTTCACGGCCACCGACTTCCCCGACCCGGTGGTTCCGGCGATGAGCAGGTGGGGCATGCGCCCGAGGTCGGCGATGTACGGCATTCCCTCGATGTCCTTGCCGAGGCACATCGCGAGCTTGCTCTGCGACTTCTGGAACGCCTCCTGCTCGCAAAGCTCGCGCAGCACGACGAGCTGCCGCTCCTTGTTCGGGATCTCGATTCCGACCACGCCCTTTCCCGGAATGGGCGCGACGATGCGGACGCGCATGGCCTCCATCGCCATGGCGAGATCGTCCGCGAGCGACGCGATCCGCGACACCTTCACGCCCGAGGCGGGGAGGAACTCGAACATGGTGACCACCGGTCCCGGGCGGATCCGCGTCACCTGGCCCTGGATACCGAAGGAAGCGAGCTTCTGGCGCAGCTTCTCCGCGGTGGCGGTAAGGCCCTCGCGATCGATGGGGAGGAGCGCCTGCGCCTCGCCCGTGAGGAGCGAGATCGGGGGCAGGGTGAAGGAGGTCCGTCCGCCGTGCAGCGTATAGCTCGCGGCGCGGCGCGGGGAAGGAGTCTCCGCGGCCGCCTCCGGGGCGGGACGTGCCGCGACGGGTTCCTTGCGCGGCTCGGGGGCGCGCTCGCCCTCGCGCGACAGGGCCGGCCGCGGGACCACGATGGTCGGCGGCGGGACGGGCTCGATGGGCGGGCGGTCTTCCTGCTTGGGTGGCGGCTCGGACGCGCTCGCGACAGGGAGCCTCGGGTCCTGCGGGACTTCCGCCTCGGGAACGATCTCCAGAGCCTTCCGGCGGGAGGGCTTCTTCTCCGAAGGCGCTTCTTCGGAGGGCTCGTCTCCGAACGCGTCGCGGAGCGCCAGCGCCCACGCATCGCGCGATCGCGAGAATGCGACCCCCGCGCCCCTCGCCGCGAGCGCGCTTCCAGCGATGCCGAGCTTTCCGGCCGCGAGAGCGGCCCGGAGGGCCCACAGATCCGTCGCGACGACGAGGGCAGCGCATGCCGAGGCGGCAAGCAGGACCCCCGCTCCCCAGGTGGAAAGGCCAGCCTCGGCGAACGAGGCGAGCGCGAATCCGAGCGCTCCGCCCGGAGCATGGCCCTGGATCGGCGAGGGGACGGCGAGATCGACGAGCGCCATCGCACAGGCGCTGAAGACGATCCACGACCCGGCGCGCGCGAGCGAGAGCCGCGGACGCCCCGCGACCAGCGTGGAGGAGACGGCCGCGAGGAGGAGGACGATTCCGTAGGCTCCGATGCCCGCGGCTTCGAGGAGCCCTTCGGCGAGCAGACGTCCGATGGGCCCGGCCCAGTCGACGCCGTGCCGCGGGCTGTAGCTGGCAAGGGCCAGGAAGGCCAATACGGCGACCCCGCCGAGGAGGATTCCGGCGACCGGCCCCCGTAAGGCGCTGGTGTCGTTCCGTTCCGCCGTGCGCTTGTGGGTGCGAGCCAAGATGCCTCCGCCACGCGGGCGATCGACCATAGGGTCGGCCGACATTCCGTCAAATTTTCGGTGCCGCTACGGTACAGTGCCCGACCGTATGGAAGTGCGCTGTGATCGATGCCAGGCGCGGTACCGCGTCGACGATTCGCGTGTGGGCCCGAAGGGGCTCGCCATGCGATGCGGAAAGTGCGGCAACACCTTCCGCCTACTGCCCGACGGGACCATCTCGAAGATTTCCGTAGCGAAGCCCGCGGCACCGCCCGACGCGGCGGCTCGATCCGTGCCAACTCCCGGTTCGGCGACACCGCTCTCGACGCCGGTGGCGAGCAGCAATCCTCCGGCGGAGCGGGGAGGCGACACGGTGGTCTTCCAGGCCGCGCCTTCGCCGGCTCCGGCCCGCGAACCGGCGGCGGAACCGCTGCCGAAGCCGGCCCAGGAAACCCCGGCGGCCGTCCCAGAAGGGCTGGCGAGAGACCCCGCCCCTCGCGGCGACATCGTCGACCCGCCCGCTCCGCCCGCTCCGCCCGCTCCGGAGGAACGGAAACCCGAGCCGAAAGCAGAAATCGCGGCCGAACCGAAACCCGAGCCCGCAGAGGCAAAGCCTTCCCCGTCGCCCGCCCGGCGGCCCCCGCGGTCGATTCCGATGGAGCACGATCGCCGATGGTCCGCCGGCCCTCCGCGCGCTCTCGTGGTCGGCACCGTCGCGGTGCTCGTCGGCCTTCTCGTCGTCGTCGGGGCGCTCGTCGTCTGGAAAAAGGGCCATCGCTCGCCCCCGCGGGCGGCGGTCGAAGCCCTGGAGCGCGCGAAAGCCGCGGCCGAGAAGGACTCGCTGGCGGCGCTCGCCGAGGCCGAAACCCAGGCGACTTCCGCGATCGACGCCGCGCGGAGCGGATTCCCCGCGGCCTACGCCGAGCTTGCGGAGATCGACGTCGCCTGGGCCGATGCCCTGAGCGACGAGGCGTCCTACTGGAACGACCGCGCGACCTTCGCGAGCCGCGCGGGAGACGAGCGCGCCAGGCAGGACGCGGATGGCAAGGCTTCCGCGCGCCAAGACGAAGCCAAGGGGCGGCTGCGGCAGGCTTTCGAGGCCGCCATCGCGGGCACGCGGGTCGATCCCCGATCGAGGGACGCCGCGGTCGCGCTCGCGGATTACTACCGGGCCGCCGGCTCCCGGACCAACATGGAGCTCGAGCTGAAGAAGGCGACCGATCTCGGCGCCGACCCCGCGCGGATCGCCTTCGTGCAGGGAGCGGATCTCCTCGGACAGGACGACGGGGCGCAGCGGGCGATCGAGAAGCTCATGGCAGCGGCGTCGGGCGCGCCTGCCAGCGCGCGCTCACGCTTCCGGCTCGCGCTGGCGTATTTGAAGGCGCAGAGGACTTCCGAGGCACGGAAGGAGCTCGAGGAAACCTTGCGGCTGTCCCCGGCGCACGAGCGGGCGAAGCTCACCCTGGAATCCCTTGCGGACCGCGCCGAAACGCGAGACGGGAAGAGACAATGACCACGGCAAAACCGAGCACCGTCGAGGAGGAGTACTTCGTGCGCGAGGACGCGGAGCGGATCCGCAAGCTCCATTACGAGGAGATGCGCCGCCTCGCGCAGAGCGAGCGAGACGCGCTCCGGGCCCTGCACAAGGGTCGCTGCGCCGAATGCGGCGCGCAGCTCGTTCCGGAGCTGATCCACGACGTGAAGATCCAGCATTGCCCGAACTGCGGGGGCGCGTTCCTCGACAAGCGCGCCTGGGACGTCCTCCATACCCACGCGGAGCCGCACTCGGTGATGTCCGCCGTCCTCAACTGGTTCCGGGCGGCGAACAAGCCTTAGCGCCATGTCCATCGATCGCAAGACCGTCCGGCACGTGGCCCGGCTCGCGCGTCTCGCCCTCTCTCCCGAGGAGGAGGAGAAGACCGCTCGCGAGCTGGGACGGGTGCTCGACTACATCGAGCGCCTCGCCGCCGTCGACGTGACCGCGGTCGAGCCGCTCAGCTTCGCCGGCGACCCGGGGGAGGCCAAGGAATCGATGCGCCCGGACGAGCCGCGTCCCAGCCTTCCCCGCGAGAAGGTGCTCGCGGAGGCGCCCGAGCAGGACGGAAGCACCTTCCTCGTGCCGAGGATCATCGAGTGAACGCGGCGCCGCTGCCGTTGTCGGCGCTCTGTCGCGCTCTCGAGCGGGGGGAGACGAAGCCGAGCGACGCGCTCGAGTCCTGCCTGCGCCGGATCGAGGAGGTAGACGGGAAGATCCATGCCTTCCTCCGTCTCACCACGGAGGAAGCGCGCACGGCGGCGAAGGCTTCCGACGAGCGCCGCGCGAAGGGGGCTCCTCTTTCTCCGCTCGACGGAGTGCCCATCGGGCTCAAGGACATCTTCTGCCAGGAGGGCGTCGAGACGACCGCGGGATCGCGGATCCTCGCGGGGTACGTTCCGCCTTACGACGCGACCGTCGTGCGCAAGCTGCGGGAGGCGGGCGCGGTGCTGGTCGGGAAGCTCAACATGGACGAGTTCGCCATGGGCTCGTCCACGGAGAACAGCGCCTTCGGCCCGACCCGCAATCCGTGGGACCTGTCGCGGACGCCGGGCGGATCCTCCGGAGGATCGGCCGCCGCCGTGGCTGCGCGCATGGTTCCCGGCGCCCTCGGAACCGACACCGGCGGATCGATCCGGCAGCCGGCCGCGCTGGTCGGATCCGTCGGGCTCAAGCCGACCTACGGGCGCGTCTCCCGGTTCGGAGTCATCGCCTTCGCTTCCTCGCTGGATCAGGTAGGACCGTTCGCGGAGGACGTGCGCGGCGCCGCGCTCCTCCTCCAGGCGATCGCCGGACGCGACCAGAACGACCAGACCTCGAGCCTGCGCCCGGTACCGGATTACACGGCGGCCCTGGAAGACGGCGCCCGCGGCTTCACGGTGGGCGTACCCGCCGAGTACTTCGGCGAGGGTCTCGATCCGGAGGTCGAGCGGTCGGTCCGCGCGGCGATCGACGCCCTCGAGCGCGAGGGCGCGAAGGTCGTCCCCCTCTCCCTGCCCAACTCGCCGCACGCGATCGCGGCCTACTACATCGTCGCGACCGCCGAGGCATCCTCCAATCTCGCTCGCTACGACGGGATCCGCTACGGGCCACGGGCTGCGGGGCAGCGCTCGCTCGTCGATCTGTACGAGCGCACCCGCGCGGAGGGGTTCGGCGCCGAGGTGAAACGCCGGATCCTCCTCGGGACGTACGCGCTCAGCGCCGGGTACTACGACGCGTATTACCTGCGGGCGCAGAAGGTCCGCGCGCTCATCCGCCGCGACTTCGACCGGGCGTTCGCCGCCGGCGTGGACGCTGTCGTTTCTCCGACGGCCCCGACTCCCGCGTTCAGGCTCGGCGAGAAGATCGACGATCCCCTCGCCATGTACCTGAACGACATCTATACGGTCTCCGTGAACCTGGCCGGCCTTCCCGGGATCTCCGTCCCGTCGGGCTTCTCGAAGGCGGGACTTCCCATCGGGCTGCAGCTCGTCGGCCGCCCGTTCGAGGAACCGACGCTCCTGCGCCTCGCCCGCGCCGCCGAACGCGCCGTCGCGCTGCCAGCGCGGGAGCTTCCGCTGTGAGCCCGCTCGGCGACTGGGAGTGCGTGATCGGGCTCGAGGTCCACGCGCAGCTCCTCACCAGGACGAAGATCTTCTGCGGCTGCTCGACGGCATTCGGAGCGGCTCCGAACACGCAGGTGTGCGCGGTCTGCCTCGGGCTTCCCGGAGCGCTGCCAGCGCTCAATCGGGCCGCGGTGACGATGGCCATCCGCGCCGGCAAGGCGTTCGGATGCAAGATCGCCGAGCGGAGCATCTGGGCCCGCAAGAACTACTTCTATCCGGACCTTCCCAAGGGCTATCAGATCTCGCAGTTCGAGCTGCCCATCTGCGACGGCGGGGCGGTTCCCGTTCCGCAGCCGGACGGGTCGCTCCGCAAGGTCGGCCTCACCCGCATCCACCTCGAAGAGGACGCCGGCAAGAACGTCCACGCCGAGGACGGATCGCACGTCGATCTGAACCGGTCGGGAGTGCCGCTCATCGAGATCGTCGGACAGCCGGAGCTGCACTCCGCCGAGGAGGCGAGCGAGTACCTCAAGGCGCTGCGGCTCGATCTCATCTATCTCGGCGTGAACGACGGGAACCTCGAGGAGGGGTCGTTCCGCTGCGACGCGAACGTGAGCGTGCGCAGGAAGGGGACCGAGAAGCTCGGCACTCGCGTGGAGCTGAAGAACATCAACTCCTTCCGCTTCATCCGGCAGGCGATCGACTTCGAGGTCGAGCGGCAGGTCTCGGTCCTCGAAGGCGGCGGGAAGATCTCGCAGGAGACGCGCCTCTTCGACCACGAGAAGGGCGAGACGCGGCCGATGCGCTCGAAGGAGGAGGCGAACGACTATCGCTACTTCCCGGAGCCCGATCTGCCGCCCTTGATCGTCTCGCGCGACTGGCTCGACAGCGTACGGATCCCCAGGCTTCCGCACGAGCAGATGGCGGACCTGTGCGCCGCGGGCGTCTCGGCGGCGGACGCCCGCACCATCATTGCGGACCCGAGGCTCGTCGAGTTGCACGGGAGGATCGCCTCTGCCACCACGAAGGACGGCGCCCGGCGCGCGGCTCATGTCGTCGTCGGCGAGATTGCCCGCGCTTTGAACGAAGGCGCGCTCGATCTCGGGTCGCCGAAGTTCCAGCCCGGGCAGATCGCCGAGGTATTCCGGATGCAGGACGAGGGCACGCTCTCGTCGACGGCGGCGAAGGAGGTCCTCGCGGAGTTGATCCAGACCGGCAAGCCTCCCGCGCAGATCGTGCAGGAAAAAGGGCTCTCGCAGGTCTCCGACGAGGCGGCGCTCGAGGCAGTGGTCGTGTCCGTCCTTGCGAAGAATCCCGCCGAGGTCGAGCGGTACAAGGGGGGCAAGAAGAACCTGCTCGGTTTTTTCGTCGGGCAGGCGATGAAAGAGCTGAAGGGGAAGGGCAACCCCGGCGTCTTGAACGCCCTCTTCAAGAAGCGGCTGGATTGACCGCCTTCTTCGCATCCTGCCTGGCGGTCTCCCTGATCCTCGACGCCCTCACGATCTTTTCGCAGGATCGCACCCGCTGGCGATACCGCGCGCTTCTCGTCGTGGTGCTGGTCCTGGTGTGGGTCCTGCTCGGGCTCCTCCTCACGCAGATCGTCGGCCGCACCTCGAGCATCGTGCCGTCAGCGAAGATCTGGGCGCCCGAGCGGCTTCCCACCACCGGTCGCGACGCGGCGGTCCTGCTCGCGTCGTTCGGCGGTCCGGCGGTGCTCGCAACCGTGCTCGGCGTCTGGGCGCTCCGCGCATCGAGGCGCAAGCGTCCCTCGCGCTCCGGCCGTCTCGAGCGGTGGCCATGAGGATCGAGGAAGTCGCTTCGTCCGGAGAGCGTGTCGCGCAGGTCCGCGAGCTGTTCCTCGAGTACGCCGCGTCGCTCGGCTTCTCCCTCTGCTTCCAGGGATTCGACGAGGAGCTGCGGGAGCTGCCTGGAATGTACGCGCCGCCGTCCGGGCGTCTCCTCCTCGCGCTCGAAGATGGCGTCGCCGCCGGCTGCGTCGGCATCCATGCACTCATGGACGGGGCGGCGGAGATGAAGCGCCTCTACGTCCGGCCGGCATTCCGGGGTAATGGTCTCGGGAGGACGCTCGCGGTCCGCGCCTGCGACGCGGCGAAGTCGTGCGGGTACCGCTCGATCCGGCTCGATACCATCGCCAAGACCATGGACAGCGCGATCGCGCTCTACCGCTCACTCGGGTTTCGCGAGATCCCGCCCTATCGCGAGAACCCGATCCCCGGCGCTCTCTACCTGGAGGCGCGGCTGTGGTGAAGACGCTCGAGTTCGCGGGCGGAGCGCTGCGTCTCCTCGACCAGCGCCTTCTTCCCGGCAAGGTCGAGTTCGTCGAGGCGCGGACGGCCTCGGAAACCGCCTCGGCGATCCGCTCGATGGTCGTTCGAGGGGCGCCGGCGATTGGCTGCGCGGCCGCGTACGGACTCGCGCTCGCGGCGATGGAAGCAGCCCGCAGCAGCGATCCGGATTCCGTCTTCGCGCGCGCCGTTCGCGACTTGCGCGAGGCCCGTCCCACCGCCGTCAACCTGGCCTGGGCGCTCGAGCGGCTGTCGGCGAAGCGGCAGGAACTCGCCGCGCACGGCGCGAGTCACGAGGCGATCGCGCGTGCCCTCCTCGAAGAGGCCAACGTGGTCGCGCGCGAGGACCTCGAAGCCTGCAAGGCCATCGGCCGGTTCGGAAAGGACCTCGTCCCGGACGGGCGGGGCATCCTCACCCACTGCAACGCGGGCGGCCTCGCCACCTCCGGCTACGGCACGGCGCTCGGCGTCGTTCGCGCGGCCCTCGCGGAGGGGAAGGCGTGCGCGGTCTACGCGGACGAGACGCGCCCCTGGCTCCAGGGCGCGAGGCTCACGGCCTGGGAGCTCTTGCAGGACGGCATCCCCGTCACGCTGTTGCCGGACGTCGCCGCCGCCTCCCTGCTCGCGAGCGGGAGGATCGGGTGCGTCGTCGTCGGTGCCGACCGGATCGCCCGCAACGGCGATACGGCCAACAAGATCGGTACGTACCCGCTCGCCCTCGCCGCGCAGGCCGCCTCGGTACCGTTCTTCGTCGCCGCTCCGACGAGCACAGTCGACCTGCGGGCCCGGGATGGCCAGGACATCCCGATCGAAGAGCGGTCGCCGGAGGAGGTCACACATCTCGCCGGGACCCGCGTCGCGGCGGAAGGCGCCTCCGTGTTCAATCCCGCATTCGACGTCACTCCCGCGCGCCTCGTCGCGGCCATCGTCACCGAGCGCGGGGTCGCCCGTCCGCCGTACGAGGAGGCTCTCTCGCGGCTCGTGGCGCAAACGGGTCGCGCTCCTTGACACCCCCCGGGCTGGCTGGCTAGATCGCGCGTCCTTTTCCCGGGCTACGGGCGGAGTCGCGTCTTCGCAAAAGGAAGCCCGAAGGCAGCAAGGGGAGCGTCGATGTACGCAGTCGTCCGCACCGGCGGCAAGCAGTACCGCGTCCAGGAAGGCGACCTCCTGAAGGTCGAGAAGCTCGACGGGGATGTCGGGGCGAAGATCGCTCTCGAGGTCCTGCTCGTCGGCGAAGGCGACGGCGTCAAGGTCGGCGCCCCGCTCGTCGACGGCGCCAGGGTCGAGGCCGAGGTCATCGCGCACGGCAAGCGTCCCAAGGTCTGGCACTTCCGGACCCAGGAAGAGGGCTGGGACCGCATCCGCGGGCACCGCCAGCCGTTCACGGAGCTACGGATCACCGCCGTTACTGGCTAGGGGTTCCTCATGGCACACAAAAAGGGGCAGGGTTCCAGCCGGAACGGTCGCGACTCACCCGGCCAACATCGCGGAGTGAAGGTCTTCGGCGGCGAGCGCGTCGTGGCGGGAAACATCCTGGTCCGGCAGGTCGGGACCAAGGTCCACCCGGGCCGGAACGTCGGGATGGGGCGCGACTTCACGCTGTTCGCCCTGATCGACGGCGAAGTGAAGTACCAGAAGCGCGCCCGCGATCGTACCTACGTCCACGTGGTGGCGGCCGGGAAGGGCGACGCGAAAGCGTCACCGCCGACGGCTCAGGCATAGCGAAGCGGGGGCCTCGTCTTCGAGAAGTTTCCCATGCAGTTCATCGACGAGGCAGAGGTTTACGTCAAAGCGGGCGACGGCGGGGCGGGGGCGGTCGCCTTCCGCCGCGAGAAGTTCGTCCCGCGCGGCGGCCCTTCCGGCGGAGACGGCGGAGACGGCGCTGACGTCGTGCTGGAGACCGACGGCCGCCTGACGACGCTCCTCGATTTCCGCTTCAAGCGCGAGTACCGCGCCAAGAACGGCGAGCCAGGCCGGGGCCGCGACCAGAACGGACACGGCGCGAAAGAGCTCGTCCTCAAGGTGCCGCCCGGCACGCTCGTGAGGGACGCGGCGAGCGGCGAGGTGCTGGCCGATCTCCGCGACGACGGAATCCGGTACGTGCTTGCCAAGGGCGGCCGGGGCGGCCTCGGCAACATGAACTTCGCCACCCCGACGCTGCAGGCGCCTCGCTTCGCGCAGCCTGGCACCGAGGGAGAGGAGAAGCGCGTCCGGCTGGAATTGCGCCTCCTTGCCGACGTGGGTCTCGTCGGCTTCCCCAACGCCGGCAAGAGCACCCTCGTCGCGCGCCTCTCTCGCGCGCGCCCCAAGATCGCCGACTATCCGTTCACGACGCTGACGCCGCATCTCGGGGTAGTGCAGTACAAGGACGGGCGCAGCTTCGTCCTGAGCGATCTGCCCGGGCTCATCGAGGGCGCGCACCTCGGCGCCGGGCTCGGCCACCGTTTCCTCAAGCACATGCAGCGCTGCCGGGCGATGGTCCACCTCGTGGACGCCTCGCAGGATCGGGACCTCCTCGCCGATTACGAAACCATCCGTCGCGAGCTCGTCCTCTTCGACGCGGCGCTCGGACGCAAGGAGCAGGTCGTCGTCGCAAACAAGATCGACGTGACCGAGGCGCGCGAGCGGGCGGAGGCGTTCCGCAAGAAGCTCGCGCGCAAGAAGATCGAGGTGCACCTCATCTCCGGCGTGACGGGCGAGGGGATAGGAGAGCTTCTCGACGCGATCGTCGGGGTGCTCGACTCGGCGCGCGAGCCGCAGCCGTTCGACAGGGATGTCGCCCCGGACACGGGAGCCGACGAGCCCCGATCGGGGCGGCTCGAGGACGAGCGCGAGCGCGACGCGGCCGAGAAGCGCGCGCGAAGGGCCAAACCGTGAAGCGGCATCGGCCCGTTCGCGCCTGGATCGGAGAGGCCCATACGGATCCGGCGGAGCTGTGCGGGCCGAGAGGACTCGTCGAGGAAGTGCTTTCGGCGAGCGACGATGACGCCCAACCCGATGTTTCCGGGGACGACGCTTTCTTCGCCTCGCTCATGACCCCGGAGCGCCTCGCCCGCATCGACGCGGTCATCGACGCACGCCTCGAGAGCGTCACGGCGGTCCTCGACCGCCTGGTCGATCCGCACAACGTCGCCGCCATCCTCCGCACGGGCGAGGGCCTCGGGCTTTGCGCCGTCCACGTCGTGCCCGCCGCGGAAAGCGACGCGTTCGCCCACCGGAAGGTGACGCAGGACGCGCACAAGTGGATCGACGTCGTCCAGCACGGCTCGGGGCCCGGCGCGGTGCGCAGCCTCCTCGATCGCGGATTCGCCGTGTTCGCCGGGCATCTCGCGCGCGCGGCCCGTCCGCCGTCGGAGCTGCCCACGGATCGCCCGATCGCGCTCCTTTTCGGCCACGAGCACGAGGGGCCGTCGCCCGAGACCCTGCGCGAGTGCACCGGCACCTTCCGGATCCCGATGGCTGGATTCACCCAGAGCTTCAACGTCTCGGTGGCCGCGGGTATCGCGCTCTCGCAGATCTGCGCCGCTCGCCGGGCGTTCTTGAACAAGCCAGGCGATCTCGACGTCCCACGGAAGCAAGCGATGCGGTCGCGATACCTGCGCCTCGGGGCCAAGCTCGCCCGCCGTCTTGCCAGGTACCAATGACCTCTCTGTCGACCCGTCTCCTGGCCGCCTTTCTCGTCGCCGCAACGCCGGCGTTCGCGCAGAACGCGCATCCGCCTTCCGACTCGAAGGCGAAGGCAGCTGCGACCCGCGTGCAGCGCTTCTACGAGCACGCGAAGAACTTCACCGCACGCTTTGCCCAGACCTCCACCTACCCGACGTTCGGCAACGTCAAGCAGGCGAGCGGGAAGGTCTACCTCGCCAAGCCCGACAAGCTGCGCTGGGAATACGACGACGGCCGGCTCATCGTCCTCGACGGGAAGTCACTCTGGAACTGGAACGCGGAGGACAAGGAAGCGACGGTGCAGCGCGCGTTCGGGGCCGCGCAGGTCCCCGCGGAGTTCGCCTTCCTCTTCGGGAAGGGCAGCCTCCTCGATCGTTTCACCGCCCGTGAAATCGAAACTCCCCAGGGACTGCCGGCGGGCGAGACGCTGGAGCTCGTGCCGCGAAAACCGTCGCCCGACGTGCAGAAGCTCGTGCTCGTCGCCGGACCGGACGGCCAGGTGAAGGCGAGCGTGGTGACCAATTCGCAAGGCGACGTGAACCAGCTCGTCTTCAGCGACGTCAAGGTCGATGGTCCTCTCGCCGACTCGATCTTCCGCTTCGAGCCACCGGCGGGAGCGCACGTCACCGAGGTGAAGTAAGAAGGAGCTGGCATGAACCGGGCGCGCATCGCCGTAGTCGCCTCCGCCCTCCTGGTCCTCTCTTGCGCGGGGGCGCGCAAGGTGACCGTCGACGGCCAGGAGATGACGCTCGAGGACGCCGCCTCGCGCGCCTTCGCCGCCGCGCAGGGGTCGTACGACGCTTCGCGCTTCGACGAGGCGGCTCGCGGGTTCGCCGCCGTCGCGGAGAAGTACCCCGAGAGCGCCTATGCCGACCAGGCGCGGCTGCAGCAGGGACGGGCGCTCGTGAAGCTCGGGAAGCTCGACGAGGCCCAGAAGGTGTTCAAGGGAATCGTCGAGGGGCCGAAGCAGAGCAAGTTCCGCAAGGAGGCAGGCCTCGAGCTGGCGCAGATCCAGGCGCAGCAAGGGAACAAGGAAGAGGCCGCCGAGTCGATGCGCGCGGCCGTCGAGCAGATGAGCGAGGCCGAGAAGCAGGCGAGCGCGCAGAAGATCGCGGAGGCCTATGCCGGTGCGGGCGCGGCGGGCGAGGCTGCCGCATTCGCGGCCCGCGCTCTGGAAGGCGCGGCGACGCCGGAGGAGAAGGCAACGCGGCTCGCGGCCTACGAAAGCGCCCTCGCGGCGATGCCTGGCCCGGGCCTCGCGCGGCTGGTCGCCGATCTCGACCGCAAGAGTCCCGCCTGGCCCCCCGCCGCGCTCGCGCTCGCGCGCATCCAGCTGCATACCGGCGACCGGGCCCATGCCGACGAGCTTGCACGGCAGATCCTTTCCGAGGTGACCGAGGGGCCCGTC
>JBJMQD010000458.1:0-9228 GCA_045802855.1 Myxococcales bacterium | reverse complement strand
ACGAATCGCTGAAGTCCCGCGCTACCCGAGGCATCTCGATGAAGGTGAGCGAGAAGGGAGGCCTCTCCATCTACGGTCTCGGCCGCTTCCCGGTCACCCTCTACAAGGAGCAGTGGGTGAAGCTGCTCGACATGGGGGAGGACATCCGGGCGTTCCTCAAGGAGAACGACTCCAAGCTGAAGACGAAGCCGTAGCGATCGAGAGCGCCTTACTCGTCGTATCGCCGCTCGGAAACGGTCTCGCCCGCACCCGCGACGAGAACGCGCAGCAGCTTCAACGTCCCCACGCCGTCGCTCTCCGCGACGGCGAGGACCTTTCCTTCCGGATCCACCAGCCTCACCCGGCGGCCGCGCGTGTAGGGCGGCGCCCGCAGGCGCGAGAGATCAGCGGGCCCCGGCGCATGCCCATGCGCGACCCGGCGCGAAAGCTGCGGATCGAGGCGAAGCTCCGCGAGCCCGTCCAGCGCGCGAGCGACGGGGAGGAGATATTTGTGGAGCTCTTCGCGCCCGCTCTTCGCCGCGCTCATGAGCACGTCGAGGCCGACCGACTCGTCGATCCCGAACGGCCCGACCCGCAGCCGCCGCAGATCGCGCAGGTGCGCGCCGACCCCGAGCCGCTCGCCGAGATCGTGGGCGATCGTGCGCAGGTAGGTTCCCTTCGAGCAGCGCACGAAGACGCGGCAGTCCGGCGGATCGAACGCGGTGAGCCGTGCCTCGTCGACGTGCACCGTGCGCGCTTCCCGCTCGACCTCCTCGCCCGCCCGGGCCAGCTCGTAGAGCCGCTTTCCCTCGACCTTCCGGGCCGAGTACATCGGCGGAGTCTGCGTGACGAGGCCGACGAATCCGGCCAGCGCCTCGCGGGCGCGATCCTCGGTCAACCCCTCGAGTGGGCGGGTCTCGAGGACGCGCCCGGCCGCGTCCTGCGTGTCGGTAATCTGTCCAAACCGGACGGTGGCCTCGTATTCCTTCTCCCCGTCCGCGATGAACCCCGCCACCTTGGTGGCTTCTCCGACGCAGATGGGGAGGACGCCGGTCGCCGTCGGATCGAGGGTGCCGGTGTGCCCGCAGCGCTTGACCTTGAACAGCCCCTTCAGCCTGCGGACCACGTCGAACGAGGTGGGCCCGCTCGGCTTGTTGACGACCACCACCCCCGAGACTTCAGACATGCTCGAGCGCCTCTTCCACTTCCCGAGCGATGAGCGCCCGTACCTCGTGAGCGTCGCCTTCGATCGAGCACCCTGCCGCGTTGTGGTGCCCGCCCCCGCCGAACCTCTGCGCGATCCGCGAGACGTCGACGTTGCCCCGGGAGCGGAAGCTGACGTACCAGACCCTCGCGCCGTCCTCGGGCTCCGTGAAGCTCGCCGCCACTTCCACTCCGTCGACCGCCCGCGCGTAGTTGATGAAGCCGTCGGTGAGGTCGAGATGGGTGCCAGTCCGCGCCACCATGTCGCGGGTGATGATGATGGTGGCGAGCTTTCCGCTCTGGTCGAGCTGCAAGGTCCCGAGCACTTCCGCGAGGAGCTTCATCCGCGCGAGAGGCTGCTGCTCGTAGACCCGCACGGTCATCTCCCACGGGTCGACCCCGTGCTCGAGAAGCTCCGCGGCGACCCGCAAGCACTCCGGATCGGTGGACGAGTACCGGAAGCATCCGGTGTCTGCGAGGATGCTCGCATAGATGCAGACGGCGGCGTCCCGGCTGAGGGGATGCCCGAGCCCACGGATGATCTTGTAGGCGAGGATGCCGACGCTCGCGGCCTCGGGATCGACGTAATTGACGTCGCCGAAAGGCTCCGTCGTCAGGTGGTGGTCGAGGTTCAGCAGGACCCCGCAGCGAGGACGGGAGGGCACGTGCGGACCGAGCCGGTCGCGCGCCCCGGCGTCGGTCGCGACGGTGACGTCGAAGGCGTCGTCCGGGGCGAGCTCGCGGCGCACCCCGTCCGCTCCGGGAAGGAAGCGGAAGTTGTAAGGGAGCTCGTCGGGATTGTAGACGACCACTTCGCGGCCCATCTCCCGCAGCGCCGCGCCGAGCGCGAGCGCGCTCCCGAGCGCGTCCCCGTCCGGGCCACGGTGCATGGTGAGCAGGACCCGCCGCGCCGACTGCAGCGCGGCCACCGCCCGGGGCAGGTTCTCGCCCGGACTCCACTCGCGGGGATTGGCGATTCCGCGATTACGTGCCTTCACCCGTGCCCCCGCAGGTCGTGGGTTACCCCTGCTCCTCTTCCGGTCCTTGCGACGGCCGGGATTCCAGCCGACGCTCGTCCGCGTCGCGGACCTCGCGCAACAGCTGCTCGATGCGGTCCCCTGTGTCGATCGCTTCGTCGTAGGTGAAGTGGAGATCGGGAAGGACTCGCAGCCCGAGTGTGGTGAGCTCGTGGCGCAGGTACCCGCGGGCGGCGGAGAGGCCTTTCGCGGTCTCCTTGCGAATCTGCTCGTCGCCGTGCACCGTCCAGTACACCCGGGCCTCGCGCAGGTCGGGCGAGATCTTCACGCCCGTGATGGTGACGAGCCCGAGCCGCGGATCCTTGAGCCCTCTCGCGAACAGCTCGGCGAGCCGCTGCTGCAAGAGGTGAGCGACCCGTTCCGGCCGGTTGTGCGCGCTCATCGCCCGCCTCCTTCCGGACCGAAATCGTCCTCGCGCAAGTACTCCGCGAGCGCCTCTGCTTCCTGCCGGGCCGCCTCTTCCTCCGACTCGGGCATGGGCGGCGGCTCGTCGAGCATCGGCTTGTCGGGCCGCTCGTGCATTTCCGAGTACGTCTCCAGCTCCATCTCTCTTCCGACGAGGTCGGCGACGCCCAGCATCTCGACGTCGCGCACGACCTTGTCGAGGACCTCGTTGACGAAACTCCGGTCGTTGGCGACGGCGGTCACGCCCACCAGGGCGCGCTGCCAGATGTCGTTATCGCCGACTTCAGCGATGGAGACGTTGTAGCGGGCTCGCACCCGATCGAGTATCCGCTTCAGGGCGTGCCGCTTGTCCTTCAGCGAACGCGCGCTGCGGATGACGAGCGCCAGTCTCAAGACACCCACCACCATCGGCGCCGCCTAGCGTCCGGAAGTTCCTTACGTCAACGACGGCCGGATCGTCTCCAGCTCGTACGCCTCGATGACGTCGCCCTCCTTGAGGTCGTTGAAGTTCTCGAGGCCGATGCCGCACTCGAACCCCTTGTCGACCTCCTTCACGTCGTCCTTGAAACGGCGCAGGGAGGCGATGCGGCCGGTGAAGATCGGCTTCGAGTCGCGCAACAAGCGTACGAAGGAACTCCTGGTGACCTTGCCGTCGGTGACCGCGGACCCGGCGATGGTCCCGAGCTTGGGGACATTGAAGAGCTGCTGCACCTTGGCGTGGCCGACGACGCGCTCCTTGGTGATGATGTCGAGCAGCCCCTCCATGGCGAGCTTCACGTCGTCGAGGGCCTCGTAGATGATCGAGTAGTGTTTGATCTCCACGCCCTCGGCGGACGCGGACTCGTCCGATTTCGACTCGGATTTCGTATTGAAGCCGATGATGAGCGCCTTCGAAGCAGCCGCGAGCATGACGTCGCTCTCGGTGACGTTCCCGACGCCGGAGTGGATGACGTCCACGGTTACTTTCGGAGTTGCGAGCCTGGTGAGCGCGTTCTTCAGCGCCTCGACCGATCCCTGCACGTCGGCCTTGACGATGACCTTCAGGACCTTCGCCTGATCCTTCTTGCCCTTGGCAAGCAGGTCCTCGAGCGAGAGCTTCTTGGTCCCGGCGATGAGGTCCTTTTCGCGCGTCTTGGTACGGCGGTGCTCGGCGATGGTGGCAGCGGCGTTCTCGTCCTCGACGATGTTGAATTCGTCGCCCGCGCCCGGAGCGCCGTCGAGGCCCAGCACCTCGACCGGGAAGCCCGGCGGCACGTCGTCGACCCACTCGCCGTGCTCGTTCATCATGGCGCGGACGCGGCCCGAGTTCTGTCCGGTGACCATCGCGTCGCCGACCCGTAGCGTGCCGTCCTGCACCAGCACCGTGGCGACCGGACCACGGCCCTTCGAGAGTTTCGCCTCGACCACGACGCCCTTCGCCGCCCGGCTCGGATTGGCCTTCAGCTCCAGCACTTCGGCCTGGAGCAAGATGGCCTCGAGCAGCTTCTCCAGCCCTTCCCCGGTGCGAGCGGAGACCGGAATCATCATCGTGTCGCCGCCCCACTCCTCGGGAACGAGACCGTGCTCGGCGAGCTGCTGCTTGATGCGGTCCGGCTGCGCCTCGGGCTTGTCCACCTTGTTGATGGCGACGACGATGGTGACCTCCGCCGCCTTGGCGTGGTTGATCGATTCCACCGTCTGCGGCATCACCCCGTCGTCCGCCGCGATTACCAGGACCGCGATGTCGGTGACGTTCGCGCCGCGGGCGCGCATGGCGGTGAACGCCTCGTGGCCCGGGGTATCGAGGAAGGTGATGTTCGCTTCGCCACCGTCCGACCCCACCACGTCGACGCTGTAGGCGCCGATGTGCTGGGTGATGCCGCCCGCCTCGCCTTCGGCGACGTGGGCCTTGCGGATGGCGTCGAGGAGCGAGGTCTTGCCGTGGTCGACGTGGCCCATGATGGTGACCACGGGCGGCCGGAACTGGAGGTCCTCGGGCTTCTCCTCGACCTCGGGGAGGTATTCCTCGATGTCGAAGCCGGCCTTCTCCACCTTCCACTGATAATCGACGGCGAGGAGCGAGGCGGTATCGAAGTCGACCGGCTGGTTCACGGTCATCATCTTGCCGGCCGCCATCAGCTTCTTGATCAGCTCCGAGCTCTTCACCCCCATGCGCTGGGAAAGCTCGGCGACCGTGATGGTTTCGTCGATGCGGATCACCTTCTTGTGCTCCGCCATCTCGGTGATCTCGGTCTGCTTGCCCTTCTTCGCGCTCTTCTTCTTGTGCCCGCGGACGGGGACGTAGGCGCGCTGCTTCGCCAGATCGATGAGGTCCTGCTTGCTGAGCGACTCGACCTTCTCGACCCGGGGACCCTTCTTGTTCTTCTGCTTGTCCTTGGTGACGTCGATGAACTCGCGCCCGCGCCCCGGACCACCGGACACGACCGCAAGCTCGCGCACCTCGCCCACCGGCCTGGGGCGGAAGCTGCCTCCGCCGGGGCCGGGCCGGGGCGGAGGCCGGGCGATGGGAATGAGGGGCCGGGAGAGCACCACCGCGCGGGTGGCGGTGGGACGCGACGATGGGTCCGCTACTTGCACGGACTGCGTCCCGCCCGGACCGCGAACGATCGGTCCCGAAGGGGGAAGCGGCGGGGGACGTCCCGCCGTTCGCGGAGGTGGCGGAGGAGCCGGACGAGCCGTCACCTTCTGCACACCAGCCGGGACATTGCTCGATAGGCGCTGCACGCCTCCGGGGGTAGGAGTGCGGAGGGCAGGCGCGGGCTCGGGCTTCGGGGCGGGAGCGGCGGCGATGGGAGCTGCCGGGGCCTTCGCCGCGGCGACGGGTGCAGGAGCAGGAGCGGGACTCGGTTGGGGCATCGGGGCCGGCGCGGGTGGAGCGACTGCCGCCGGAGCAGGAGCAGGAGGAGGAGGGGGCGGCGGCGCTTCGACTCGAGGTTCGGCGGCCGCCTTGGGCGCGGGAGCCTCGACCGCCGCCTGGGGCGGAGGGGCCTGTACCACGGCGGCCGGCCGCACCTCCACCACCGGTGGTCGTGGTGGCGGCGGTTCCGGCGCGGCGACGGGCTCGACCTGGGGCGGCGTCGGCGCGGAAGGCGGCGGAGGCGCCGCCTCGTGGTGATCGCCGATTGGCTGCCCGTCCGGACCCAGGGTATCGGCCTTCTTGCGGCGGAGGACGACACCGCTCGAGGGAGGCTTCGGCGCGACGGCCTTCGGCGACCGCTCTCCCGCGACCCGCTCCAGGACGGCCTGGGCCTGATCGTCCTCGAGGGACGAGGAGTGGCTCTTTACGTCGTACTCATGCGCACGGAGCCAGTCGACCATCTCCTTGTTGGAGAGCCCCAGGTCCTTCGCGAGCTCGTAGACGCGCTTCTTCGCCATCCGTCCCCTTCTGCGAATTCGCCCCTCGGACCGCCCCGCAGGGCGTGTCAGAAAGGCTTGCCTCTTTAGTCCGCCGTCTCGCTCAGCGTCAAGCCGAGCCGGGATTCAGCCAACCGAGGAGCCGGGTAAGCTCCGGTACCTCGGAAGCTCCTTTGAGGGCGCGGCCGATCCGGCCGCCCTTGTGCGCCTTTCGCGCGCATTCCGGGTCGCGGCACACGTAGCAGCCGCGTCCCGGTCCGTTTCCCGGGACGACCTTTCCGTCCCGGACCGACAATCGGAGAAGATCCGCCTGCTTGCGCGCCGTCCTGCACGCGATGCAGCGCCTCTGCGGCTCTGCCGGCCGGATCCGCTCCGCCCGCCTTCCGCGGGTCACCGATATTAACCCGTCTGCGGAGTCTGTGCACCGCCATGGGCCGCCCTTTGCGCGTCGAGGTCGGCCTTGAGGCGCGTCTCCTCCTGCAGGTAATGCTCCACAGCCGCCTTGACCTGCTTCCCCTTCTTCACGCCGAGGCCGGTCGCCTCGCCGAACTTCACCACGTCGGGCTCGTTGTGGATGTCTTCCACCGTCTTGTACCCGGCGTTCGCCATCTGCTCGATGTTCCGTTCGCTGATACCCCGGACGCGAAGGAGTCGCTCCGCCTGCGTCAGCTCGGAAGGATGCCTGCGCGCCTCCGCCAGCCGCGCCTCCTCCCGCTCGCGGTCCAGGCGGGCGAGCTCTTCCTCGTCCTTGCCGATCTGGTTGCGTGCCGATTCAAGGTAGCGCTCGACGTTCTCGGGGTTGATGCCGGGCATCTGCAGCAGGACCTCCGTCGAGGCATTGGCGAAGTCCTTCGCGCTCCGGAACCCGTGGGCATAGAGGAGCTCCACGGTCGCCTCCGGCATGCCGATCGCCGTGAGCGATCGCTGGGCGAACTCGCGCAACTCCTTCACCCTCGTCTCGCTGTTGATGTCGAGCTTCCAGCCCGTGAGCTGGGCCGCGAGGCGCACGTTCTGCCCGCGGCGGCCGATGGCGAGGGAGAGCTGATCGTCCGGGACGATGATCTCCATCGCCTTGTTCTGCTCGTCGAGCAGCACGCGGGTCACCTCTGCCGGCTGCAGCGCATTGACGACGAAGCGGGCCGGATCTTCGTCCCAGGGGACGATGTCGATCTTCTCGCCTCGCAGCTCCTGCACCACCGCCTGCACCCGGCTCCCCTTCATGCCGACGCAGGCGCCGACGGGGTCGACGTCGTTGTCGCGAGAAGCGACGGCGATCTTCGTGCGCCCGCCCGGCTCGCGTGCGACCGCCTCGATGACCACGACGCCCTCGGCGATCTCCGGCACCTCCATCTCGAACAGCTTGCGGACGAGCTCCGGAGAAGCGCGGCTCAGGATGATCTGCGGCCCTTTCGACTCGCGGAGCACGTCGAGGACGAAGGCCTGGACCCGGTCGCCCGCCCGGTAGCTCTCGCGCGGGGTCTGCTCGCGTACGGGAAGCACCGCCTCAGCGCGGCCGAGGTTCACGATGATGTTGCCGCGCTCGAAGCGCAGGACGATGCCGCTGACGATCTCGCCCTTCCGATCCTTGTAGTCGTTGTAGACGTTCTCCCGCTCCGCGTCGCGGGTGCGCTGGATGATCACTTGCTTCGCGGTCTGCGCCGCGATGCGCCCGAAGCTCTTCCGGTACGTCTTCAACCGGAGGATGTCGCCATAGCGCTCGTCCTGGACGCGGGCCTCCTCCTCGTCCTCGGGACGGTAGAAGATCTGGAAGAGCAGCTCGTCGCCGATCTCCGCCTCGATTCCCTTCTTGCCGGCGTCCTCGATGGAGATCTGGTTGACGCTCTTGATGGGGTCTTCGATCTCGACGCGCTCGACCACCGTGAGCGTCTGGAACACCTCCACGACGCCCTTCTCTTCATTGTAAACCGCCTCGATCGCGCGGTCGGGCCCGAAGTGCTTCTTCGCCGCCTGGGAGATCGCGTTCTGCAGCGTGTCGACGAGGACCGTCCGGTCGATGCCTTTGTCCTTCGCGACCTGATCCAGGATCATGTTCAGGTTCAGCGTCGGGATCGTCTGTTCTTTGGGCGCTGACATTGCCGGTCCTCGCTTTGCTTTCGGTTCAGCGTTGCTGAGTCGTGTCGTCGTGCCAGTGGATGAAGGACGGGCGCTGGCCGGTGAGGAAGAAGTGCTCGAGCGCCCGCGCGGCGTCGTCGCCCGCCACCGCCCACGAGGCAGGGTACTCCTCTTCGTCTCCGCTCGCCCGGCGGACCCGGAGCCGGTCGGCTTCGTTGGCGGCCTTGTGCGGGTCGCGCGACGAGGCGAGCGGGCCATCATCCGCCGTGAGGAGCAGGATGGCGCGGCCGTCGTGGAAGAGCGCACCGAGCGCGGCCTCCTCGCGCCGCACCCACACCTCCGCCCGGTCCGCCTTGCGGATGTCGCGGAGCGCGTGGCGCACGTCGGCCCTGCCGTTCACGAGGAGATAACGACCGTCGATGGAGAGCCGCGCCCGCGGCGCCGCTTCCGCCGACTCCTGCAATCCGCCGTCGAAGCGCGGCTCGATGTTCGCCTTGGCGATGAGGTGCTGCGGGATGCGGAAGATCGCTCCCTCGACCTCGACCAGCACGTCCTCCCCCTCGATGCCCATGAGCCGTCCCACGAACGTCTTCCGCGACCCCGCAGTTTCCAGCGGCCCGTAAGTCTTCACCCGCACGTTCTCGCCTGCGAACCGCGCGAAATGCTCCGCGGTGCGGAGCGGCCGGTCCAGGCCCGGGCTCGATACTTCGAGCTCGTACGATCCCTGGATCGGATCCTCGACGTCCAGCGCCGCCGAGAGCGCGCGGGAGACGTGCGTGCAGTCGTCGAGGGAAACGCCGCCCGCCTTGTCGATGTAGAGCCGCAGCGTCGGGTGTCCGCCCGCACCGGCGAACTCGACGTCGACGAGCTCCAACCCCTCGGCGGCGGCGAGCGGAGCGGCGATGTTCCGCACCTTTTCGAGAATCTCCTCTTTTCGACCCACTTGGATGCCTTCGCAACCGGACCAGGTGCCACGCAAAAAAAAAGCGGGCCGTACAGCGCCCACTTCCAAGAAACCTCCCCGGCACCCCGGAGCGGCTCATGAAAATGTGCGCCGCCATTATCGCAACCAGGCGCTTCCGTCAACGACCTGATCGGGGCGCCGGCTACGCCCGCCCCGCCCGCACCCCCGCGTCCGCCGCCGGCAACCGGACGAGACCGGTCGGCGGACCGCTCC
>JBJMQD010000415.1:0-11673 GCA_045802855.1 Myxococcales bacterium | reverse complement strand
CGTACAGCGCGCTCATTGCCTGCGGGAGATGCAGGCTCACTCCGGGGCGCAAGAGCAGGGCGAGCGCGATGGCAGCGAGCGCGGAGATGATCAGCCCGGACCGCACCAGGATCCGGAATCCGACCCGCGGCAGGATCCTGCCGCTGATGGCGCTGGCGATGGGCCAGCCGATCACCATCGGGGTGATGGCGCTGCCCGCCTCGGTGGGCGTTCCGCCCAGCACCCCCTGCACGTAGAGAGGCTCGTAGGTGACGGTGGCGATCATGCCTGCGCCGACCAGCGCGCCGGCTGCAGTGGCGACTCCGATCACCGGCTGCCGGAAGAGATCGATGGGCAGGACCGGCTCGGCTGCGCGGCGCTCGACCATGAAGAAGACGACCAGCGCGACGGCGGCGAGGGGCAGTCCGATCGCCGCGCTCCGCCCGCCGTGAACGCCGAAGAGCAAGGCCGTCAGACCCAGGGTGAGGAAGAACGCTCCGGCCAGGTCGAGCGAGTGCTTGCGGTGCTCGACGTTCTCGTGGAGCGCGACGACCAGCAGCGCCGCCGCCGCGATCCCCGCCGGGACGTTGATGAAGAACACCCAGCGCCAGGAGAGATACTTGACGATGATGCCGCCGAGCAGCGGACCGATGAGCCCCGCCACTCCCCAGACCGCGCCGAACACGCCCTGCATCCGGGCGCGCTCTTCCAGGTTGTAGATGTCGCCGACGATGGTGAGCGTCGTCGGCTGCATCGCGCCCGCGCCGAGGCCCTGCAGGGCGCGGAACGCGATGAGCGCCCCGATCCCCTGCGCGAGCCCGCTCGCCATCGAACCGACCAGGAAGATCGCGATCCCGGCCAGCAGCACCGGCTTGCGGCCGTAGAGATCGGCGAGCTTGCCGTAGATCGGCACCGTCACCGTCGAGGTGAGGAGGTACGCGGTGAAGACCCACGAGTAATAATGGATGCCGCCCAGGTCCCCGACGACCGTCGGCATCGCCGTCGACACGACCGTCATCTCCATCGCCGCCATCGAGAGGCTGAGCAGGAGGGAGACGACCGTCAGGGGCCGGTTGGTCTTCATCGACGAAGGTAGATGCCCCGGCAGTCTTGTAGAAGCAAATCACCTTTCCGAGAAAGTATCGCACTGGTCCGGCGTGCCGCGATCGAATCCTCGCCGGAACCAGCGCGTGCGATCCGCCGCGGAACCGTGCGTGAACGACTCCGGCGCTACCCGACGGCCCGCCATCTGCTGGAGCTTGTCGTCGCCAACGGCGGCGGCCGCGCGAAGGCCCTCCTCGACGTCGCCGGGTTCCAGCATCTTCCGCTGCGCAGCGGAATGGCCCCACACGCCCGCATAGCAGTCCGCCTGCAACTCGAGGCGGACGGAGAGCGCGTTTCGCTGCGACGGGTCGCGCTGCATCAGGCGCTGCACGCGCTCGCTCTCCCCGAGCATGTTCTGCACGTGGTGCCCGACCTCGTGGGCGATCACGTACGCCTGCGCGAAGTCTCCGGGCGCTCCGAAGCGCCGGGCCAGCTCCCGGTAGAAGCCCAGATCGATGTACACGCGTTGGTCGGCCGGACAGTAGAAGGGTCCCATTTGCGCGCCGGCTTCGCCGCAGCCGGATCTCGTCTCGTCCCAGAAGAGCACGAGCTTCGCCTCCCGGTACCCGTCGACCCTCGTGCTCCAGAACTTCTGCGCATCGTTGAAGGTCCCCACCGCGACGCGCTCGAGGGGCTTCTCGGCGGCCTGCCGCTCGGCGACCTGCTGGCTCGGCGCCTGAGTGGTCGTGCCCGAGCCGCCCACCACGTCGAACAGGTTCTGGCGGAACACCAGGCTGAGGATGCCGATGAGCACGATCCCGCCGAGCCCCAGCCTGCCGCCGGTAACGATGGAACCCCGCCGATCCTCGACGTTTCCGCGATCCTGGTCCGAGTTTCCGAATTGCATCCCGGGAATCTGGGCCGGTGCTGCCGCGCCGTCAAAGCCGTTCTGATAAATTTCCGGAATGCACGTCATCGTCACCGGAGGCGCTGGATTCATCGGCGCTCATACCTGCCGCGCCCTTCTCGCCAAGGGCCACCGGGTTACCGCCGTCGACGATCTCAGCCACGGCAAGCGCGAGGCGGTGCCGGAAGGGGCCGAGTTGCTCGTGCTCGACGTGCGAGATCCGAAACTCATGGGGGAGATGGAACGCCTTCGCCCCGACGCGGTCGTGCACCTCGCGGCGCAGATGGACGTGCGCAAGTCGGTCGCCGACCCTCTCTGGGACGCGTCGATCAACGTTCTCGGCACGCTCTCTGCGCTGGAGTCCGCCCGTCGCGCTTCTGTCCGGCGGTTCGTCTTCGCGTCGTCGGGCGGGGCGGTCTACGGCGAGCAGGACGTCTTTCCCGCCACCGAATCGCACCCGCGGCGTCCCGCGAGCCCGTACGGCACCTCGAAGCTCTGCGGAGAAGAGTACGTTGACCACTACAAGCGCGTGCACGGCCTCTCGACGATCTGCCTCCGCTACGCGAACGTCTACGGGCCGGGTCAGGACCCGCTCGGGGAGGCGGGCGTCGTGGCCATCTTCCTCCACCACCTGCTCGGAGGCCGTGCTCCGAAGATCAACGGAGACGGCTTGCAGACCCGCGACTTCGTCTACGTCGAGGACGTGGCGCGGGCGAACGTGCTCGCAGTCGAGTCGCCCGCTTCCGGCGCGGTCAACATCGGGACGGGGCGGGAGTCGAACATCATCGAGCTTGCCGACATCCTGGTTGCGGCCACGGGCGGTTCCAGGCCGACGCATGGCCCTCCCGCGCCGGGCGAGCAGCGCCGCAGCGTCATCGATCCGGCGCTCGCGAAGACGACGCTCGGGTGGGAGCCGCGGGTCGGTTTCGAGGAGGGGCTGCGGCGGACGACGGACTGGTTCCGGGCACCGGGCGGGTGACTTGCCGCGCTCGTTGAATCGAGATATGCAAATGCACGAATATGGAAGCGCTCTCCCAGGCCTACCGCGCCCTCGGTGACGCGACCCGGCTGCGCATCCTCCGGCTCATCGCCCAGACGCCGTTGAACGTGAGCGAGATCGTCTCGCTCGTCGGGATCGCCCAGCCCAGCGTGTCGCACCACCTCGGCAAGCTCAAGGCGATGAAGCTTCTCGTCGAGGAGCGGCAGGGCGGCTTCACCTACTACGCGCTCGACCTGCGCCCTGACGATCCGCGCTGGCCGCTCATCCGCGTCGCCACGGACGATCGCACCGACACCGACGGAGACCTTGCCCGCCTCCGGGACCTGCTCCGCCAGCGGGAGGATCGCCAGGCGCTGAACGAGCGCCTGCTCGAGCCCGGACAATCGTTCCGGCTCTGGTCGCGTGCCCTCGGGCGCCTCTTGCCGCGCTGGGACGTCGCCGATCTCGGCTGCGGCACCGGATCGCTCAGCGTCGAGATCGCGCGCTGGGCCCGCAGCGTCCTGGCGATCGATCGGAACCCGGATGCGCTCGCCGCCGCCCGCGAGCGGGCCGGTCGCGAGGAGGCAGGGAATGTCGAGTTCGTCGCCGCGGACCTCCACGACTTCGCCACCCGCCGCCGCTTCGATCTGGTGGTCGCGTCCCAGAGTCTCCACTTCCTCGACGATCCGCGGCGGGTCCTGGGAAATGCGCGCAAGCTCTTGAAGAAGGGCGGCCGCTTGCTCGTGCTCGAGCTCGTTCCCCACAGCGAGGAGTGGGTCCGCGAGCGGCTCGGCCACCGCTGGCTCGGGTTCGATCCCAGCGACCTCGGCGCGATGCTGGAAGCGGAAGGCTTCGGATCGATCAGCACGGAGATCCTGCCCACGTCGAGCTCGCCGTTCCGGCCGTTCCTCCTCTGCGCCGAGGTGCCGGAATGAGCCGGCGCGACCGCGTTCGATTGTTGAAGCATCATCTCGACGAGCGCGTCCTCGTCCTCGACGGCGCGATGGGCACGGCCCTTCAGGACTTGAACCTGGCCGCGGACGACTTCGGCGGCCCGGAGCTCGAAGGCTGCAACGAGAACCTGAACCTCACCAAGCCCGACGCTGTCCGCGGGATTCATCGCGGCTACCTCGAAGCGGGCGCCGACATCCTCGAGACCAATACGTTCGGCGGTACGCCCATCGTGCTCGCCGAGTATGGGCTCCAGGATCGGACGGTCGAGATCAACCGGGTTGCCGCGATGCTCGCCCGGGAGGAAGCGGCGCGGTTCACCGACAAGCCGCGTTTCGTCGCCGGATCGATGGGCCCGACCACCAAGGCGATCTCGGTCACCGGAGGCGTCACCTTCGAGGAGCTCGTCGCCGCCTACGAAGCGCAGGCGCGCGGGCTGTACGACGGCGGCGTCGACTACTTCCTCATCGAAACCGCGCAGGACACGCGCAACATCAAGGCGGCGCTGTTCGGGATCGAGGGCGTGCAAGGAGCGCTGCCGCGCGAGGAGCAGCTTCCCATCGCCGTGAGCGGGACGATCGAGGCGATGGGGACGATGCTCGCCGGCAAGTCCGTCGAGGCGCTGGCGATCTCGCTCGAGCACCTCGACCTCCTTTACCTCGGCCTCAACTGCGCCACCGGTCCGGAGTTCATGACCGATCACATCCGGTCTCTCGCGCGGATTCTGCGCACGCGCGTTGCCTGCGTCCCGAATGCCGGCCTTCCCGACGAGAACGGCCGCTATCTCGAGACGCCGCAGATGCTCGCGCGGACGCTGCAGCGGTTCGGCGAAAACGGCTGGTTGAACCTCCTCGGCGGCTGCTGCGGGACGAACGACGCGCACATCCGCAAGCTGGTGGAGATCGCGGCGGGCTTGCGGCCGCGGAAACCGGCGACCGAGCGGCGCAGCGCGCTGTCCGGGATCGACGCGCTCGAGATCACCGACGAGGTCCGTCCGGCCATCGTAGGCGAGCGCACCAACGTCCTCGGCTCGAAGAAGTTCCGGGACTTGATTGCGCAGGAAAAGTGGGACGATGCGGCGGAGATCGCCCGGGCCCAGGTGAAGCGCGGCGCGCACGTGATCGACGTCTCCACCCAGCAGACCGACCGCGACGAGGTGCAGGACCTGCGGCGGTTCCTGGAAGTGCTGATCAAGAAGATCCGCGCGCCCTTGATGATCGACTCGACCAACGAGAAGGCGATCGCCTCGGCGCTGACGTACTCGCAGGGGAAGGCGATCATCAATTCGATCAATCTCGAGGACGGCGAGAAGCGTTTTGCAAGCGTGGTCCCGCTCGCGCGGCGTTTCGGCGCCGCCCTCGTGGTCGGGTGCATCGACGAGCGCGGGCAGGCGATCAAGGCGGAGGACAAGCTCGCGGTCGCGGTGCGCAGCCGCGACCTCTTGACCGCCAAGTACGGCGTCCCGGAAGAGGACCTCTACTTCGACCCGCTCGTCTTCCCCTGCGCCTCGGGCGACGCGGCCTACACGGGCAGCGCGATTGCCACCATCGAGGCCGTGCGTCTCATCAAAGCAAAGCTTCCGCGCTGCAAGACGGTGCTCGGCATCAGCAACGTGAGCTTCGGCCTCCCCGTTGCCGGACGCGAAGTGGTGAACTCCGTCTTCCTCTACCACTGCGTGCAGGCCGGTCTCGACCTCGCCATCGTCAATTCCGAGAAGCTGCAGCGCTACCCATCGATCCCGGAGGACGAGCGCGCGCTTGCCGAGGCGGTGCTGCACAGCCGCGACGCCGCGACCCTGCAGAGCGCGATCCAGGCCTTCACCGGCCATTTCCGGGAGAAGAAACCCCAAGGGCCCGCCCGCAGCGAGCTTCCGCTCGACGAGCGACTCGCGCGTTACATCGTGGAAGGCTCGCGCGACGGCCTCTCCGCCGACCTGGCCGAGAAGCTCGCGCAAGGCACGCCGCCGCTCGAGATCATCAACGGGCCCCTGATGCGCGGGATGGACGAGGTCGGCCGCCTCTTCAACGACAACCAGCTCATCGTCGCCGAAGTCCTGCAAAGCGCCGAGTCGATGAAGGCCGCCGTTTCCTTCCTCGAGCCGCACATGGATCGGGCGGACAGCGCGAGCCGCGGCAAGGTGCTGCTCGCGACGGTGAAGGGCGACGTCCACGATATCGGCAAGAACCTCGTCGACATCATCTTCTCGAACAACGGATTCAACGTCGTGAACCTCGGCATCAAGGTCCCGCCCGAGGCGCTCATCCAGGCGGTGCGGGATCACAAGCCGGACGTCGTCGGTCTGAGCGGCCTTCTGGTGAAGAGCGCCCAGCAGATGGTCGCGACCGCCACCGACCTGCGCGCCGCCGGAGTCGACTTGCCGCTCCTCGTCGGCGGCGCGGCCCTCTCGCGGAACTTCGTCGATCGCAACATCGCTCCGGCGTACGGCGGCACGGTCGCGTATGCCCATGACGCGATGAGCGGCCTGGAACTGGCGAAGCGCGTGGTGGACGCGGAGAAGCGCCTCGAGGTCGAGCGCGAGCTCGCCGCCCGCCGCGCCCAGCTCGCGGCCGTCGAAGCCGTCCGGCCCGCTCCTCGGCCGGCACCGGCGCGGCGCTCGAGCAAGGTGCCGCTGATTCCCGATCCGCCCCCTCCGCCCGACCTCGAGCGGCACGTCATCACCAACACGCCGCTCGACCAGATCTGGCGCTTCGTGAACCCGGTGATGATCTACGGGCGCCACATGGGCCTGAAGTCGTCGGTCGTGCGCGAGGTGGAGCAGGGCGACCGCGCCGAGCTCGAAAGTACCGAGGCGGGTCGCAAGGCGCTCCTCCTCAAGGAGCGGCTCGACGATCTCAAGCAGGAATGCCGCGAGGGCGCGATGAAAGCGCGCGCGGTGTACCAGTTCTTCCGCGCCCGCGGCGAAGGGAACGATCTCGTGCTCCTCCGTCCGGACGGCTCGGAGCTCGACCGCTTCACCTTCCCCCGCCAGGAGGGCGAGGACGGCCTCTGCCTCGCCGACTACGTCTCCGCGGACGACAGCGTCTGCCTGTTCGTCACCACCGCCGGCGAAGGGATCCGCGCCCGCGCCGAGCAGGCGAAGAAGAACGGCGACTTCTTGAAATCGCACCTTTTGCAAGCGCTCGCGCTGGAGAGCGCCGAGGCCTACGCGGAGCTGCTCCACACCTCGCTCCGCAGCCAGTGGGGCTTCCCCGACCCGCTCGACACCACGATGCTCGACCGCTTCAAGGCGAACTACCACGGCAAGCGCTACTCGTTCGGCTACCCGGCCTGCCCGAGCCTCGACGATCAGCAGATCCTCTTCCGCGTCCTCCACCCGTCCGACATCGGCGTGGAGCTGACCGACGGCTGCATGATGGACCCGGAGGCGAGCGTCTCCGCCGTCGTCTTCCACCACCCGGCGGCAACCTATTTCAGCGTGGCGTGAGAAGTGCGTTATCGTCCACGCATGGATCAAGAGGGTCCCGACCAGTGTCGTCCTGAGCAACCCGCGCGCGCTTAATTCTGCCGAATCTTGCCGCGAACGGATAGGATGCCCCCGTGCCCGCGGCCCTCCCCTCGCTCGCCACGAGCAGCATCGGCAGCCTGCCCCACACGCAGCTCGAGCTGGCGCTGCAGCAAGCGCTCCTCCTCGACGTTCCAGCCGCGCCCCAGCTCCCCCGCCGCGACCCGGCCGAGTACATGGTTCCGCAAGCGCTCGACGGCCTGCCGGGGCTGCGCACGGAGCCCGACGGCTCCGCGTTCCTCGACGCGTCCGAGTGGATGCGCGGCGCGGGTATCTTCGACGCCCGCCTGGAGCGGACCCTGGAGAAAGGGCAGGGTCGCGAGTCCTTCGTTCCGACGGCCACATCGTGGCAGGCGCTGCGTCCGTTCCTCTGGGAGGTCGAGCAGCGCAAGCTCCCTTTCGCGAAGGTCCAGATCGCCGGCCCGCTCACGCTGCGCTGGTTCCTGCGCCTGACGGACGGAGCGCCTCTGCACGCCTCGCCCAACGCCCAGGCCATCGAGGCGCAGATCGTCCGCCTCGTCCTCGCCCGCGCGCTCTCCATGGCTCGCAAGGTGAAGGACGCCGGAGCGACCCCCATCGTCTTCCTCGACGAGCCGGGCCTCTACGCCTTCGATCGCCGCGACCCCCGCCACATCGTCGCCCTTCAAGAATTGAAAGTCCTCGTCCTCGCTCTGCAGCAGGAAGGCGCGCTCACCGGCATCCACTGCTGTGGAAACACCGACTGGGCGGCGGTCCTCGGCCTGGGTCTCGACATCGTCTCGCTCGACGCGCGCCTGTCGCTCACGTCGCTCCTCGCGACCGGCGCATTCGCGCAGTTCCACGACGGCGGCGGCACGCTCGCGCTCGGCATCGTGCCGACCGATTTCAGCGCCACCGACGACGTGGGCGAGCTCGTCGCGCTGGTGCAAGCGCTCCTCCCCGAGGAGCCTCTGAAGCGCGCCATGCTGACCCCCGCTTGCGGCCTCGCCCTTCGCTCGGTGCAGGACGCGGAGCACATCTTCGACGAGCTGCGTGTCGCGCAGCGGCGGCTTACCGGATGACCCAGGCGATCGTGATCGGAGCGGGAGCAGCCGGCCTGCGCGCTGCCGTCGCGCTGCGCAAGGCGGGCAAGGACGTCCTGGTGCTGGAAGCGCGCGAGCGGATCGGCGGGCGCATCCACACCGTGGAGGATCGGGAGGCCGGCACAACCATCGAGCTCGGCGCTGAGTTCGTCCACGGCGAGGTGGGCGAGCTCAAACGAAGCCGCCTCCGCCTGGAGGAAATGGATGGCCGCCACCTCGCCCACGTCGACGGAAGCCTCCGGGACGTGACGAAGGAGATCTTCGGCGTGCTCGGTCAGCTCGCCAAGGCATCGGGAGCGGGCACCGCGCAAAGCTGGCTCGCCCGATCGGAGCTGCCTCCCAGCGGTCGCGAGCTCGCCCGCCACTACATCGAAGGCTTCTTCGCGGCCCCGGCGGCGTTCGTTTCCATCGCGGACATCGCCAACGAGCAAGGGCTGCGCAACCGCCGTGTCCTGGGCGGCTACGATCGGGCGCTGCGCCCACTCGCGGATTCGCTGCGCGAGGATTCCGCGCTGCGGCTCGGCACGGTGGTGACCGAGATCCGTTGGCGCAAGGGCCACGTCGAAGTGAAGGCGCGCACGCGGACGGGCAGGGAACTCGCGCCGTTCGAGGCGCAGAAGCTCGTCGTGTCTCTTCCCATCGGCGTCCTCCTCGCCCGTCCAGGTCAGGAGGGGGCCGTCCGCTTCGACCCGCCGCTGCAGCGCAAGCGCGAGGCGCTCTCCTGGGTGCGGATGGGCAGCGTGGTGAAGGCCGTGCTGCGCTTCCGCGAGCCGATCTGGGCATGGAAGCAGATTCGCAAGGCGGATTTCATCCATGCGCCGGGCGCTGCCTTCCCGACCTGGTGGAGGGCCGGCCCTCCCGACCTCCCGGTCGTGATCGGATGGGCGGGAGGTCCCGCCGCCTCGAAGCTCGCGAAGGGCGATCCGCTTCCCGCCGCGGTCGCTTCCCTGGCGCGCGTCCTGGGGCGCTCCGCGTCCGATCTGGAAGGCCTCCTCGAGTCCGCAACCATCGCCGACTGGGGCCGCGATCCGTACTCGCGGGGCGCGTATGCCTACCATCTGGCCGAGGCGCCGCCGACGACCACCGCCGAGCTTGCCGCGTCGGAGGAGGACACGATCTTCTTCGCGGGCGAGGCGACGAGCCTCATCGAACGGGCCGGAACCGTCGACGGCGCCCTGGAGAGCGGCGCGCGGGCAGCGAAACAGGTGCTCGCGAAGCGTTGACGGAGGAGCGGGCTTCGCCCGCGACGGGCGGAGGCCGCAGGCCGGAGCATTCGATCGACCCGCCGGTGTACCTTTGCGGGGATGGAAGAGCCGCGCATCCGTCGCCCCTTCCGCCGGCGACTCCTGGCAGTGATGCTCGCCGCCGGGCTCCTTCCGCTCCTGGGCGGCGGAATCCTGGCGGCGTCGGGCGTCTCGCGCATGCTCTCGCTTTCCCTCGCGCGGCTCGATCCGCTTCTCGAATCGGCAGGAAAAGCCACCCCCGATCCCGATCTGAAGCGCGATCTCGCGCAGGCCCGGCTCGATCTGCTCCAGGCCGACCTCGCCCGCCGGTCGCTCGCGCGCCTCGCACCCTGGGCGCTCCTCGGCGCCGTCGCGGTCTCCGCCGCGATCCTGGCGGCCGCCGCCGTCGTCCTTGGCCGCGCCCTCTCCGGTCCGGTCGAGCGCCTCGCCCACGGCATGATGCAGGTCGCCTCGGGGGATCTCTCGCACCGCGTTCCCGAGGAGGATCGCGCCGACGAGCTGGGGCTCCTCATCCGCCAGTTCAACCGCATGACGTCCGAGCTCGAGGCGCAGCGCGCGCGCCTCCAGCTCACCGAGGAGCTCGCGGCCTGGCAATCCGTCGCCCGCGGCCTCGCGCACGAGCTCAAGAACCCGCTCACCGCCATGCGCCTCGCCATCGCCCGGGTGGCGCGTCTCGGTTCGCAACCCGCGGCCGAATCCGCCCAGCTCCTCGGCGAACAGATCGACGTCCTCCTCCGCCTGACGGAGAGCTTCTCGCAATTCGCGAAGCTTCCCGCGCCTCGCAAGGTGCCGCTCGATCTGGCGGACCTCTTGCGCGAGACGAGCACGCTCTACGCGAGCGGCGCGCCCGTCGCGGTCGAGTGCTCCGCCGATCCGCTGCCGCTCGACGGCGACCCCGATCAGCTCCGCCGCGCCTTCGGGAACCTGATCAAGAACGCCCTCGAAGCATCGCGCCCTGGCGACGGCCCGGTGGAGGTGGAAGGCCGCGCCGCGGGGAACAAGGCGCGCATCCACGTGCGCGACAGAGGAGCCGGAATCGAAAAGCGCCTCGACGGCGCGCAGCTCCTGCGCGCTCTCGGCACCACCAAGCCGCAGGGGTCCGGCCTCGGACTTCCCATCGCGCAGAAGATCGTCCACGAGCACGGCGGGACGCTCCTCCTCGAGCCGCGCGAAGGGCGCGGCGCGCAGGCGGTGGTCGAGCTTCCCCTCGGCGGAGCGCAGCCGTGAGCCGCCGCATCCTGCTCGTCGACGACGATCCTGCCGTGCTCCGCGGGGTCTCGGGTCTCCTCGGCGACGAGGGATATCGCGCGGAAACAGCGGCCACGGCGGCGCAGGCGTACGAAGTCCTTCTTCGCGATCCGCCGGCAGCCGTCATCCTCGACCTCGGCCTGCCGGGCGAAAGCGGGCTCTCCTTGCTCGCGCGCCTTCCCCGGCCGCTCCCGGCGCCCGTCGTGGTGCTGTCGGGCGGCGCCACGCCCGGCGAAGCGGCGCAGGCGCTGAAGCTCGGCGCCACCGACTTCGTCGAGAAACCTCCCACCGCCGAGCGCCTCCTCACCGCGCTCGTGAACGCGGTCGCCCTGCGCGATCTGGAAGAAGAGCGCGAGCGCCTCCGCGAGGAGCTGGCGCAGCCAGGAAACCTGATCGGCGAGAGCCCCGCGATCGGGGAACTGCGCAAGGTCATCGCCCGCGTCGGACCGACCGATTCCCTCATCCTCATCGAGGGCGAGACGGGCACCGGGAAGGAGCGCGTGGCGCGCGCGCTCCACCTCGCGTCGGGTCGCAAGGGGCGCTTCGTGGCGGTGAACTGCGCCGCCATTCCAGCGCAGCTCCTCGAGAGCGAGCTGTTCGGAGCCGAGAAGGGCGCCTACACCGGCGCGACCGCGCGGCGCCCGGGCCGCTTCGAGCAGGCGCAGAAAGGAACGCTCCTCCTCGACGAGATTGGCGAATTGCCGCTCGACCTCCAGGCTAAGCTCCTCCGCGTCCTC
>JBJMQD010000390.1:0-10559 GCA_045802855.1 Myxococcales bacterium | reverse complement strand
ATGACTTCGACGCCAGCGTGGAAAGCTCCGCCTGGACATCGCCGGAGGGCCGGAACGTTCCGACGCGGGTACCGAAACCTAGATCGCCGATGGCGAAGCGGAGCTTGCCGTCGTGATCGAAGGCCATCCCTCCGCTGAGGTGGCTGTCCCGCGCGGGAAGCCCCGCCAGGATGACCGTGCGATCGACGCCGACGCCGCCAGCGTCGCGGAAGCGGAGGATCTGCTGCTCGGTCTGGGAGACGGTCGCGCGGAAATAGACGAACCCGTTGGTCGCGAACGACGGGTCGAAAACGATGCCGACGAGCCCGCATTCGACCTGCTGGTAGAGCGGGCCGCCGTCTTCGCGCAGCACCGTCGTGAACGGGGTGGGAAGCCGCGTGGCCTTCAACGCGCCGTTCGCGTCGACGCCCATCTGCACGAGGATCACGAGTCCCGTCTTGTCGATCACGAACAGCCGATTGGATCCGTCCGGAGCCCAGGCCATGCCCGTCGCCAGGGGGCTGAATCCGGTCAGGAGCCGGGTCTCGACGAGGGACGGATCGATCACCGTCGCCGCCGCGGGAGTCGCGAAGAGCAATGCCGCAAGCGGAAGAACCGCGTTGTTGCGGATAGCGGTGCCCATTGCGCCCCCTCGAAAGTAACGCAAACCGTCAAATCGCGAGTTGCAAAGCCGGAAGGTCCCCGGTGGACCCAAGCTTGAGCGCTTCTGTTTAGCATGATACATCCGGAGGGCATCGTCGAGGGGGTTCCATGCAGCCGACACGAGTCGCCGTCACCGGCGCGGGCGGTTTCATCGGTCATCATCTCGTGAAGTATCTCGTCGCGCGCGGGTACTGGGTGCGCGGCATCGATGTCGAGCTACCCGAATACGAGCCTTCCCCGGCCGACGAGTTTGCGATCCTCGATTTGCGGCGCTCGGAGAGCTGCGTCCAGGCGACGCGCGGCGTGGAGCAGGTCTACGCGCTCGCCGCGAACATGGGCGGCATCGGGTTCATCGAGACGAACAAGGCCGTCATCGTCCGCGACAATACGTTGATCGACGTCAACACCATCGAGGCGGCACGCGTCAACGGCGTGACGCGTTATCTCTTTTCGTCAAGCGCCTGCGTCTACCCTGGTTATCGACAGAATTCCCCAGACATCCCGCCGCTCAAGGAAGAGGATGCCTACCCGGCGGACGCCGAGGACGGGTACGGTTGGGAGAAGCTCCACACGGAGCGTATCTGCCGCCATTACTGGGAAGACTTCGGTCTGGAGACGCGCACGGTCCGGTTCCACAACATCTTCGGGCCGCTCGGGACCTACGACGGCGGCAGGGAGAAGTCGCTCGCCGCCATCTGCCGCAAGGTAGCTCTCGCCCAGGACGGCGACGAGCTGGAGATCTGGGGCGACGGAAAGCAGACGCGCTCCTACTGCTACATCGACGACTGCGTGGAAGGAATCTACCGGCTCATGCAGTCCGATTACCGGGAGCCGCTCAACCTGGGGCAGGACCGGATGGTCAGCGTCAACGAGCTTGCCTCGATGATTTGCGCCATCGCCGGCAGGAAGCTCAGGCGGCGACACGACAGCACCAAGCCCCAGGGCGTGCGCGGTCGCAACAGCGACAACTCCAGGCTGCGGGAAGTGCTGCAGTGGGAGCCGAGGTTCACCTTGGAGGAAGGGATCGGCGCGACCTACACCTGGATTTGCGAACGACTTTACAAGGAGGGGCGTCTCGGCGGACCGGCGACGTATCGCGCGGTGGCCGCCCATGCCTAAGGGCAGGGTACTGCTCCTCTACCACTTCTTCCACCCCGACGACGTCGTCAGCGCACAACACTTCTCCGATCTCGCGTTGGGCCTCAGCGCGCGCGGATGGCAGGTCACCGCGCTCACCAGCGACCGTTCTTGCCGCGACCCCGGCCGGCGGTACTCGAAGCGAGAGGATTGGAACGGGATCGACATCGTCCGGGTGCACCGCCCGGGCTGGGACCAGTCGCGCGCCGTCACCCGTCTTCTGAACTCGGCGTGGATGGTGATCGCCTGGTTCTTGCGGTCGCTCACCCTGGGAAGCTTCGACGCCGTGATCGTCGGAACCGATCCGGCCTTCGCTCCGCTCCTCCTCCTACCGCTCCGGATCGTACGGCCCGCGACCGCATTCGTCGTCTGGTCTTTCGATCTCTATCCGGAGGCGATCGCATCCGAGGGAATGGGCCGCGGCGCCTCCGTGCTGGTGCCTGTCGCGAAATGGCTGATGGGGCTCGCCTACCGCTGCTGCCAGGTGCTGGTGGATCTGGGCCCGCGCATGAAAGCGAGGCTCGCCGGCTACGGGTCGGGTGCGCGGCAGGAGACGCTGGTGCCCTGGGCGTTGGTCGAGCCGGCCCGAATCGAGGCGCCGGTCGCCGCTCTGCGGGCGGAGCTGTTTCCTCGAGGCAAGCTCGCGCTCCTGTATTCCGGCACGATGGGTCGGGCGCACGAGTACGAGCTGCTCCTCCGGCTCGCCCGCCGCTGTCGCGAGCGATCGGGCGACGACATCAGCATCTGTTTCGCTTGCCGCGGCAATCGGGTCCGCGACCTTCGCGAGGCCGTGCGTCCGGACGACACCAACGTGCACTTCGCTCCCTTCGCCGACGTGTCCGAGCTGGGCGCACGCCTCACGAGCGCCGACCTGCATCTGCTCAGCCTGCGCCCCGAGTGGGCGGGAGTCGTCGTCCCTTCGAAGTTCTTCGGTTCCCTCGCCGTGGGCCGGCCGGTCCTGTACGCAGGCCCTCGCGATTCCGAGATCGCGGTGTGGATCGAGCAGCACGACGTGGGCCTCGTCCTCACCGCGGAGAACCTCGACGAGGTCGTGGACGTGCTGCACGAGATCCAGCGGGAACCTGCCCGGCTGGAACGCTGGCGCCAGAATGCGCTGCGAGCCTACCGGCAGGTTTTCGCGAAGAGCGTGTCGCTGGATCTCTGGGACAGGCTGCTCGGCGATGTCGCGACGCGAAGCGCGCCTACTCCGGTTGTCACGCAGCGCTGACGGCGCGTCCTACTTGCAGTGCTCCGCCGTGCAGAGGCTCCGGTCGTACCGGCGCACGAAGGGCCACCAGATGAGGAGCGCGAGGGCCAGGTTCACGAGCTGGAGCGCGACCGCGTGCGGGTCGCCTCCGGTCGAGAGCCACGCGCCCACCGGCGCGGGAAGCGTCCAGACCACCTCGATGTAGGGCGGCCGCACGAGCCCGAGGCGCATCGCCAGCCACGACACCGTCACGCAGGCCGCGGGCGCGAGCAGGAAGGCCGGAGCGAGGATGGGGTTCAGCACCACCGGCGTCCCGAAGACGATCGGCTCGTTGATGTTGAAGATGGACGGCAACACCCCGGCGCGTCCGATCAGGCGCAGCTGCTTCGAGCGGGCGAAAAGCAAGAGGAAGGCGAGGGCGAGCGTCGCCCCGGAGCCGCCCTGCCAGGTGAACCAGATGAAGAACTCCTGGGTGAAGACGTGCGGCGGGCGCAGGCCGTTGCTCGCCGCCGCCATGTTCTCCGCGATGGCCGATAGCCACAGGGGACGGATGGCGGCGAGGACCGCGAGCCCGTGTACGCCGACCAGCCAGAGCGCGCTGTCGATGCAGACGACGACGAGGACCGCGGCAAGGCTGTCGCCGCCGCGCACCAGCGGACGGAAGATGGCGACGATCCCGGAAATCAGATCGACGCCGAAAACGTGGACCACGGCCCAGACGGTTCCGATGAGGATCGCGCTCGGGAGCAGGGCGGCGAAGCTGCGCACCACCACGTCCGGCGCGCCGCCGCCGAGCCGGATCCCCCATTTGCGCCGGGCGAACAGGGCGATCACCTCGACGGACAGGATCGCCGCCGCGAACGAAGGGAAGAGCCCGGCCGCCCCGAGCGTGGACAGAGCCAGACCGGGTGCGCCGCCCGTCACGCTCGCCGTTTCCTGCGCGACGAGGAAGACCGCGAGCGCGGTGGTGGCGCTCGCCGCCGCGTCCACTTCGCGCCGCCGCGCGAGCGACAGCGCGGTCGCGACGCAGGCATAGATGGAAATGAGGCCCGCGCAGGCGAGATACCCCGCGCGCAGCGCGGAGGGGTGAGGCAGATACGCAGACAGACCAGGCCAGGGCGGATACCAGAGAAAGAGGAAGGCGCTGCCGACCAGGATGATCGGGATGACGCCGACTACCCCGTCGCGAATGGCCTGCAGGTGCGGCTGCCGGGAAATGGCGGCGCCCGCGCGCTGCACGCGCTCCCGCAGCGACACACCCGCGGTGGTCCCGGGCGCGAGCGTCGTTCCGGTCAGCTCGGTTCCCGTTCCGGCCCCTTGCACCGGGCGCATTCTGTAGGACTCCGTTCCGGCGTGCCAGCAGGATCTTGCGGCGTTGACACCGATCGTACGGGGCGCTACTCGCACGCGCGGGACGCGCTACGGGCCCCTTGGGGAGGCATGTGCGATGGCGACGACGGTGACGATGCCGCAACTGGGGGAATCCGTCGTCGAAGGTACGGTGGTGCGGTGGATCGCGCAGGTCGGCCAGAAGGTCGATCGCGACGGCCCGCTCGTCGAGGTGGCGACCGACAAGGCGAACACGGAGGTCCCGTCCCCGACCGCGGGAGTGCTCGTCGAGGTGCTCGCCAAGGAGGGGGCCGTCGTCCCGGTCGGCGGCGCTCTCTGCCGTCTCGACGAGGCGGCGCAGGCGTCGGCGAAGCCCGTACCCCAGGCCTCGGCGCCCCCGCCACAGGCACAGGCCGGGAACTCCGGCGACGGCCACCTCCGCACGAGCCCGGTGGTGAGAAACCTCGCCCAGGAGCACGGAGTCGACCTGGAGAAGGTGCAGGGCTCCGGCGTCTCCGGGCGGATCACCAAGGCCGACGTGATGAGCTATCTCGATCGCGGCGGCGTTGGCGCCGCTTCCAGCGGCCTCGTCAACGTGGAGGGGTCGGCCGACACGAACGCGTCCGTCCCCGCGGGGTCGCTGTCGCAGCCTCCGCCTCCGCGCCCGAGCGCCCCGCCACCGCCACCTCCCTCGTTCGCGCCGCCCTCGATTCCGCCTCCCGTGAGCGCCGCGCCGTACTCGCCGGGTCCGGTGACGCTCAACCTCCGAGCGTACCGGCCACCTCGCTACACGCCGCGCGAAGGCGATCAGGTGGTCCCCTTCGACCACCGGCGCAGGCTCATCGCCGAGCACATGGTCTACTCGAAGGTGACGAGCCCGCACGTCCCCTGCTGCGCCGAGGTGGACATGACGCCGCTCTTCCGCCTCCGCGAGCAGTGGAAGCAGGCGAAGGAGACGGGTGGCCGCGCTCCGAGCTTCCTCGTCGCGGTGTGCCGCGCGACGGTGCAGGCGCTTGCGGAGTTTCCCCGCATGAACGCCGTCGTGCAGGACGAGAGCGTCGTGCTGCGCAAGGACATCAACCTCGGCGTCGCGGTCGATACCGACAAGGGCCTTCTCGTCCCCGTCATGCGCAAGGCGAACGAGAAGAGCGTCCTCGGACTCTCGCGTGCGCTGGAGGATCTCGCGGCCCGGGCAAGGACCGGCAAGGTCACCGCCGACGAGCTTTCCGGCGGTTCGTTCACCGTCTCCAACCCCGGCCTCAAGGGGAACTTGTGGGGGGCGTCGATCATCAACCAGCCACAGGTCGGCATCTTACGGATGGGAGAGATCGTGAAGCGTCCGGTGGTCCGCGAGATGGACGGCGAGGACGCCATCGTGATCCGGCAGATGATGTACGTGACGCTCTCGTACGATCACCGCGTCATCGACGGCGTCATCGGGAACTCGTTCCTGCACCGCGTCCGCGAGCTGCTCGAGGAAGCGCGCTTCACCCTGTAGGTAATTTCCCTACAGCTGACCGTGTGCGTCGAAAGCGGATCGGCTCGCCCGGTCGGCTACGCTTTCCACAGGATTCCCGCCATTTTGCAAGGTGCGAAATTAGGGCTCCGGCCTCCCGTAGAGATATCGTCACGCTCGAACGGAAGAAGGAGGCGAGTCATGTTTAGAACGTTTCGCGAGAGGTTTGTACCGGCCGGAATTCTCGGCGCGTGGCTCTTGACCAGCGTCTACACCGTCAACGCGCTCATCGGACTTCAGGTGATGCAGATGCCGACGTTCTGGGGCTCCACGGTGGAGATCACGGCACAGCCGTCGACGCTCGCCTCCGACAAATAGCGATTTTCCTTACGCGCGCAGCATCTCGAGGAACTCCTCGGGGCTGCGCGCGTTGATTACCCGGTGCCGCTCCGTCCATCCGCGCCGCGCCGTCCCCACCGCAAAATGAATGTTTTCCAGCTCGCCGACGGAGTGCGCGTCGACGGAGCACGACACCTTGCACCCGTGCTTGCGGGCGAGGCGCAGTAGCTCGGCGGAGAAGTCGAGCCGGCGCGGCGAGCCGTTGCACTCCACGGTGACGCCCTTCTCGGCGGCGAGCGCGATCAGCTCTTCCCAGCGGGCCGGCATCTCCGGGCGGTCGAGAATCTGACGCCCGGTCGGGTGTCCCCAGATCCGGCAGAGCGGGTTCGAGAGCGCGCGGCGGATGCGCTCGGTCTGCTTCTCTTCGTCGAGCTTGAAGCGCTGGTGCACCGAGCAGATGACGACGTCTAGCTGCTCGAGGATCTCCTCCGGCAGATCGAGCGAGCCGTCCTCGAGGATGTCCACCTCGCTGCCCCGCAGGACGCGGATGCCGCCCACCTTGGCCTCGACCTCGGCGATCTCGTCCCACTGGCGGCGGATCTGATCGGGCGTGAGGCCGCCCGCGTAGTGCGCGGCCTGCGAGTGGTCGGTCATGGTGATGAACTTCGCGCCGAGCGCCTTCGCGCCCCGGACCATGTCCTCGATGGTGGCCTTGCCGTCCGACCAGGTCGAATGGCAGTGGACGAATCCCTGGATGTCCTCGCGGGAGATGAGGTCGGGGAGGGCGTTGTCGCGAGCGAGCTCGATCTCGCCGTGATCCTCGCGCAGCTCCGGTGGGACCGTCTGCAGCCCGAGCGCGCGATAGAGATCGGCCTCGTCGCGGACCTCCGGCCCCGGCCCGCTCGCCGGATCGAGCGGCGCAAGACCGTACTCGCTGATGGAGAGGCCCCGGTCGCGAGCAAGACCGCGGAGCTTCACGTGGTGCTGCTTGCTTCCCGTGAAGTGGTGCAGAGCCGTCGCGAACTGCGCTTCCGGGACGACGCGCAGGTCCGCCTGCAATCCGTCGCGGAGCCGCACCGAGCACTTCGTCGGTCCGCGGGCGATCACCTCGATCACCTCCACCGAGGTGGAAAAGGCTTCCATCGCCGCATCCGGCGAAGGCGATGCGGCGACGAGATCGATGTCGCCGTTCGTCTCCGCGTACCTGCGGACGCTCCCCGCGACCTCCACCCGGGACACCCCTTCAGCCTTGCGGACCCGCTCGAGCAGCTTCTCCGCGATGCGGCGGCTTTCGTAGAGCGGCTGCCGCGTCTGCCGCGCCCTGGCCTGCGCGATCCCGTCCAGGATGAGCTTCTCCGTCCGGTCGCCGAATCCCTTCAGGCCGCGCACCCGGCCCTCGCGAGCGACCCTCTCGAGGTCGTCGAGGTTCCCCACGTCGAGCTCGCGGATGAGGACGGCCGCCTTCCGCGGCCCGAGCCCCGGAACCCGCATCAGGTCGAGCGCTCCCAGCGGGAACTCCTTGCGCAGATCGTCCAGGAAGCGGAGCCGCCCGCTGGTGACGAGCTCGGTCACCTTTTCGGAGATGGCCTTCCCGATTCCGTCCAGCTGGGTGAGCGTCCCGTTCTTCACCCGCTCGTTCAGACCGCCCGGCGCGGCGGGATCGTTCGGTAGCGTCTCGAATGCGTCGGCGCCCATCTCGTAGGCGCGGACCTTGAAGGCGTTCTCGCCTTTGATCTGCAAGAGCTGCGAAATCTCGCGGAGGGCCTGTGCGACTTCCCGGGGAGTCATTGCCCGCCAGTCTAATCGTCCGGCTCCGGGTTGCCAGACCGGCGGGCTCGGCCTAGCTTCGCGGCATGCCAGCCGAGCAGACGGGCGCGAACAGCGCAACGCCGCAAGAGCCCAGCGACATCCTCACCAGCGACGTCCTGTTGAGACGCTTCTTCGAGACCAGCGAGGCCGGCCGCCGGGCCGCGGCTTCCTTGAAGAAGGGCGCCACGGTCGGGGTGCGGTTCACCGACGTCCCGGGCGACTTCCGCTTCCACTCCCTGGACGGCAAGCCCCGCTTCGACGCGGGAAAGGCGAACGACCCCGACTTCGAGCTCACTCTCGCGCCAGGCGCGGTGCGGGCGATCACCGACAAGCCGGAATCGGACGTCGGCGACCTCGGGATCACCTTCTTCCAGCACATCGTCGCGAAGGATCCGGCGGAGAAGATCCAGGTGAAGCTCCACGCCGGCCTCTTGAAGCTCACCATGCACGGCTGGCTCGGGGTGCTTGCCGCGGGAGGCCCGAAAGTGATCGGCTGGATGGCGCAAAAAGGACTCAAAGGTCCCAGTGCCATCGCCAGCGCCGTGTCGCGCCTGAAGAAGGGGTAGCGCGGTCCTTTGACAACGCGGCGCCGCGCCCGTACATCGCGGGCGTGACCGACGCGATGCTCGTCTTCAGCACGCTTCCCTCGCCCGATAAAGCCGCGGAAATCGCGCGCACGCTCGTCGAAGAGGGACTCGCCGCCTGCGGGAACGTGCTTCCCGCCGTCCGCAGCATCTACAAGTGGCAGGGAAAGATGCAGGACGAGAACGAGGTGATGCTCCTCCTCAAGACCCGCGAGGAGCAGCTCGAGCGGCTCAAGCTCCGGATCCTCGAATTGCATCCGTACGAGGTGCCCGAGGTGCTCGCCATCCCGGTCGAGTCGGGGTACCGCGCGTATCTCGAATGGATCGCGAGCGAGACGAAGTAGCGCCTATTTCTTGAACAGCGCCTCGAGCGCCGCCAGCGCCTTTGCCTTCGGGTCCGCATCTTTTGGTTGCGCCGGCCCTTTGCGCAGGACGAAGAAGTCGCAGTAGTTCGCCGCGTCCTTGTCGTGAGGCGGCTCGGCCTGCGGCTCGCGGCACCCGTAGCGGGCGGTCTCGTCGTAGGCGGCACAGTTGCGGCAGGCGTGCAGCGGGGCACCACAATGCTCGCACTCGTCGCGGCGGCCAACCCCTGACAATCCGGGGTCGATCTCCTTCGCGCAGGCGTGGCACACGAACATGACGCGCCTCCTTGCTCGCCGAACGCCCATTCCCCTACACTCGACCACCTGCGGCAGCGGCCCGTGCGGCGGGGCTGCAGTCTGCATCTCGATGCGACAACCCATCAAGTTCGGCAAGTACCTACTGCTCGAGCGCATCGCCGTAGGCGGCATGGCGGAGGTGTACGCGGCGAAGGCCTTCGGAGCGGCCGGCTTCGAGCGGCTCCTCGCCATCAAGCGGATCCTGCCGACGATGAACGAGGATCCGGAGTTCATCCAGATGTTCGTCGACGAGGCTCGCATCGCCGCGCAGCTCTCGCACGCGAACATCGTGCAGGTGATCGAGCTCGGCAAGCACGAGGACAGCTACTTCATCGCCATGGAGTACATCTCCGGGCGCGACGTGCGGCAGCTCAACGAGCGCTTCCGCAAGATCGGCCGCCCGATGCCGATCCCGCAGGCGACCTTCATCCTTTCCCGCATCTGCGAGGCCCTCGACTACGCGCACCGCAGGCGCGACGGGCACGGCGTGCCGCTCGGCATCGTGCACCGCGACATCTCCCCGCAGAACGTGCTCGTCTCCTTCGACGGCAACGTGAAGCTCATCGACTTCGGCATCGCCAAGGCCGAGAGCCGCTTCTCGAAGACGCAGGCGGGCATCCTCAAGGGGAAGTTCAGCTACATGAGCCCCGAGCAGGTGAAGGGGCAGGGCGTCGATCACCGCAGCGACATCTTCGCGTCCGGCGTGCTCCTCTGGGAGATGCTGTGCGGGCAGAAGCTCTTCACGGGCGACAGCGACATCGCCGTCCTGGAGAAGGTCCGCGCGGCGGAGGTGCCGCCTCCGCGCAGCCTCAATCCGCGAGTTCCCGAATCGCTGGAAGCCGTGGTCCTGCGCGCGCTCGCCGCGGATCCGCGCGATCGCTACCAGTGGGCGAGCGAGATGCACGACGACCTCTTGCGCCACACCTTCCAGGCGGGAGCGCCGTACGGGTCGCGCCAGCTCTCGGAGTGGCTGCTCGAGGAGTTCCAGGGCGAGCGCGAGAAGGAGGAGGCGAGGATCTCTCGCTGGGTCGCCGTCGAGCGGCGCGCCACCGAGGCGAGCGCCTCGGTTCCCAGCTTCCCGCGCCGGGGAAACGGCGGCGTCCTCGCGAACGACCTGCGCCGCACCGAACCCGAATGGCACGTCGCCATCGAGGCCGAGACCATCGTGCAGCCCCCGACGCCCGTCGGGACTCCGCGTCCGACGAAGCGCATCTCGCTTCCTGGCGAGGATTCGCCGAAAGCGCCCGCGCCCGTCGCGGCCGTCCCCCCGCCGCCCCCGCCGCCGCCGAGGGAGGCTTCCGGACCGCGGCCGAGCCCTGTCGCGCCCTCGCCGGAACGCACGAGGCCGTCCCCTCCTCCCGCTCTGCCGACGCAGATGCTGGAAGCCGGATCGTCCC
>JBJMQD010000345.1:0-4269 GCA_045802855.1 Myxococcales bacterium | reverse complement strand
GACGCCTGGATCGAGCGTGCCGAGCACATTCCTTGCATCGCGCTCCGCCGCGAGCTCCAGCACACCGAGGACACGCGGATGTGCGCGCGAGGCGAATTCGAAGTCTGGGCTCCGCGGCGCGTGGCGGCGGTCATCGCGCAGGCGTTCTCCGCCGCACGGAAGGCCGCGGGACGATGGATTTCCGCCGGCGAGTGCCTCACGAGGATCGCGGAGCACTTCGTCGAGGTCTGGGAGCCTGCGCTACGAGCCCGGAGCACCCTGCAAAGACAGGTCCTCGAGCGGGACAAGGGCCTCTGCACGGTGCCGTGGTGCAGCAAGGCCGCGAATCATGCGCACCACATCAAGTACCGATCGAGGGGCGGCAGCGACGAGCTGTCGAATCTCACCTCGCTGTGCGCGGTATGCCACCTCCAGGGCGTGCACAAGGGCCGGATCCGCGTATGGGGTGCGGCTCCCGACCAGCTCCACTGGGAGATCGTCGCCGCCCGATCTCGTTGAACAAAACGAAGCGGCCAGCAGTCACCAATGCTTGAAGCTGATCGAGCTCATCCGGGCCTGGCTGAGGAGCGTTCCTCTCGAGGCGTGCCCCGCATGCGGTGGAGCGGTACGCGATCACGACGTTCGCCTCCTCGCCCGCGAGCGCTTCGCGCCGGGGACGAGCGCGATCGAGGCTCATCTCGAGCGTGGCGAGTTCGCCCGAGCGGCGGCGCTCGACGACCGGCGCGTGATGGGCGACCAGCTCGTTCACCATCTCGTCCGCTGCGGCGACCGGACAGCGCTCGTCACGAGCGAGGATCCAGTTGGACTCGATCTCGAGCCGCGCGTCCGGCGCACCGTGCTCCTGGACGGCGGCGCAGCGGCTCTCGCCTGGCGCTGCGCCCGTTAGCCGCCATCGAGCGGACCGCGAATATCCAGCATCGTCAGCCGTCTGCGCGTACGTGAGACCCGGGATCCATTCAAGCTCGCGAGCCAGCATCGCCGCCGTCGCGGTCCTCGCCGCCGCCTGCGACGTTCGAGAGGGCACGCTCCCGAGCAAGGATCCCGCGGTCATGCTCAAGGAGCGCCCGTACGCGCTCGACGCGCCTCCGGACACCACGGCACCCTTGCCGCTCCTCGTCGTCCTGCACGGCCAGGGCGGCCGCGGCACCGAGATCGCGCAGGATCTCGACCTCCGGCCGCTCGTCGCGACCCGCAACTTCTGGCTGGCGATGCCGGACGGCACGAACAGCAGGTCGGGCTTTTCCACCTGGAACGCCGGGACCCTCGATTTGCCGCCGTACGACCGCGCCTACCTCGCCGCCCTGATCGACGACGTCGCTGCGAAGCACCCGATCGATCCCAAGCGCGTCTACGTCGTCGGCTACTCGGTCGGCGCGCTGATGGCGCACCGGGTCGCCTGCGACATCTCCCCGAAGATCGCGGCGGTCATGAGCTTCGCCGGCGCCGTGACGAGCGCCGCGTCGCTCTGCACGACCACCTCGCCCGTCTCGGTGGTCGAGTTGCACGGCGATCGCGACGACGTCATCACCTACGACGGCGGTCCGTTCATCGGCGGCGTGCAGTCCGGGCCATCCGCCCACGACACCGTCGCGACGTGGGCGCGCAACAATGCCTGCGCGGGCCCATTGCGTTCGACGGGTGTCACGCTCGACATCGACCCCGCCGTCGCCGGCAGCGAGACGGGCATCGAGGCGTACGACGGCTGTCCGGCGGGAATCGACGTTCAGCTCTGGACGATGCACGGCAGCGGCCATTCGCCCAATCTGACTCCTGATTTCGGCACCCGGGTGATCGACTGGCTCTACGCGCACCCGAAGCCATAGCCAAAGCGCCCGAGCGGGATTTCCGCTTGCGAGCGATGTCGCGGCGTGCAAGACGGCCGTCCATGAACCCAACAGCCAGATCGGTCCTGTGCGCCGCGGTCCTCGCGGCGGCATGCGCCTCCACGTCGTCGGGCACGACGGGATCCGGTGCCAATACGACGCAGTCGGCCTCGACCCCTGCGCCATCCGCCTCGGGGCTGGACCTGGCCGGGATGGACCGTTCCGTGAAGCCAGGCGACGACTTCTTCCGGTTCACGAACGGAGGCTGGTACGACAAGACGGAAATCCCGCCCGATCGGTCCGTCTTCGGCACCTTCGCGCTGCTCGGCGAGCTGACGGCGAAACGGACCGCCGACCTGATCGCCGAGGCCAGCAAGGGCGACGCGCCCGACGGCTCGGAGGCGCGCAAGATCGGCGACACGTACGCCAGCTTCCTCGACGAGGAGCGCACCGAGCAGCTGGGGCTCGGGCCTTTGCAGCCGACGCTCGACGCGGTTACGGCGATCGAGGACCGCAAGTCGCTGTCGCGCTACCTGGGCGGTCAGCTGCGAGCGGACATGGACGTCTTCAACGCGACGAAGCTCGCGACGGACAACCTGTTCGGCCTCTGGGTCGCGCAGGACCTCGACGAACCGTCGAAGTACTCGCCCTTCCTGCTGCAGGGCGGCCTCGCGCTCCCCGACCGCGACTACTACCTGAACCCGTCGCAGCGGATGGCCGACCTGCGCGGCCGCTACACGCCGCACGTTGCCGCGATGCTGAAGCTCGCCGGTGTCGCGGAGGCAGACGCGAAGGCGGCGCGCATCGTCGAGCTGGAGCACCAGATCGCGACGGTGCACGTGTCGCGCACCGACTCGTCCGACGTCGAGAAGGGCAACAACCACTGGACCCGCAAACAGCTCGAAGAGAACGCACCCGGGATCGACTGGGCCGCGTTCCTCGGGGCCGCCGGGCTCGACAAAGCGCCCGTGTTCGTCGCCTGGCAGCCGGGCGCGATCAGCGGCATCGCGAAGCTGGTGGGGAGCGTGCCCATCGCGACGTGGAAGGACTACCTGACCTACCACGCGCTCGAGCACCACTCGGCGTTCCTGCCGCGCGCGTTCGTGCAGGAGCAGTTCGAGTTCCACGGCAAGGCTCTCACGGGCGCGCAGGTGCAGCGCGAGCGCTGGAAGCGCGCCATCGACGTGACCGACCTCGCGCTCGGGGAGGCGGTGGGCAAGCTCTACGTCGCGAAGTGGTTCCCGCCCTCGGAGAAAGCGCGCGCCGAGCAGATGGTCAAGAACATCATCGCTGCCTTCTCGCGCCGCATCGACGCGCTCGACTGGATGGCGCCGCAGACGAAGGAGAAGGCGAAGGCGAAGCTCGCGGTGCTGAAGGTGGGGGTCGGATACCCGGACAAGTGGCGCGATTACTCCGGTCTTCAAGTGACGCGCGGCGACGCGCTCGGGAACTTCCAGCGCCACGAGAAGTTCGACCTGCAGCGGGCGCTTGGCCGTCTCGCCGAGCCCGTCGACCGGAGCGAATGGGTGATGAATCCGCAGCTCGTGAACGCCGTGAACCTGCCGGCCATGAACGCCCTCAACTTTCCCGCCGCGATCCTGCAGCCGCCGAATTTCGACCCCAAGCGGCCCGAGTCCGTCGACTACGGCTCGGCGGGTGCGGTGATGGGGCACGAGATCTGCCACTCCTTCGACAGCGAGGGCGCGCTCTTCGACGATACCGGCCGCCTGCACAACTGGTGGACCCCGGAGGACTTCGCGCATTTCAAGGATTCCTCGACCCGGCTGGCCGCGCAGTTCGACGCGTACCATCCGTTCCCCGACGTCCACGTGAACGGGCGACAGACCTTGGGCGAAAACATCGCGGACGTGGCGGGCCTCTCCGCGGCTCTCGCGGCGTACCACATGTCGCTGGGCGGGAAGCCCGCGCCCACCGTCGAGGGGCTGACGGGCGATCAGCAGTTCTTCATCGGGTTCGGGCAGACGTGGCGCTCGAAGCTGCGGGAGGCCGCGCTGCGCCAGCGCCTCGTGGTCGACGGGCACGCGCCGCCGGAATATCGCGCCGATACCGTCCGCAATCTCGACCCCTGGTACCAGGTGTTCGACGTGAAGCCGGGCGAGAAGCTGTATCTCGCGCCCGACCAGCGCGTCCGCGTGTACTAGGGTTTCGCCGCCGGCGGTGCCACGGCCGCGTTGGTGAAGCCGGCGATACCGCTGTCGCGCGTCGCCCAGAAGGGCGAGGCGGCGGGGCCTACGCCGATCGCCACCCGCAGCTCCCCCTTGGGAGCCACATCCTTCGTGGATGCGACCTTTGCGCTCGCGCAACCAGTGAGGAGCAGCATCGCGACGAGGGAACTCGCCAGACCGTCCCTCGGGGAGACAGGGAAGCCCATGGGTCGCGGATTCTGGCACGAACTGGTGCTAGACCGACGTTCCGGTGATCCGCC
>JBJMQD010000249.1:0-6748 GCA_045802855.1 Myxococcales bacterium | reverse complement strand
TGGCTCATCCGCAACGAGAAGGTGGTGATGAAGGCGGCCGCGACCAGGAACGCGACCCACCGGCCCCGCAAGTGCAGGAAGGCGACGTCCTCGCCGCCGAGCGGGCCTTCCGGCAACAGATGCAGGAGCGTGAACGAGATGCCGCAAACAATGGCGAGCGCGACCGCCCAGCGGGTCGGCAAGACCACGGCGCCGATGGTCAAATGAACGAGGTAGAGGAGGGCGAACGGATTGTAGCCGCCGCCGGAGAGCGCGAGGACGGCGGTCAACTCCATCACGTCGCCGAGGAGGTTCAGCCCGCAGGCGCGATCGCTCGGGTTGGCACCGCGCCAGAGCCAGATCTGCATGACGAGGTTCACCGCCGCCAGCAATCCGACCACGGCGAGAAGCTCTCCCACGGGGAGCGGCTGGTGGAGCAAGCGGCGCGCGAAGAGGACGGTGACCGCCTGACCCGCAACCGCGCCCCAGCGAAGGCGGACGATCCAGCGCAGGTTGATTCGTGTCGCGGGCTCGACGGAGACGATCGCCATTCAGTGGACCTTGGTGCCGAAGAGCGCGTCGCAGATCGGGAAGGTGATGTTGAAGTTGCTCCGCGACATGAGGCGCGGGTCGTGATGAGTCCGGTGGTGCCGCCGCAGCCCGTCGATTCCAGGAATGCGGACGGGCAAATGGTAGGCGAGGTGCAACCACTCGTAGAGCAGGAAGTAGGCCATCGCGGTGGCGACGAAGAGAGCGGCCACGTTCGCCCCGAGCGCATAGCGCAGCGCGAAGCCGATCGGCACCGCGAAGAGCCCGAAGAAGAAGAGGATCAAGACGGGCGGGAAGAGCACCATCTTGAAATCGCGCGCGGAGTCGATCTGCATCTCGTCCGCCGTGAAGAAGGCGTGGTGCGAAAGGGCGTGTCGCTCGTGGACGAGGGAGAGCCCGCGGACCTTCCGGTGCATCGGCCCGCGGTGGGCGCGCCACTCGACGAAGTTCGCGTACAGGAAGGTGAGGGGAACGGTGAGAAGCTCGAGCGGCGTGGGCCCGTGCAGCCGCGATAGCGCGATCGCGATCACAGCGAGCGCGACGCAGCTGGTGAACGCGAAGTGCAATGGGCCGCTGTAGCGCGGACCGACCCCCCGGCGCAGGCGGGTCCGGGCCGCTCCAGTATCTCCCATGCACGGACGATAGCGCAGGACGGCGGGCGCCGGATCCGGTGACCGGCGTAGCGCGGCGCGGGGCGGCCTTTGATATGTGCTTTGCATGGTTCTTCGCTTCTGCGTCTGCGCGCTCGCGTGCCTTGCGTGTACGAAGCAGATTCCTGCTCCGGCCAAGCTGTCCGTCTCGGGACAGGCGACCGCCGATCCGACGTCCGCCGCGGCCCGGCTCGACAGCCTTGCGAAGCGGTACTGGAGAACGCTCCTCGAGACGGTCCCCGTCACGCTCGTCTTCGACGGCGGCGCCGGCGGCCCGCTCTTCGCGACGGCGCTCGGCGACCACCGATTCGACTCCAAGCTCGACGACTGGTCGCCGGCGGCGCGGCGCAAGCTTCGGGACGCGCTTTCGCAGCTTCGCAGCGAGGCGGCCGTTCTCGATCCCGCCGGCCTGTCCGAGGAAGAGGGCATCACCCTCGCGATGCTGCGGCTGGAGCTCGCCGAGGAGCTGTCCGTCGAGGCTTGCGACGGAGACACCTGGGTCGTCGACCAGATGAACGGACCCCAGACGCAGCTCCCCCAGACCTGGATGTACTACCCGCTCGGCACAGAGCAGGGCGTCTCGGATCTGATCGCGAGATACGGGCAGGCCGAGCGCATGTTCGAGCAGATCGTCGCAAATCTCACGCGAGGCATGTTCCAGGGGAAGGTTTCACCCCGCGTGAACGTGCAGAGGGTCATCGACTCGCTCGACGCGCTCCTCGACAAGGACGCCGTCTCCTCGGCGTTCATGCCACCTGTCGATCGGTTCGCCGGGATCGCAGACGCGACCGCCGCCCGCGAGCGGGTCCGGATCGCCGTCCAGTCCTCGGTGTTCCCGGGGCTGCGTACGTATCGCAAGTTTCTCGCGACGCAGCTCTTGCCGAAGGCCCGCAACGACGTCGGGCTCTGGGCGGTGCCAGGCGGAGACGCCTGCTATTCCGCCCTGATCGCCCATCACCTCGGAGAAAAGCGGTCCGCGCAGGAGATCCACGCTTCTGGAATGAAGGTTCTCGCTTCCCTCGAATCCGAGACGGAATCGATAGCAAAGTCCGCGGGGCAGCCCGACGCGCGGAAGTATCGCGAGCAGCTCGAGCATGCTCGGAGCGAGTTCAAGCGGACCCCCGAGGAGCTTCTCTCCTGGAACGAGGCCACCCTCGCCCGTGCGACCGCGGCGCTCCCGACGGCGTTCAACAGGCCCGCGACGCTGCCCATCGTCACCCGGCCCATCGAGGCGTATCGCGCGGCGTCGAACGTTCCTGCCTTCTACCAGCCGGCGCCCGATGGAGGCAGGGAGCCCGCGGTCTTCTACGTCAACGTCTACAAAGCGGAGACGCGGCCGCTCTACAACGGCGAGGCGCTCTGCTTCCACGAGACGGTTCCCGGACACCACCTGCAAGGCTCGATCGCGCAGCAGCTTTCGCTGCCGGATTTCCGCCGCCAGCTCGGCCAGACCGCTTACGTTGAAGGCTGGGCGCTGTACGCAGAGCGGCTGGCCGACGACATGCACCTGTACTCCGGGCCGGCGGCGCGCTTCGGCATGCTCGGGTACCAGGCCTGGCGTGCCTCGCGCCTGGTGGTGGACACCGGGATGCACGCGCTCAAGTGGGACCGCGAGAAGGCGCTCCAGTTCCTCATCGATCACACCACGCTCACCCACGAGGAGGCGGCGAACGAGATCGACCGCTACCTGGTGATGCCCGGGCAGGCGCTCGCGTACATGGTGGGCGAAACGGAGATCCTCCGCCTGCGCGACAAGGCGAGGCAGCGGCTCGGTGACAAGTTCGACGTCAAGGAGTTCCACGACGTGGTCCTCTCCCACGGCGCGGTGCCTCTCGGGGTGCTGTCGAGGGTCGTCGACGACTGGCTTTCCGGAGGCGGAGCGAAGAAACCCGCTCCTTGAGGCTTCCTCCGGTGCGTGAGAAGGTCCGCCCGATGACCGGCCGGCGCACGCTGCACGCGCAGCTGCTCTACTTCTGGGCGCTTCTGCGCCGATTCAAGCTGACGTTCGTCATGCTCTTCGTGCTCGTCATCGGCGGCGGGACGATCATGTGGGGCATTTACCGGCACCTGGGACAGACCATCACCTGGACGCGCTCGATCTTCTGCGCCTACTTCCTGCTCTTCGCGCAGCCCACGATGGAGATCCCCGACTACCCGCCGCTCGAGGTCCTCTTCACCATCATTCCGCCTCTGGGAATCATCACCGTCGCCGAAGGCCTGGTCCGCTTCGCTTTTCTCTTCTTCGCCAAGGAACGAAACGACAAGGAGTGGTTCGCGGTGCTGGCATCGACCCTCAAGGATCACGTCATCGTCTGCGGCGCCGGCCGTGTCGGCTTCCGCATCTTCGAGCAGTTCAACAAGCTCCAGGTGCCCATCGTGATGATCGAGAGGCGCGAAGACGCGCCGTTCGTCTCCGTCATCCGAGCGGCCGGGGTGCCGGTGCTGATCGAGGACGTGCGCTCTTCCCACGCCCTGGAGCAGGCCAACATCAAGTCCGCCCGTGCAATCGTTTGCGCGACCGACGACGACCTCGCGAACCTGAACATCGCGCTCGACGCGCGCAGGGTCAGTCCGCGGATCCGGGTCGTCATGCGGCTCTTCGACGACGATCTGGTCGCGAAGACGAAGGAGGCGTTCCACGTCGAGGCGTTCTCCACCTCGGCGCTGGCCGCTCCCGCGCTGGCCGCGGCGGCGCTCGATCCCGACATCAAGAACTCGCTCGAAGTCGGAGGCAGGCTCCTCGTGGTCGCCGAACTATCGGTCGACGCCGTCCTTGCGCAGACGAGCGTCGGACAACTGCGGGACGAGGCTTCCACCCTCGTCATCCACGTTCGCCGCGCCGACGGGTCGGTGATCTTCGATCCGCAGGGCGCGGTGCGGCTGGGACGCGGCGACAACGTGACGGTGCAGGCGACGCTCGACGCGTACCGGTCGCTCCGCTCGCGGATGGAGCGTGCAGCATGACGCCCGCCGAGCTGCTCGTCGCGAAGCCCGAGGCTTTCGAAGAGGCGAACCGCAAGGCGCTGGAAGCGGCGGAGGCGCTCGTCGAGAGATTGAAGTCGTCGCCCGCGCCGAGAGCGACGCCGGCCACGGTGGCTGCCTACGACGACGCGATGGCGGCGCTCTCGGATGCGTCCTCGCGAGCGAGCGTGGCGCGCAACGCGCATCCGGACGCCGCCATGCGCGACGTCGCCGAGCGGTGCGAGCAGCAGGTCGATGCGCTCGCGACGCGGTTCTCGCTCGATCGCGGCATCTACGACGCGCTCCGCGAGCTCGACCCGCAGGGAGAGGACCCGGCCACCCGGTTCTACCTGCATCGCACCTTGCGCGATTTCCGCCGCGCCGGCGTCGACCGGGACGACGAGACCCGCAAGCGGGTGCAGGCCCTCAACGAGGAACTGGTGCGGATCGGGCAGGAATTCAGCCGCAACATCCGGGAGGACGTCCGCAGCGTCGAGGTCGATCCTGCGGAGCTTGCCGGCCTTCCCGACGACTACGTGCAGGCGCACCCTCCGGGCCCGAACGGGAAGGTGACCATCACCACCGACTATCCGGATTACGTGCCGTTCCTCTCCTACGCGCGGAGCGGCGAGGCGCGGGAGCGGCTCTGGCGCGTCTACCGGCAGCGCGCGCACCCGAAGAACCTTTCCGTTCTCACGCGCATGCTGGAGAAGCGGTTCGAGCTGGCGCGCCTTCTCGGTTACCCCTCCTGGGCGGCTTACGTTACCGAAGACAAGATGATCGGTAGCGCGCAGGCGGCGGCGGATTTCATCGGCCGCATCGCCGTCGCGGCCGAGAAGCGCGCCGCGGACGACTACCAGGCGCTGCTTTCCCGCAAGCGGCGGGACGAGCCGGGTGTCGAGCGCGTGGAGGCATGGGACTCGCAGGTGCTAACGGAAGCGCTCCGCAAGGAGCGGCACGGGTACGACGCGCAGTCGGTGAGGCCGTACTTCGAGATGTCGCGCGTGCAGGAAGGCGTGCTGGACGTGACGGCGCGCCTGTTCGGCCTCGAGTACCGGCGAGCCGCCGATGCGCCGGTCTGGCACGGCGACGTGAGTTGCTATGACGTCGTCGAGCGCGGCACGGTTGTCGGGCGCTTCTACCTCGACCTCCATCCTCGCGACGGCAAGTACAAGCACGCGGCGCAATTCACCTTGCAATCCGGCCAGGCCGGAAAGCGCCTTCCGGAAGCCGCGTTGATTTGCAACTTCCCGCGACCCGGGTCGCTCCTCGAGCACAGCGAGGTGGTGACGTTCTTCCACGAGTTCGGGCATCTCTTGCACCACCTGCTCGGCGGCCGGACACGGTGGGCGGGAATCTCGGGCGTGCGCACCGAGTGGGATTTCGTCGAGGCGCCGTCGCAAATGCTCGAGGAGTGGTGCTGGGACGCTACCGTCCTCCGCGGATTCGCGCGGCGGGCCGATACGGGCGAGGCGATCCCGGCCGACATGGTGGCGCGCATGCGCGCAGCCGACGAGTTCGGGAAGGGGCTGCGCGTCCGGCAGCAGATGTTCTACGCGGCGACCTCGCTCGAGTTCCACGATCGCGATCCGGCGGGCCTCGACACCACCGCTCTCGCGGCGCGCCTGCAAGAAAGGTACACGCCCTTCCGCCACGTCGACGGGACGTACTTCCACGAGTCGTTCGGCCACCTGGAGGGGTACTCGGCGATCTACTACACGTACATGTGGTCGCTCGTGATCGCGAAGGATCTCTTCACGGTGTTCCGCAAGGAAGGCCTGCTCGACCCGGCGCCGGCGTCGCGGTACCGCCGCGCGATCCTCGAACCGGGCGGCAGCGCGAAGGCGGCCGACCTGGTGCGGTCCTTCCTCGGCCGCGACTACGATTTCCGCGCGTACGAGGAGTGGCTCAACGCCGGCTGAGATGGGCTCGGCGCTTCTTCGTCCGCCGGCTCTTCGAACCGCCCCAGCAGCTTGAAGAGCGCGACCAGGCCGGCCATCAGCGCCGCTCCGAGAAGCGGAAAACGCTGCGCGCGCGGGAGCAGGACGAGCATGACCCCGAATCCTCCGCCGAGGAGGATCAGGAGACGCGCTGCCGTGTAGAGGCGACGCGAAAGGCGAGCGGCGAGGAGCGACATGGCCATGACGCCGAAAAGGATCGCGCAGACGAGGCCCTTTACTTCGGAACGCATCCCCTCCTGCTCGTAGGCCATGCCCGCGGAGTAGAGCGCGCGTCGGGAGATCCGCTGCGCGGCTGCTTCGGCGGCGGTCACGATTTCGGCCCGCTGGATACCGACGTGGATGAGAGGTTGGCCTCGCGCGTTCAGCGGAACCGAGGCGATCTCGTCGAGGACGTCGTATCCGTCCTCGACGCGTCCGAGGATCACGTACTTGCCGTCGAGTTGTGGGGCATCCCCCAGCAAGATGGATAACGCCGAGATACCGCCGTCCGGGTCTCCTTCCGCGTGCGTGAAGGTCACCGTCCCGCGGCCGTGGTGGAGCGATGTAGGCTCGAGCGGGATGCGCTGGATCAGCGCGGCTTGAGCGGTAGTGAGCGGCCGGTCGCGGTCCTCGGCGAGTGACGTCTGCACGAGGAAACCGGGATCGACG
>JBJMQD010000244.1:0-6361 GCA_045802855.1 Myxococcales bacterium | reverse complement strand
ATGGTCGTGGCGTCCGCGCTCACCGTCCTCTCCCGGCTACCGGGCGTACTGCTCCTCTTGCCGTTCGCCTGGATTGCTCGCGACCGCTGGCGATTCGTGGCGGACTGCGCGGTAGGAACCGCGCTCGGCGTCCTTCTCACGTCGGCCATGAATGCGGCCATCTTCGGGTCGCCCTTCCGCGGCGGATACTCCTACCTTCTCCGTGGCAGCGGCTTCACGATCGGCGAGCTTCCCGAGTCGATCCTGGGATTGCTCGTTTCACCGGCCCACGGCCTCATCCTCTTCTCGCCGTGGGTGTTGTTTGCGCTGCGACCGGGCGGGTCCCCGATCGCGCGTGCCTGCCAGGTGGCCGCGCTGCTCGAGTACGGATTGATGACTGTGTGGTGGTGCTGGTGGGGAAGCGCGTTCGGATCACGGATGCTCGCGGAAGCGAGCCTGCTCCTGGCGGTGCCGGTGGCCCTCTCTCCTCCGGCCTCAAAATGGGGGCGGCTGGCGCTTCTGGCCACCGCTGCCGCGGCGTTCGCGACGCATGCGATGTTCCCCGCGCTGCTGGCGCACGACCGGGAGTACAGGCCTTACGGAGCGTGGTTGTCGGAAGCAAACCCGTGGGTCTGGCTTCTGACCCGCGGCCCTCGCCTCTGACCGATCAGCCGCGATCTAGTCGACCGATTCCCCGTCGTACATCCCGTCGATCTGCGCCTTGAACTTCTGCGAGATGACCTTTCGCTTCACCTTCAGCGTCGGGGTGAGGTCGCCCGCTTCCTGCGAGAGATCGCGGTCCAGGATGACGAACCGCTTGATCGTCTCGTACGACGCGAGCGTGGAGTTGAGCTGATCGACCGCCACCTGCACCCTGGTGCGCACGGCGCTCGAGTGGGCAGCGTCCGCATACGTAGCGGCCCGTTCGCCGGCCGCGGACGCCACCTTCTTCGCCTGGTCCTCCGTTACGGTCACGAGCGCGGAGACGTACTTGCGTCGATCGCCGATCACCACCACCTGGCTCACCAATTCGCTCATCGTCTTCAGCGCGCCTTCCAGCGCCTGCGGCGCGATGTACTTCCCGCCGCTCGTCTTGATGAGGTCCTTCTTGCGATCGGTGATGCGGAGGAATCCGTCGCGATCGATCTCGCCGATGTCGCCCGTGTGGAAGAAGCCGTCGGCGTCGATCACCTCCGCCGTCGCCTCTGGCATCCCGAAGTAGCCGCGCATGATGTTGCGGCCGCGCTCGAGGATCTCGCCATCGGAGGCGATCTTCACCTCCACACCGGGGAAGGGACGCCCGACCGTGCCGAGCTTGTTCTGCCCGGGGAGGTTGACGCTGGTCACCGCGATGGTCTCGGTGAGCCCGTACCCCTCGAGCATGTTGAAGCCCAGCAGATCGAAGAAGTAGGCGATCTTGCGCGCGAGCGGGGCGCCCCCGGAGACGAAGGTGTGGATCCGCCCCCCGAACCGCTTGAGGAGCTTCGCTCGCACCTTGGGGAAGACGAGCCGCCGCGCGAGCGTGAACTGGAGCGAGGAATAGGCCCTGCCTTCGTTCTTCGCCTTGGCGTAGGACTCGAACTCGGACATCGCCATCCGGAAGAGGCGGCCTCCGAGGCCCGTCTGCGACATGCCTCCGGCAATGACGCTGTTGAACGCCTTCTCGTAGACCCGGGGAACGGCGGAGAGGACGGTGGGACCGGTCTCCGAGGCGTTGTCGACCAGCCGATCCACCGACTCGGCGAAGATCATGGTGAGGCCGCTTCCCAGCCACGCCGCCTTGATGAGCTGCGCGAAGGAATGGGCGAAGGGGAGGAAGAGGAGGTGGCTGTCGTCGCGCGAGAGGAGCCCGCAGCCGACCACCGTCTCCGAGGCGAAGAGGAGCTGATCGTTCGTCGTCATCACGCCCTTGGGCACGCCGGTCGTGCCCGAGGTGTAGAGGATGGTGGCGAGGTCTTCGCGCTTCTGCGCCGAGAACCGCGCTTCGACATCTCGCCGATTGGCAGCTTGCTTGCCGCGGGCGACGAGCTCGGCGAGCGACAGGACCCAATCGCCGTCGCCCTGCCCGTCCATGACGACGACGTTGCGGACCCGCGGCAGCCGCTCGCGCGCGTCCCGCAGCTTCGCGAGCTGCTTGTCGTCCTCGACGAACACCGCCGCCGCGCCGCTGTTCTCGAGGATGTAGCGGATCTCGTCCGCCGTGCTGGAGTGGTAGATGGGCACCGACACCGCGCCGGCGGTGGCGATCCCGAAATCCGCGACGGACCATTCCACCCTCGTCGAGGAGACGATCGAGACCTTGTCCCCGCTCAGCACTCCGAGAGCGACGAGGCCGGACGCGACCTCCTCGGCCTGCGTGGAAAGCTCTCCCCACGTGAGCGGCGTCCAGGCACCGTTCTTCTTGCGCAAGGCGGCCGTGCGGCGGGCATCCTGCGAAGCGCGGGCACGAAAGAGACCGGCGACGGACTGGATCGAGGCCATCTCCTCGCGCTGTCTCTGCATCCCTTCGAAGGCCTTCTCTGCGGTCGCCATGGGAACCTCGAGCTGCGGAGTTCTGACCGAGCGTAGCGCCAACCCCTAGTGCTTCGACAGCCACTTCTTCGCGAGATCCTTCATCCGCTTCTCTTCCGGCGGATCGCCCTGCAGAGGGGCATCGAGGATCTGCTGCGCGACCTTCTTCGCCTCGGCGCCCTTTCCGTCGTCGGCGAGCGAGTCGGCGAGGTAGAGCTTCGCGCGCAGGTTCTTCGGATGCTGCTCGACCGCCGCGGAAAGGACCCGGACCGATTCGCGGACGTCTCGTTTGGGCCAGGGCAGCTTGTAGAAGTACCGGCCCCAGACGACCTGCGGGCCGCCGTTCAGGAAATCCTTGTCGATCTTGAGCGCCCCCTGGATCCGATCGCGGAACTTGCCCTCGAGGCCCTGGCTCAGCGCGGTGAGGATCCCAACGCCCTCGGAGTAGAGGCCGAGGCCGGTGCCGGCGAAATAGTGTCCCCGGACGTCGTCCGGCTTCGCCGCGACGGCCTTGTCGCCCGCTTCCCAGGCCAGCTTTCCAAGCTGCGCCTTGAGCTCGCTGCCGTCGGCGGCGCCATCGGCCTGCCAGACGAGCAGCGCGGCACGTCGCCAGTTCCCGTCGAACGAGTTGGGATCCTTCGCCAGCTCCCCCTTTGCCATGCGGGCGAGCGCGTTCTGGGCGTCGGCGGTTTCGCGGTGCGCCCACAGCTCGTCCCAGCGCTGCGCGAGCGACTGTTCCTGCGCGTGCACGGCGCCCGCAGAACAGACGCAGGCGACGAGTATTGCGACTCGCATTGGTCCCCCGTTGATTACGGGGTCGTATCATCGGGTCACGAGGAGCGGCAACCGAATCGGCGCGTCAACTCTTCGTCAGGTATCGCAGATCCCACACGTCGTCGGGCTGCAGGCGGCAGGGCCCCTCGAGCCGCACCGCGGGACCGTCCGAGGTCTGCACGAGGTCGTAACCCTGCCCTTGCACGCATTCCACCGTCCCGGAACCCCTCTGGATCGAGACCCGCAAGACCTCCGGAGAGGCGGGATCGGCGAGCAGGGGCAACTCGGAGGGGATTCCCACGATCTTCGCCAGCCGCTGGAGCGGATCGCTCGCATCGTCGGAGCAGATGTTCGCGGTGAGGCCGGTGAATGCCGTCGCCATCTCCACGTAGCGGCGCCCGGGCACCTGTCCCGCGCAGAAGTTCTTGCAGGTGGCGGTGCAGTCGGCCATGCACAGCGCGAGCGTCGGAGATCCCGCGCAGCTCGCCTGGCACTGCTGCTGCTGCGGCGGCGCATCGCACCGCGCGACGCAGGCGTCGTTCGTGCACACGCCCGGATCGCGGCTGCCGTTCTTCAAGCTCACGATGGCGGCGACCTGGACCTCCTTGGGCGTGCCGTCGGAGTCCTTCATGCCGCGCAGGAAGTTCACGTAGGCCGCGACGGGCTCGAGGGAAGCGATGCTTCCGTCGATCGCCGCGGCGTCCGCGGCGCACTTGTCGATCACGTTGCCCTGCGCGTCCTTGACGAGCATCGACATGCGCTGCGACGGATCGGAGCAGTCCTCCGCGTCGGTGACGAAGGCGACCACGATCTTGGCGCCGTCGCGCACGAACCCGCTCGTCGTGTCGGTGAGCGCGAGCTTCATCGCCTGCATTCCCTGTGGCTGGCGCGCGCCGGCGGATCCAGCCTGGATGTCCTCGCCGAGCCACTGGCTGAACTGCGCGGCGGTCGTGTCCTTGCGCCGCAAGACGCGCCCGGGCGCGCCGGCGATCTGGCGAAGCTGGCCGGCCTCGCTGGAGAAGTCGCGCACGCAGGCCGCCTTCTGGCAGGCGAACCCCGTCGTGCCCCAGTCGCTCGAGCATTGCGCGGCCGCGCTGTCGTTGCCGTCCGGAGAGCAAGCCCCGAACCGCTCGAAGATGGAGGTGGTCACCACCGCCGCCTGGTAGTCTACCGGCGGATCGAGAGCGTCCAGCGCGGCGGTGAAGTTCGCCACGGCCTGGGCGAGCCGGTCCTGCTTCTGCGACATCGAAAGACTGTCGTCGACCACGAAGAGGATGTCGGCCTTGGTGGTGACCCTGACCTGGGAGTGCTGCTGCACGGCGACGAGTGTCGCGGGCTGCACAGGGACGGCGACATAGCTCTGGCACGCGCTCGCCGTAACGAGCAGGAGGAGTAGGCTTTGCCTGCGACGGGCGCAGGCCGCAGGCCGGAGCATACGGCCGCTGACGAGGATGGCACCTCTGGCTGGGATTTGCGCTCGGGGGATCGGCATCTTGCTCGGGGAACCTGCGAACGGCCGGCCAGCCCGTCAAGGTTGCGCCGGCTTGCTTGCGGTCCCTCTTTCGCAAGATCCGATCCATCCTGCTTGCCAGAGCCCCTGGGCTGGCTACATTGGCCGTCTCTCGTTAAAGAGGAAGAAAAGTTCTCAGTAGGTTTGCATCACTTTTCCCAAGACCCGGAGGGAGCCAGGCGATGTCGGAAAAGGGAAAGGTCGTAACCCCGGCAGCGCCGGGGCTCATCAACAAGGAGGACATTCCGCAGGTCCTCCCCATCCTGCCGCTGCGCAACAGCGTCTTCTTTCCGGGTGGAGTGCTTCCGCTGGCCGTCGGCCGGCAGAAGACCATTGCCCTGATCAAGGACGCGGTGCGCGACGATCAGGTGATCGGCGTCGTCACCCAGCGCAAGGCCGAGGAAGAGGACCCGGGCGCCGCCGACCTGCACTCGATGGGCACGGTCGCGCGCATCGTGAAGCTCCTCAAGATGGGCGAAGACAACTACTCGCTCGTCGTGCAGGGCCTCGCGCGCTTCCGAGTCGTCGAGCTCGTGCAGGAGCATCCGTACCTCAAGGCGCGGATCGAGGCGATCGAGGACAAGACGCCCTCCGATCACGTCGAGATCGAGGCGCTGGGGATCAACCTCAAGAAGCTCGCCCGCGAAGTGATCGAGATGATGCCGGAGCTGCCGGCGGCGGCGACCGAGCTGGTGGAGAGCATCACCCAGCCGGGACACCTCGCCGATCTCATCGCGGCGAACGTGGACGTTCCCATCGAGGAGAAGCAGCAGGTCCTCGAGACCGTGGACCTCAAGGAGCGGATGAAGCTCGTCCTCGAGCTGCTCAACCGCAAGCGCGAGATCCTCAAGCTCAGCTCGAAGATCGACTCGCAGGTCAAGGGCGAGATGTCCAAGACCCAGCGCGAGTACTACCTGCGCCAGCAGCTCAAGGCCATCAAGGAAGAGCTGGGAGAGCTCGGCGAGGAAGAGGAGGAGCTCGACGAGCTGGGGGAGCGGATCAAGAAGCTCGGTCTGCCTCCCGACGTGGAGAAGGTCGCGAACAAGGAGCTCAACCGTCTCAAGAGCATCCCGACCGCTTCGTCCGAGTACACGGTCGCGCGCACCTACCTGGAGTGGATCGCGGACCTGCCCTGGACGAAGAAGACCGAGGACAACCTCGACGTCGAGAACGCGCGCCAGGTGCTCGACAAGGACCACTACTCGCTCGAGAAGGTGAAGAAGCGCATCCTCGAGTACCTCGCGGTCCGCAAGCTGAAGAACGACATGAAGGGCCCGATCCTCTGCCTCGTCGGACCTCCCGGCGTCGGCAAGACTTCGCTCGGCCAGTCCATCGCGCGCTCGACGGGGCGGAAGTTCGTGCGCCTGTCGCTGGGCGGCGTCCGCGACGAGGCCGAGATCCGCGGTCACCGGCGCACCTACGTCGGCGCGCTGCCCGGCCGGGTGATCCAGTCGATGAAGAAGGCGGGCACGATCAATCCCGTCATGATGCTCGACGAGATCGACAAGCTCGGCGCCGATTTCCGCGGCGACCCGAGCGCGGCGCTTCTCGAGGTGCTCGATCCGGAGCAGAACAACACCTTCTCCG
>JBJMQD010000194.1:0-4736 GCA_045802855.1 Myxococcales bacterium | reverse complement strand
TTGCGGAGCAGCACGCCCGCTCGCTGCGGGCGCTCCTGCGGGAGCGCAGGTCCGTGCACGTCGAGCTCGTGACGGGGAGCCTGGGCACCCGCGAGCGCGCGCACGCCGATCGCCTCGTCCGGGGCGGCGCCGCGCACATCGTGGTGGGGACGCACGCCTTGGCCGAGGAGGGGACGGAGTTCCACCGGCTCGGCCTCGCGGTGATCGACGAGCAACACCGCTTCGGGGTCCTCACCCGCGCGCGGCTCATGTCCAAGGGCAGGCGACCGGATGTGCTGGTGATGACGGCGACCCCGATCCCGCGGACGCTCGCGCTCACGCTGTACGGCGATCTCGACTCGAGCGTCCTCGACGAGTTGCCGCCCGGAAGGACGCCCATCGCCACCCGCGTCTATCGCGACGCGGCGCGCGACCGCGCGTACGAGGTGATTCGCAAGGAGCTGCGCGCCGGCAGGCAGGCGTACGTGGTGCTCCCGCTCGTCGAAGAGAGCGAGAAGCTTCTCGACGTCAAGGCGGCGACGAAGGAGCGCGACCGGCTCGCGGCCGAGGTCTTCCAGGGGGTGCCCATCGGTCTCGTGCACGGGCGCCAGAGCGCGGTGGAGCGTACCCAGGCGATGGAGCGCTTCCGGCGCGGCGACGACCGGATCCTCGTCGCTACTACGGTGATCGAGGTGGGCGTCGACGTCCCGAACGCGACGGTGATGCTGATCGAGCATGCGGAGCGGTTCGGGCTTTCCCAGCTCCACCAGCTTCGCGGCCGCGTCGGCCGGGGCGCCGCGAAATCGCACTGCCTTCTCGTCACCGGAACGACAGGTGCCGAGTGGGGCCCGGTCGCGCGCGATCGGCTGAAGGTGATGGAGGAGACCACCGACGGGTTCCGCATCGCCCAGGCCGATCTGGACTTGCGCGGCCCTGGCGAGTTCCTCGGAACCCGCCAGAGCGGGCTACCAGAGCTCTCGGTCGCGGAGCTCGGGCGCGATCAGAAGATCCTGGTCGAGGCCCGCGAAGAGGCGTTCGCTCTGGTGGAAGCCGATCCCGATCTGTCGCGCCCGCAGAACGCGAAACTCCGGGAAGCCTTGCAAGCCCGATGGGGCGGGCGGCTCAGCCTCGCCCGCGTCGGATAGTAGCGCGCATTTCTTGCGCGGGTTCAGCTCTCGAGCGCCCAGTCGAACAGCACCTTGAAATCGTCGTAGCAGGCCTCGCAGATCCACCGCTTGTCCTCGGTGTAGAAGCCCTCGAAGGCGAAGTTCACCTTGCCGGCGCTGGAGAAGCGACGAAAGCAGAACTCGCAGTGATCGTGCTCGCAACCCTGCTTACGCGGGCGATACGGCCCGAAGCGGAGGAGCTCGCCGTGCAGGTAGTTGGCCTGATTGCCGTTCAGTCGCCAGTCGTCCTTGCTGATCATCTCATCCTCGTCAAAATCAAAAGGGTCGGCGCGGTCGCGACGTCGTGCGTGTGGGAGCGGTGAATCCCTCGGCGCACAGAGGCGGGTGCTGGACGGGCGGTGCCGCGCATTTGCCACTAGCAACAACTGCGGCGTGCATTTCCCTTCCAGCGAGCGCGCGGGTGCTCCAGGGCGGCCGGGCGAGCGCACGGCCGTGTGCTACCTTCGCCCGGCGTGCAGATTGGAGAGATCCTCATCGAGCAGGGCCACCTCACTCGCGAGGGCCTCGGGGAAGCGCTCGACTGGCAGGTCCTCTACGGCGGCAGGCTGGGCACGAACCTCCTGGAGTTGCGGCTGTGCGAGGAGGAGCAACTCGCCCGTGCCCTCGCGAAGCAGCACGGCTGCGAGGTGACGTGGGGGAACCTGGAGGTCGATCCCGCGCTCGTCGTCCTCGTTCCCGCGCACGTCGCCCAGCGCGACGAGATGGTGCCCTGGAAGATCGAGCGGCGCCGGCTCAAGGTGCTCGTCACCCGCATCGATCCGCGCAAGCTCGACGACCTGAGCTACAAGGTCGGGAAGCCCTGCGCAGCGGTCGTCGCTCCCGAGTTCCGGGTGATCAACCTGCTGCGGGCGCACTACGGAGCGATGCGGCAGATGCGCGCCCTGGACTTCGGCGTGGTTCCCGAGGAGGGAAGGCTCGCGCGGCGGAAGCAGAAGGCGGAGGCGGCGGGGGCGAAAGCCGCTCCCGCGGAGCTCATCGACGAGAAGTCGTTCAGCGAGATCTACAACCAGGTCCTGGCCGGGAAACCAACGCCCGCGCCGACATCTGCCGAATCGAGCTCGCGTCGCGCTCCCGCTCCGCTCGAGCCATGGCCGGAGGAACCCGCGTCCCGGGCGCCTGCGGGGAGCGGTCGCGCGGGCAGCGAGAAGCCGCCCGCGGAACCCTCTCCCGGACCGAAGCGCCCGGCGGAACCGTCTCCCGGACCGAAGCGGCTGGCGGAGTCCGCTGCGGAGCAAACCGCCGGTTCGTCCGCCGCCGAAGAGCCGACCGAGAAGGTGATGAGCGGGCCCGCGCTCGAGGCCCTGCCGGAGGACGCCATCCTCGGAGAGGTGATCCCCACACCGCAGGCGTCAGCACGGGTCGCCCCGACCGGGTGGGACACCCCGCCTCCCCGGCAACCGCCCGCCGACGACTCGCCTCTGCCGTTCGAGAAGGCACTGGAGTTGCTCCGCACCGTCCAGGATCGCGACGCGATCGCGCGCATCGTCCTTCGCGCTTCGCGGAGCAAGGCCGAGCGGGCGCTGCTCCTTCTCGTCCAGGGCGCCGTCGTCCTCGGCTGGGACGGCCTCGGCGAAGGGCTCGAAAACGGCGCGGCGGGCCGGATCGCCGTTCCGCTCGGTGTGCCGAGCGCCTTCGATCTGGTGGTGAAGACCCGCAGCCACTTCCTGGGCCCGCTGCGCAAGACCCCGCTCAACATCCGGTTCCTCGCGCAGACGGGAAAGAAGGTGCCGCTCAGCTCCCTCGTGATTCCGATCCTCCACCGCGAGCGCGTGTCCCACATCCTGTATCTCGACAACGGGCACAAGAAGCAGGCGCCGACCGACGTAGGCGAGATGCTCATCCTCACCCAGCGCATCGCGCAGTCGGTCGACGCGCTGGTCGACAAGCGGAAGGCGGGTCTTACGTGAAAGCGGTCGCGGCGGGCGTCGCGCTCTGCGCCGCCCTCGTCGTCCCGGCGCTAGCCGAGGAGGGATCCGCGATCGACTGGGACCTGCGCGTCATCAGGGCGATGGGAAAGGGTGCTCCGGATCTCAATGCTCCTTCGATCGCGGTAGCGCGCGCCGCCGCCGAACGCGCGGCTCTCGCGGCCGCGCAGCGCAACGCAATGAAGGTCCTGGAAGGCGCTACGCTCGACGACGGCTCCCGCGTCGAGAGCATTTTTCGCGACGACACCGCGCTGCGAGGGCGGGTCGAGAGCAAGCTGCGCGGGGTGCGGGCGGCGAAGACGCACTACTTCACGGACGGCGGCGTGTGGCTCCGGATCGAGGTCCCGTTCTCGCTCTTGCCGCCGCGGATCGCGGACCATCTGCGGCCTGCGTCGGCGATCGACGCGGTCGATGCCGGCGCGGTCGATGCCGGCGCGGCGACGCGCGATGCGGGTGCGGGGGGGCGCGGTGCCGGCGCGGGCGCGCTCGACGCGGGCACGGGAGCCGGCGATGCTTCCGTCGAGCCGCCGGACGCCGGCGAGCGATCGCGATGAACGTCCCCAATCTCCTCACCGGGCTCCGTCTTCTCGCCGTTCCGGTCTTCGTCTGGTTCTTCCTGCAGGGCCATCACAGGGCGGCCCTCGCCGTGTTCGTCGGTGCGCTGATCACCGACTGGCTCGACGGGGTCCTCGCCCGCGCCTTGAAGCAGTTCACCGCGCTCGGCGCGCTCCTCGACCCCATCGCCGACAAGCTGATGGCGCTCTCGTCGCTCTCCGTCCTCTGCGGCACCGGACGGCTCCCCTTCTGGCTCCTCTGGCTCACGCTCTTCCGCGAGACGTGCATCGTGGTCGCCATCTGGCTCCTCGAGAAGGGCGGACATCCCTACGTGGTCCGGCCCACTCGATTCGGCAAATATGCAACCGCCGGCGTAGGCCTCGCCATCATCCTCGCCCTCGTCGAGGGAGCGAGCGAGACGGCGCGCGCCGCCCTCGGCCCGTTCGTCGTGGCGATGGCCCTGGTCGCCGCCGAGTTCATCGTCGTGAGCTGGGCGCAGTACCTCTGGATGTTCGTCCGCCTGATGCGCGCGCCCCGCATGCCCGTCCCTTGAGCATCCTCGTTCGAGGGTGCTTGACCCGCTTCCCGATCTCTCCTACACACCTGCCCCGGTTTGCGTCCTTAGCTCAGCGGTAGAGCACCACCTTGACACGGTGGGGGTCGCTGGTTCGATCCCAGCAGGGCGCACCAAACCAAACAGGTGAAAGCACGACGGAAACCCGGAGTCCGGGCGGTCGTGCCGTGCCCGCGCGGTTGCGGTATCACGCACCGTTACGGATCGCTTCTTCCGGCGGCGGCGTGATCGGATTCCGGAGCCAGTCGTAAGTGGCGGGATGCGCGAAGACCTCCGTCCAGCAGTCGTGCGCGTCCTCGACCCTCGCCGGCAAGACCGTCCGCCACGCCCGTCCGTGCCGCCGCAAAGCCTCGTACAAGACGGCCGAATGGACCGCGGGGACGATGTAGTCGTTTTCCCGGTGGACGAACCAGATCGGTATATCGGACAGGGCCTCTATGGCGCGTGCGAGCGTCGTGCCGCCGGCGGGACAGAAGCACAACAGCGCTGCGAACCGGTCGGGATGTTCGAGCGCCA
>JBJMQD010000270.1:0-21846 GCA_045802855.1 Myxococcales bacterium | reverse complement strand
GAGCGCCGCCGAGTCGATCAGCATCATCACCCGCAAGGGCAGCGAGCGGATCGTCGAGTACGCCTTCCAGTACGCCAAGTCGCGCGGACGCCGGAAGGTGACGCTCGTCCACAAGGCCAACATCCTCAAGTGCACGAGCGGGCTTTTCCTCGACACCGGCCGCAAGGTCGCCGCGAGACATCCAGGGATCGAGTTCAAGGAGCTGATCGTCGACAACTGCGCCATGCAGCTCGTCAAGAACCCGCACCAGTTCGACGTGATCGTCACCACCAACCTGTTCGGCGACATCCTCTCCGATCTGACGAGCGGCCTCATCGGCGGCCTCGGGCTCACCTCCGGAGCGAACATCGGCGCCGACACGGCGCTCTTCGAGGCGGTGCACGGCACGGCGCCGGACATCGCGGGAAAAGGCATCGCCAATCCCACCGCCGTCATGCTCGCCGGGGTCATGCTCCTCGAGCACATCGGCGAGCGGACGGCGGCGGACCGCCTCGTCAGCGCCATCCGCGAGACCATCGCTTCGAAGGAGGCGACGACGCCCGACCTGGGCGGAAGCGCCACCTCCCGGATGTTCACCAACTCGGTGCTCAAGCGGCTTCGATAGCGGCGCGGATTTCGCCTTCTGTCTCGACAATCTCGATCGGGCGGAGGGCGCTCGCGAAGCACGGGCCTCCGACGCACTTCCCCGTCGAAGGATCGAAGCGCGCCCCGTGCGCCTGGCACTCGATCTCGCCGGCCGCGTTGAAGAGGCGCTCGTCGCCGAGATCGATCGGCTGTGCGCGATGCGGGCAGACGTTTACCCAGCCACGAACGGTTCCGTCCGGCGCGCGATAGGCAAATCCTTCGTCCTCGTAGGGCCGGCGCGGGTGAAGCGGAAACCTCAGAGACCCACCGGGGCGCAGATCCGCCGACGAGCAGAGCCGCACTAGCCGCTCTTCCACGGCACCTCGCGCCCTCCCGCGCGCAGGTTCGCCGCGCGGGCCATGACGAAGAGCAGATCGGAGAGCCGGTTCAGGTACGCGAGCGCGTTTTCCGGGAGCGTCTCGGTGCGCGACAACGCCACCACCTTGCGCTCGGCGCGGCGGCAGACGGTCCGGCAGAGATGCAGCGCGGCACCTGGGCGCGACCCGCCGGGAAGGATGAAGTACCGCATCGGCGGCAGCTCGGCGGTGAAGCTGTCGATCTCGACTTCCAGCCGCACGACGTCTTCGTGGCGGATGCGCGGGACTTCCTTGGGCGCGGCCGCCGCGTCGGGCGTGGCGAGCTGTCCGCCCAGGTTGAAGAGCTCGCTCTGCAGGCGGTCGACGATCTCCGCGACGTCGTTTTGCTTCGGGTCGCGCAACTCCTCCCGCGCCACGCCGAGCGCCGAGTTGAGCTCGTCCACCTCGCCATAGGCCGAGACGCGCAGGTCGTCCTTGGATACGCGCGGACCGCCGAAGAGACCGGTCGAGCCGTCATCTCCGCGCCGGGTGTAGATCTTGCTCACGTCGCGGAGGGTACTTCGCTGCTGGTAGGATCGGCAAACCGTGCCCACCCGCCTTGCTCTCCTCGCCCTCCTGCTCGCCGCCTCCTGCGGGGAGAAGATGAAGAACGCCGCCTCCGTCGCCGACCAGTTCGTCGACCGCTACTACGTCGAGTCGGACCAGGCCGGTGCGATGTCGCTCACGTCCGGCGTCGCGAGCTTGCGGCTGCGGGACGAGCTGAAGCTCGCGCAGGAAGGCCGCTCGGGCGGAGCGCTCGGCGCTCTCCGGCAGGTGCGCGTCTACTACAAGCGCGACGCGCTCGAAGGCAACGGCGACCAGAGAAACGCCGCGTACAGGCTCGACATCCGCCCGCAAGGAGGCGGAGCGCTCAGCCGCGAAGCGCATCTCGAGCTCTCGAGGCAGGCAGACGGCACCTGGCGCGTATCGCGGTTCAACGAGACCAATCCTTGAAGCTCGAATACAAGGTGACGGAAGACGCCGCCGGGCAGCGGCTCGACAAGTTCCTGCGCAAGCGCCTCTCGGACGTGCCGCTCTCGCACCTGTACAAGCTCGTCCGGACCAAGAAGGTGCGCGTGAACGGCAACCGCGCGGACATCGCTCGGCTCCTGCAGGAAGGAGACATCGTGGTCGTCCATGCCGCGCAGGGGAAGCCGGAGGGTCCTCCGCCGGAGCGGCCCGCGTCCGCCATCCCGCAGGACTTCGCGATCCTGTACGAGGACGCCCACATCCTCGTCTGCGACAAGCCCGCCGGGCTTCCCATCCATCCGGGGACCGGGATCACCTCCGACACGCTCGTCGATCAGGCCCGCGCCTATCTCGAGCGCCAGGGTCTCGAGGTGCCCGAGGGCGAGTTCAAGCCGAGCCCCGCGCACCGCATCGACCGCGAGACGAGCGGAGTGGTGGTGGTGGCGAAGACCCGGCAGGCGATGGTCCGGCTCACCGAGATCTTCAGCGCGGGTGAAGCGAAGAAGACCTATCTCGCGCTCGCGAAGGGACGCTTCCAGAAGGACCGGGGGACGATCGACGTGCGCCTTCCCGAGCACCAGCAGACGTTCGCGAGCAAGCAGGTCCGCGGCTTGAACCTGCAGGAGGCGGTCACCCACTTCACCAAGCTCTCCGGCGGCGCAGAGGCCACCCTTCTCGAGCTGAACATCGAGACGGGGCGGACCCACCAGATCCGCCGCCATCTGGCCTCCATCGGCCATCCCGTGGTCGGAGATGCGCGGTACGGCGACTTCGCCTTCAACCGGCGGGCCCGCGCGTCGATGGGCCTCAGGCGCATGTTCCTTCACTCGACCCGGCTCGCTCTCCTGCATCCGGCGACGGGAAAGCGCCTCGCCGTCAGCTCTCCGCTGCCGGCGGAGCTCACCGAGGCTCTCGACCGGGCCGGTATCGCCTGGAAGGCGGCGTCGACCCGCTGACACCGCACAGGGGACCACCCGCGCTCGCCTGCCTGCCCGCGGACAACCCAGCCAAGGGATGATGCGCGAGCCTTCGTTTGTACTTATGCTGCGCCGCCGCCGGGTCCACTTTCCGTCGAGGCCGCCAGTGTTTCCATGACTCACGAGAATTCTCAGCCGCGCCGTCCCCCCCAGAACACGCGCTTTCCCCCGTCCCAGGTGCCGCCGCCGCCGTCTTTCTGGCGCCGCACCGGCCGTCGGCTCTTCGGCGACCGCGGACCGGGGAAGTCGCGTCTCTGGCTCTTCTTCGCCATCCCTCTCGCTTCGCTGGCCATCCTCGCGGCCATCGGCGGAGGAGTGGCGTACGCCTACTTCGCGAAGGGGCTCCCTTCGATCGAGTGGGCGACCCACTACCGGCCGCCGATCGTGACGAACGTCGTGAGCGGCGACCAGCAGTTGATCGGCGAGTTCTACGACGAGCGTCGCAAGGTCGTCCCCTACGAGAAGATCCCCAAGAAGCTCATCCAGGCGTTCATCGCCAGCGAGGACGCCGACTTCTTCGACCACGCGGGGGTCAGCTACACCGGCCTCGTCCGCGCGCTCTACCAGACCTACGTCCGGCGCCACCGCGTCCAGGGTGGATCGACCCTCTCGCAGCAGACCGCGAAGGCGATCCTCGCCTCGGCGGAGGGCGTGAAGGCGGCCCACGTGCGCTCCGGCTGGGCCGGGGTGCGCCGCAAGGTGCGCGAGTTCATCCTCACCCGGCGCCTCGAGAGCCACTTCAGCAAGGAACAGATCCTCCACCTGTACCTCAACGAGGTGTACCTCGGTCACCACTCGTACGGGGTGCAGGCGGCGGCGGAGAACTACTACCGCAAGAACGTCTGGCAACTGACCCTTCCCGAGATGGCGCTCATTGCCGGCCTGCCGCAGGCGCCCAGCTCGTACTCGCCCTTCTCCCACCCCGACAAGGCGAAGGCGCGCCGCTCTTACGTGCTGCGCCGCATGCTCGACGAAGGGATGATCACCGAGCCGCAGCGCGCGGGCGCCGACGCGACTCCCGTCGTCGTCTACCCGGTGCAGGACATCTTCCGCGAGACGGCGCCGTACGTGACGGAGCACGTGCGCCGCGACATCGTCGCCCGCTACGGGAACGAGCGTCTCCTGCAGGACGGCTTGCAGGTCTACACGACCGTGGATCTCGAGCGCGAGCACGACGCCATTGCCGCGACGTTGAAGGGCGTCCTGGAGGCGGACAAGCGCCAGGGCTTCCGCGGCGCTCTCCTGCACCTCGAGAAGAAGGACTGGCCCGACTTCGTCGCCAAGGAGCAGAAGTTCCTCCTGGGCGAGGGCAAGAACGACGAGGTGGTCGCCGCGCTGGTGACTGCCGTCGACAAGGAATCCGCGAACGTCCAGGTGGGCGACAAGAAGGGGGTAATTCCCCTCGCTCTCGCGAACTGGGCGCGCAAGCCGAATTCAGAGCTGAACTCGGAGCTGGCGAAGATCACGAGCCTCAAGGGCGTCCTGAACCCCGGCGACGTGGTGCTGGTCCGCGCCGCCGAAGAGAAGGGCACGTACGCGCTCGAGCAGGAACCGAAGCTCCAGGGCGCGCTCCTCAGCGAGGATCCGAACAGCGGCTACGTGCTCGCCATGATCGGCGGTTACGACTTCGAGAAGAGCGAGTTCAACCGCGCCTTCCAGGCCTGCCGCCAGCCCGGCTCGGCGTTCAAGCCGATCATCTACAGCGCCGCCATCGAGCAGCGCGGGTTCACGCCTTCGACGACGCTCCTCGATGCCCCCCTGGTCACCGACGACGAGTCCACCGGCCGCCGCTGGAAGCCGAACAACTACGAGGAGACGTTCCAGGGCGAGGTCCCGGTCCGCATCGCGCTCCTGCACTCGATGAACACTCCCGCCATCCGCACCCTGCAGCAGGTGGGCGTGAAGGCGGCGTCGGCGTGGGCGCACAAGCTCGGGATCACCACCAAGGTCAACGAGGACCTCTCGATGGCCCTGGGATCGAGCTGCGTCTACCTCTGGGATCTCACCAACGTCTACACGCTCTTCAACCGCATGGGGCAGCGGCCGCACCCGATCTTCCTCCGCCGCGTGCTCGACCGCGACAGCCGCATCCTCGAGGACCACAGCTCGTTCTACGATCCGTGGACGACGCTGCCTGACCGGGTGGCCTCCGGATACGCGAAGCTCTTCGACGCAGTCGATCAGGTGATCAAGCCCGAGACGGCCTTCGTCATGCAGCACCTGATGGAGGACGTCTGCAAGCCGCCCGGCACCGGCGGCCGCGCGGCGGCGCTCGGCAAGCCCGTCGCGTGCAAGACCGGCACGACCAACGATCTCTTCGACGCCTGGTTCATGGGCTATACCCGCGACGTCGTCACTGGCGTCTGGGTCGGATACGACACCTACGACACGCCCATGGACAAGTACACGACGGGCGGCCACACCGCGCTGCCCATCTGGCTCGAGTACATGCAGAAGACGTTGAAGAACGTGCCGCAGGGCGCGTTCGATCCGCCCAACGAGAACATCGTCTGGGTGAGCGTCGATGCCGATACCGGTAAGCGCGCCACCGCCGACACGCGCCAGCCGGTGCTCGAGCCGTACCTCAGGGGCACCGAGCCGCCGGACGAGACGGTCCAGGCCGGGACCACCGCACCTCCGCCGTCGACCAGCGCCGCGCAGGACGCCCTCATCAAGGGCGGATTGTAAGCACCGCCAGTCCGTCCCTTACCCTTTGATGCGGCCGCGGGATCCACGGCGGTGCTGAGCACGGACGACCGGGTCCGCGACAACGCGAAGGCGCTTGGCCTCGAAGTGCTGCCGCACTGAGGGACAAGGCGATCTCGGGAAGGCGGGAGAGCTCAGTCCGTGAACGGGAGCTCGGGCTCCACGAACCGCTGCTGACACTTGCGGCGGACTTCGATTACCCGCGGATCGTACGGATCCACGCCCTGGGGCAACGATCCATATCCGACGACCGCGGCGAACGCGCCCTCGAAGGCCGTCTCGTTCGCAAACGTCTTGCAGAACTCATCCGTCGTCTCAGTGACGGCATTGTGCCATTCGTCGAACGCCGACCGATCCATCTAGTCCCTCCCGTAGCTCGCTGTTGCCAGGCAGGTGAGCAGGCATCTTACCTCATTCCTGTCGCTGCTCCGACCGCCTGCACGGACGATGCCGCGCGTCGCGAGAGTGGACCGGCGATTACTTCCACGCAAGAAATGCACCGCGAGCGAGCGAAATGCGCCGGACTATCCGCTCTGTCCCGCCCAAGCTGGCGGAACCACGAGCTCGACCGACGCCGCCGGCACCCAGCCGACCAGACCGTTCGCGAGCTTGATTCGGCGGAACCCGGCCTCTTCGTCCTCGACGCGTACCGCCGTCCCCTCATGGACTTCGAAATGCGTCGCCGTACGCTCGCTCGGGCCTTCGCGGGCAGGCGCCGCGGCCGCCACGACGACGGCCCTCCGGAGCGCAACCGAATGCCACGCGGCGGCTCCTGCGGTGATGAGCGCCGCCACAATCGATAACGCGAATGCAGCGACCGAGAGTGGAAGGAGCAGCCGTCCCGCGCGCAGGAGATGCGCGGCGAGAAGTCCCCAGGCCGCGGTCCAGAAGACGACGAGCGCGATCGCCGCCGGACGGCCGGGAAGAGGCGACAGCACGCGCGCCACCGCCTCGCGCGACTCCGTCTCGCCTTCGAGACGATCTACCGCGGCGCGGCGTGCCTCGGCGAGATCGGCGCGGGCGTCCTCGTCGCCGGGATCGAGGAAGAGCGCCCGCTCGAGGTGAAGCGCAGCGAGGCCGCGCTTTCCTTCCCGCAGATACGTCGCGCCGAGGTTCGTCTCCAGTTCCGCGCTCGCCACGCCTTCTTCCAGGAGCGCCTCGTACGAACCGGCGGCCCGCGCCAGGTCCCCGGCGAGATAGGCGGCGTTCGCCTCGTCGAAGAGGCTCGCCGAGCGCGCCGCGGAGCCGGCACCGCCGATCGTGCTCGACTCGACTTTCGCAGCCTTGGGTCCCGGCGCGATGTCCGCGGGGAACCGGAGCGGATCGGCTCTCTGGGCGAGCGCTCCCGAAGCGACGAGGAGGAGGGCGGCGCAGATCCGCTTCAGGGCGTGCCGTCCTTTCTGGGCCGGTCGAGCTCGCCCAGGATGCGCTCGGCGTCCGCGAGCAGCGCCTGCTGCGATCGCTCGTCGTCCGCTCCGGGCGCGAAGCGCCTCTCGTCGCATCGATCGAGCGCCGCGAGGAGCGCGCGGACAGTGGATGCGGCATGGCCTCGTTCGTTCAGCGCCGCCGCCAGCTCTTCCCGGGTCATGCCTGCCGCGACGATTCCCTGCTTGTCGGCGAGATATCCGGTGAGCCCGCGCGCCACTTCGGCGTAGAACTCGGGACCGCCCCGCACTGCCTCCGCTCTCTTGAGCCGCGCCTGGGCGGCAGTGCGCGCGCGCCTCATCCGCAGGTCCCGCGGATCCTTCCAGAAGATCCTTCGCGCACGCCCGGTCGCGGCAAGGACGGCGATCGCGAACGGCCCCGCCGCGAGCGCGGACCAGAACCAGCCTTGCGACCACGGGGGCGCGCCGACCGAAGCCTCGCGCAGCCGCAAGCGGATGGGCCTGAGGCCGCCCGCCGCGAGGAGGTTCTGCGCCGGTAACGCCACGCTCGCCGCCGTTCCCGGCTCGGCAGCATGGACGAGCAGCCGGACAGGCTCGGTGCGCACGGTGCGGTATGCCTTCTGGGCGGGATCGAAGATGTCCATCGACAGGGAGGGGATGGTGAGATCGCCCGTCCGCTCCGGAACGAGGAGCTGCTCCACCGTTCGCGTTCCGCTCAGCTGGCCCTGCTCGACCGTCTCCTTGTCGCTCGTCGTCGCGTCGTAGGCGCGTAGTCCGGGCACCTGGCCAAGGCGCGGCAGCCGCAGGTCGCGCACATTGCCGCGGCCCTGGGCGACGAGCTTGAACGTCACCGGCTGCCCGACGGAAACGGTGAGCGGGTCGACGGAAGTGCCGAGCGTCCAGCTCCCGACGTTGCCGACGTCGAACCCCGCCGGCCGGCCCGCGGTGGGAAGCGGCTGCACGTCGATGACGATGGTCTGCGACGCGCGATGCACGCTCGCCCGCGAGAAGAGCATCCCGAATCCGGTCAGCACGTCGACCTCCGCGGGATCGATCTCGAGCCTCCCCGCCCGGAGGGGGAAGAGGGCCCGCTTGCGCAGGAGGAATGAGCGGTAGGGAACCCCCTCCACGATCCGCGCTTCCGCGACGAGTTGCTGCGGCTCTTCCAGCGTCTCGCTCCAGAAGCCGTCGAACTTTGGGACCTGGAGCTTGTCGATCCCGCTCACGGAAGCCCGGGCAAGCAGGTACAGCGAATACGTCACCTGCTGGCCGATGTACGGCTTGTCGCGATCGACCGTGGCGCGCAGGACGAGATCCCTCATCCCGAGCTGCGCGCCGATGCCCTGGAAGGGGTCCTCTTCCGGGTCCCGCGCGGAAGGGGGCGGCGCGCGCCGCGCCTGCGCCTGTCCCGCGCCGAGGACGCGGACGGCAATCGATTCTGTCTGGTACGACTTTCCGTTGTAGCTCACGCGAGCGGGCTCGATGGTCGCGTTGCCTTCGTGCTTGGGCGTGAGCGCGACGTTCGTGACGACGGTGCGGCGGAAGCTCGGCGTACCGCCCGAGAACTCGAAGCTCATCTGCTCCGACTGCGAACGATTGACGATGTCGAAGTCCTTGAAGTCGGGAAGCTCGACGTTCGAGACCGGCGCCTTGGAGGCGACCGTGACGGTGATTCTCAGATTCAGCGTGCCGTCGAGGGCCACCTCGTCGGCATCGGTCGAGGCGGAGACGTGGATGTCTTCCGCGGCCCGGGCTGCCGTGGCGCAGAGGGCGGCGAGCAGTACGAGGCTACCAATCCTTCTCGACATCGCTCTGCCGCTCCCGCTTCTTCCGGGTGAATCGCCAGACCTGCAGGTTCTTCTCGCCCGCTTGCAGCGCGTCGAGGAGGCGCTGCGCCTCGCTCCGGTCGAGGGATTTGTCGGGCTCCTTTCCGGTCCTCCTCGCCTTTCCGTCCTGCGTCGGCTCCCGATCCGGCTGCTCCTGGGCGGAAGAGCGCTGCTCCTTGCCTTGGTCCCCCTTCTGGTCCTGATCCTGCTGCTTTCCGTTCTTCGACGCCTGCGCTTTCTCGTTCTTCTTCTCTTCTCCGGGCTTCGGCGCCTGGTTGTCCTGCGGCTGACCGCCCTGCTGCTTCTTCTGCTTGTCGTCCTTGCCCTGCTGTTTCTGGTTCTTCTGCTCGTCGGGACGGCCCACGGATTGCTGCTGCTTTTTGTTGCGCTGCTCCTCTTTCAAGAGCAGCTCGAGGTTGACCTTTGCGTCCCGGTCGGTCGGGTCGAGGGCAAGGGCCTGCGCGTAGGCGTTCACGGCCTCCTCGGGCTTGCCTGACTGCTCCAGCGCATAACCGAGGTCGTACGCGGCGAGCGGCTTCACCGAGGCGTCCCCCTGCTGCAGCGCCTTCGTCGAATCGGCGAGCGCGCGAGGTGCGGCGTCGGTATCGCCGCGGCGCAGAAGTGCCGAGGCGCGGTTGAACGCGAGTGCCGCGTCCGCGGGGCTGTTCTCCGGGACCTTCGCGCCTTCATAAGCCTTGATCGCGCCGTCGACGTCGCCAGAGGCGGCGAGCGCGTTGCCGGTGACGACGCTCGGCTCCGGCTTCTCCCACAAGCGGCGCACGGCGCGACCCGCTTGCGTCCAGAAGCCCGCGGCGACGAGCAGCGCGCAAGCGACCGCCCTCACGAAGCGCCTCGTCGAAACCGCAACGCGCCTTCGCCAAGCATCGCCGCAGCGCAGAGCAGGAAGAACGCCGGCCAGGCGACCTGCGCGGACCGGTCGGCGTATTGCACCGAGAGCCGCGATTCCATCTCTCCCTTTTGCAGCTTCTCCAGCGCGGGCACGAGTTGCAGGATGCCGAGATCGCCGCCCGATCCCTCGAGCAGCGTTCCGCCGGCGGTGGTCGCGATCTCCTGCAGCATCGAGGCGTCGGCGCGGGTGAGCACGGTCCTTCCCTGCGAGTCCTTCTTGTAACCGGTAGCTACTCCCTTCGCGTCGGTGAGGGGAATCGGCTCCCCGGCCCGCGTTCCGACGGCAACCGCGTACACCCGGATCCCCGCCTCGCCGAGCGCCTTGGCTGCATCCACAGCCGCGCCCTCCTGGTCCTCGCCGTCGCTGACGAGGAGGATCGCCTTGGCCGCGCCGCCTCGCGATCCCCCCTCCAGGAGCCGGCGCGACTCGTCGAGCGCGGCGGCGATGGCGGTCCCCTGTTGCGGCATCCCGCCCGGTTCCACGGCGCGGAGGAAGAGCTTGGCGGCGGAGTAGTCGATGGTGAGCGGGCACTGCACGAACGCTTCGCCGGCGAAGGCGACGATGCCGACGCGGTCCCCGCGCAGCGTATCGAGGAGCGCCGAGATCTCGGCCCTGGCGCGCTCGATGCGCGAAGGCTTGACGTCGCGCGCCAGCATGCTGGTCGACGCGTCCAGCGCGACGACCAGATCGATTCCGCTCCGCTTGACGATCTCGGTGCGCTCGCCGCATTGCGGGCTCGCCGCGGCGACGAAGAGCAGGAAGAGCGCCGCTCCGAGCGCGCCGCCGCGCAACACTCCTTGCGTCGCCGAGGTGCCAGGCAAGACTCGCGCGGCGCGATCGTCCGGGACGAGGCGGCGTGCGGCGCGCGCCCGCTGCCACGATCGCCATGCCGCGAATGCGCCGAAGGCGAGCCCGAGCGGCGCGATCCAGAGCCAGGCCGGATCGAGGATCCGCAGTCGCAGGCCGAGCAAGGTGGTCTGCAGCGCGGTGGCGATCACGGCGCCCCCGCAAGCCGCGTCGAGCGCAGCAACAGGCCGAGAAGGGCGCTCAATGCGGCGGGCAAGAAGAGCCGGGCCGCCCACTCGTCGTACGAAGGGGCCGCGTTTGCCTCGTAGATCTTGCTCTTCTGCAGGCTGTCGAGGACCTGGGCGAGGCCGCGTTCGAGCGTCTCCCGATCGGTCGCCTGGTACGCCGCGCCGCCGGTGGTCTTGGCGATGTCCTGGAGAAGCTGGGGATTCACGTCGATCTCGACCTGCTCGTAGAGCGTCCGCCCGAACAGATCGGTTCCCGTCGGATACGGCACCCGGCCGCCCTTGCCGATGAGGATCGTGTAGACCTTGATCCCTTCGTCGCGCGCGATCTGCGCCGCCTGCTGCGGGGAGATGTTCCCCGAATTGTTGTCCCCGTCGGTAATCAAGATGACGACGCGGCTCTTCGCATCGCTCTCCCGGAGGCGGTTCACGGCGGTGGCGACAGCGTTCCCGATGGCGGTGCCGTCGGCGATGACGCCGGTCTTCACCTGATCGAGAAGCTCCTGCAGCACCCGGTAATCGAGAGTGAGCGGACACTCGGTGTAGGCGTCCGAGGCGAAGACGACGAGGCCGATGCGATCGTTGCGCCGCGAGGCGATGAAGTTCTTCAGCACCTCCTTCGCCACGCTGACGCGGTCCTTCGGGCGGAAGTCGGCGGCGAGCATGGAGGTGGAGAGATCGAAGGCGACGACGATGTCGATGCCCTCTACCCCGAGGTCGGCGCGGTGCGAGCTGCGCAGGCGCGGTCCGGCGAGCCCGATCGAGGTCAAGAAGAGCGCGAGCGCCACGGCGGCGCCCGGGAGCCAGTAGAGCCGCGACCAGATCGAAGGCCGGATCAGAAGCGCGGGAGCGATGGTGGGCACGACGAGGGCGGGCATCCGGCTCCGGCGCCTTCGCAATAGCCAGAGCGCGAGCGGCACCGCGATCAGCGAAAGAAGCGCCCAGGGCCGCTGGAAGGAAAGGTTCGGCGCGAGGCTCTCGAGGACCGTAGCGATCATGACGCGCGCTCGACCGTCGGCAAGAAGCCCCGCGCCCGGTCCACCAGCGAAGCGGCGCGGTCGATGGCGTGGACGCAGTCCTCCGGTGCCGGCTCCGCCTTGGCGAACTTCACCAGGTCCTGCCAGGCGAAATCGTCGCGCAGCGCGGGGAGATCGAGGCCCAGGATCCGGCGACGCTTGAGCTCGTCGACCACCTCGTCGGTGGTGAGATCGAGCGCGGGGAACTGGAGCCGCTTTCCCAGATATTCGCGCACGATCTCGGACAGCTCGAACACCGCGGCGCGTCCGAGGCCCCGCTCCCAGGGAGCGCGGCGCTTCAACGCGGCGAGGCGCCCGATGGCCTCTTCCTCGGGCGTCGGCGGAGGCGCGGGAATCGCAAGAAGCGCTGCGCGGTGCCTGCGGTAGCGAACGAAGGCGTACGCGGCAACAGCTGCAAGGAGAAGGCCTCCGGCGAGCCAGGCCCACAGATAACTCCGGACCACGACCGGGACGGGCGGCTTCGGTCCGTGGTGGGCCCGATCGGGAGCCGGAGCGCGCTCCTCGGCGACGAGGCTGCGCAGCTCCAGCGGATGCGCCGGGATGGTCAGCTCTCGCGGTCCCTCGGGCCCGTCCACCGCGAAGGTGATCGCGGGGATCTGCGGCTCGAGCGTCCGGTAGTCGGCGAGCGGGATCGTGAAAGTGGTTCGCGCGTGATCGCCCGCCTTCGTCCGCGATACCTGCGGAGGGCCGCGCAGCGAAAGAGGAGCGACGGACAACGTCTGCGGCAGCGCGTAGATGTCGAGCGAGGGGTGCTCGATCGCGACGGTGAGGGTGAACGGATCGCCGAGGGCGATGCGCTCCTTGTCGACGTGCGCGTTTACATTGAGGGGCTGCGCCTGCGCGGCTCCCAGAAGCAGGTCGAGCGCCAGAAGCGCCGCCATGCTCAGGCCGCCCTCCGGCGCGCGCGAGCGCGAAACAGCGCCGCGAGCGGAGCGACGTAGTCGTCCCCGGGTCGCACCCGGACCGCGTCGAGCGCGAGCTTGCGGAAGAGCCGATCCCGTTTCTCGCGCTGCTCCTGCGCGGCGCGGGTCCAGGCCTCGCGGGCGCGCCTGTCGGAGAGGTCGATCCAGATCGTCCTGCCCGTCTCGGCGTCCCTCGCGGGCCAGAGGCCAGAGAGGCCGGACGGCGGCAGCGCTTCCTCGACCGGATCGGTGACGACGACCGGGACGAGGTCGTGGCGGCGGGCGCAGACCGCGAGCGCCGCCTCGTATCCCTCGCTGAGGAAATCGCTGACCACGAAGACGACCGCGCGCCGTCGCAAGAGGCGCGTCAGGTCACCGAGGATGAGCGCCAGATCGGTCTTGCGCCCGGCCGGGTGGAACGCGAGCGCCTCGGTGATGAGTCGCAGTCCGTGCTTTCGGCCCCGGCGTGGCGGGACGTAGCGCTCGACGCGGTCGGTGAACAGCAGGAGCCCGGCCCGGTCGCCGTTCTCCAGCGCGCTGAAGACGAGGAGCGCGGCGATCTCCGCCGCCACCTCCGCCTTCACCTTCGGCGCGAGCCCGACGTCCTGCGATGCGCTGCGGTCGACGGCGATCAAGGCGGTCAGCTCGCGTTCCTCGGCGAAGACCTTCACGAAGGGATCGCCCATCCGCGCCGTCACGTTCCAGTCGATGGAGCGGATCTCGTCTCCCGGCTGGTAGGGACGGACCTCGCTGAAGGCCATGCCGCGGCCCTTGAAGACGGAGTGGTACCCGCCGGCGAGCGTGTCGAGCACCGCCCTGCGCGTCGTGATCTCGATTCGGCGGATCTTCCGGATGAGGTCGGCCGGCGCAGCCACTACGGAACCTCGATCTTCTCCAGGATGCGCTGGACGATCTTCTCGCTGGTGAGGTTCTCCGCCTCGGCTTCGTAGGTGAGCGAGACCCGGTGGCGGAGGACGTCATAGGCGATGGCCTTCACGTCCTCGGGAGTGACGAAGCCGCGGTGCTTGAGGAAGGCGTGGGCGCGGGAGGCGAGGTTCAGGTAGATGGTGGCGCGAGGCGAGGCACCGTACTCGATGTATCCGGCGAGATCCTTGAGGCCGTTCGCGGCCGGGTCGCGGGTGGCGACGACGACGCTCACCATGTACTCCTTCACGCGCGGGTCGATGTAGATCTCCGCGACCGCCCTCTGCGCCCTCGTCAATTCCTCCTCGCCGACCACCGCCTGGACCACGACCGGAGGCTTCCCCGCCACGCGATCCATGATCTGCAACTCTTCCGCACGGCTGGGATACGAGACCTTCACCTTGAGCATGAAGCGATCGACCTGCGCCTCGGGCAAAGGGTACGTGCCCTCCTGCTCGATCGGGTTCTCCGTCGCCAGGACCAGGAACGGGCGGGGCAGCGGAAACGTCTGGTCGCCGATGGTGACCTGCCGCTCCTGCATCGATTCGAGGAGCGCGCTCTGCACCTTGGCGGGGGCGCGGTTGATCTCGTCGGCGAGGACCAGGTTCGCGAAGATGGGGCCCCGCTTCACCGTGAACGACGCCGTCTGCGGCTGGTAGATCTGCGTTCCCACCAGGTCGGCGGGGAGCAGGTCGGGCGTGAACTGGATGCGCTTGAACGAAAGGCGAAGGCAATCGGCGAGCGTCTTCACCGTGAGCGTCTTCGCGAGGCCCGGAACTCCTTCCAGGAGCACGTGTCCGGAGGTGATGAGCCCGATGAGCAGCCGCTCGATCATCGTCCGCTGGCCGACCACCACCTGGCCCGCTTGCTCGAGGATCTGGTCCACGAAAGTGGACTCCTGCTGGATGCGCTCCTGCAGGACGCGGATGTCGGCTGCCGGCTGGGTCAATCGGGGTCCTCCTCCAATGCTCCGGCCTGCGGCCTCCGCCCGTCGCGGGCAAAGCCCGCTCCTCCGGCGCTGCAAGCTAGCACAACGTCCGAGGCTCCCCGGGATTCCGATTTGTTCTAATCCTCAGCCGTCAAAGGCCCTTGCAGGGGTTCGCCCTGGACCTCCGCCGGAACGGAACCGTCCTCGGGGAAGAAGCGATCGAGCGCCGCGCGGACGTCGGCGACGGTATGCAGATCGGGAGCGATGCGGCGGAAGGCGAGCCCGCCTCGCCGCCCGCGCGTGTACCAGAGAAGGTGCTTGCGCAGCTCGCGGACCGCCGCGCGCTCGGCCTCCTCGGGACCCAGCTCCACCTGCGGATGTCCGCCGTTCTCCCGATACGCGCGGGGCCGCGGAGCGTCTTCTGGCCGCACGAGACGGTATCGCCCGAGCTTGTCCTCTACCGCCATGTCGACGTGGCGGAGGATGGTCGCGCGCCACTCGCCGATGCCCACCGGCTCCGGCGTCTCACCGCGCTCGAGGGCGAGAAGCTCGCGGAAGATCCACGGGTATCCGCACGCGCCCCGGGCGATGCGGGCAGCGTCCGCGCCCGTTTCGGCGAGCATCCGTCGCGCGGCTTCGGCCGTGAAGAGATCGCCCGATCCCCAGACGGCGATCCTCACCGCCTTCTTCGTAGCGGCGATCAGCTTCCAGTCGGCACGCCCGCGGTACAGCTGCGCCCGGGTGCGCGGGTGCAGCCCCACTGCGACCGCGCCGCCCTGCTCGCAGGCCTTGGCGATCTCCGGCGCGTTGCGGTGATCGTCGTCCCACCCGGCGCGGATCTTCACCGTGACCGGCAGGGGCGTCACCGCCTCGACCACCTTGCGGACGGCCTTCTCCGCCGCGGCGGGATCGCGCAAGAGCGCCGCTCCGGCGCCGTGCCCGCAAACCTTCTTCACCGGGCAGCCCATGTTGATGTCCACGGCGTCGATCGGCCCGTACTTCTCCACGGCGATGCGGGCGCCCTGGGCGAGGATCTCCGGATCCTGTCCGAAGACCTGGACCGCGAACGGGCGCTCGTCCGGCGGACGCTCGAGATAGCTGAGCGTCTGATCGCCCCCGTGCACGAGGCCGTGGCTGGAGATCATCTCCGTGTGCGCAATGGAGGCGCCCATCTCGCGGCAGAGGAGCCGGAACGGCCAGTCCGACACGCCCGCCAGGGGAGCGAGGAAGTAGCGGTTCGGGAGAGTCAGCGGACCGAGGCGCACCGCTTGCACTTCGCCCGTGGCGGCCGATGCCGTGGGGCGATCGCCGTAACGCGCCGCAAATGGCGCGTCCTGGGTCAGGGCCGCGATGCTCATTGCGGTCCCGATGTATCCCGGCCGAGTTGCGCGAGCAACCGCAGGAGGAACCCGAGGGCGAAAAGCGCGTAGCATACGGAGTTGCGGACGGGGAAGCGCCGCGCGAAAACCTGCCGCGTGCGAAAGAGTATTCGAACCCCGGCTGCGATCGCGGTCTTTGCGCTCGCCATTGCTTGCAAACAGATGCCCGGCCAGGCGGACGCGGCGCAACCGGCGGGCGGAGGCGCCGACAAAGCAACTCTCGTCATCGCCGCGAGCATCGCGGGTCAACTGGTCCCGTGCGGGTGCTCTCCCGACCAGAGAGGCGGGTTTCCCCGCGCCGTTTCGCTCGTGAACAAGCTGCGCGCCGAGGTGCCGGGCCTCGTCTACGTCGACGCCGGAGATCTGCTGTTCGAATCGGCAGCAAAGCGGTCCGGTCCCATCGCCGCGCAGGACGAGCTCAAGGCGCGGACCCTCTCGCAGGGACAGCCGCTCCTCAAAGCCGCGGCCCGCGCCGTCGGTCCGCGCGATCTGCCCTTCGGGGGACAGTTCTGCGCGGACAACGCGAACGGAGTCGCTCTTCTCGACGCCGGCAAGGGCGGGGTCCCGGGCGCGCGCGATTCCCTGATCGTGCAGGCCGGCAACGTGCCGATAGGTCTGCTCGCCGCGGGCCAGTCTCCGGACGCGCGCCTCAAGGAGCGCGCCGCGGCGCTGAAGTCGCAGGGAGCCCGCGCCGTCGTCTTGCTGGCCCTGCCGGCGGGCGCTGGATGGCAGGGGGCGCTTGCGCTTGGGAGAGAGGCCCGCGACAGCGGAGTCGATCTGGTCGTTCTCGGCCATCTGGACGATCCCGCGACCGACCCGAATCACGCGGAGGCCGGTCCGCCGCCGGTGCTCGCGGTGGAAGGCCATCTACAATCTCTGCTTCGTGTCGATCTCCAGTTCCCGGCGGGAACCGCGAAGGGCGTCTACCTGTCGCAAGGCGCGGCCGGCAAGGAGGAGGAGCTGAAGGAGCTCGACCAGCGCATCGTCCGCACGAAAGAGCAGCAGCACAACGCCCCGAAGGAGATGCACGAGCTCTACGCGAAGAAGATCCGCGATCTGGAGCAGCGTCGTAGCCAGGTCGCCTCGTCGCAGGAGAAGGCTCCCGAAGGCGTTCTCGTCGTGACTCCGACGTTCCTGCCGCTCACCCAGGCCGCCGGCGAGGACCCCGTCGCGAAGAAGCTCGTCGGCGACTACGACGAACGCGTCGCGCAGATGAACCTCGAGCTGGCGAAGAAGCAGCCCGAGGCGTGCCCGAAACCGTTGCCTGGCGAAGCCGCGTTCACCGGAGTGTCGACCGCGGGCAAGGTGAAGGGATGCGCCTCCTGCCACAAGTCGCAGGCCGAGTTCTGGGCCAACACGCGGCATGCCCACGCCTACGACACGCTCGTCGAGCAGAAAAAGCAGTTCAGCCTCGATTGTGTGCGATGCCACGTGACGGGGTGGCAGCAGCCTGGCGGCGTCTGCCGCATCGACCGCACCGCTGTCGGGGGCCCCGGCTTCCAGGGCCGCGGCAAGGGACGGCAGGACGTCCAGTGTGAGATGTGTCACGGGCCGGGGACCGAGCACGCCGCGGATCCGCCCGGTCACATCGACCCCGACGTGTACCCTGGCGTGTGCGTGCGTTGCCACGAAGCCGAGAACTCGCCACACTTTGACAATGCGCGTTATCGTCCGTTCATCATCGGACCCGGACATGGCGATTTCTTGCACAAAGGCGAGCGACCGCACCCTCGAGCGTCCGGTACCGGACCGAACGAGGCATTGAAGGCTTCCGCGAAGAACCAGCAATGAAGAGAGTGGAGGTATCGCCCAGGAGCGGAATGGAGCGGAATGTCAGAGGCGCATGAAATTGGACAGACGGAGGCGGCGGCGGCGCGGGAACGGTCGCGAGAAGCACGCCTCTGGTTGAGGCTCGCCGCACAACGGCGAAAACTGGGCATGCGCGCGCGGCGCCTTCTCGCCCGCTCGACGGTCGAGATGCAGATGCTGGCGCTGCGCGGGGTTCCCGACTTGCGGCTCGAGTGGCTGCGCCGGCTTTCCCACGCGGCCCTGCTCGCGCAGGGCGCGGAGAGCTGGACCGGCTCGATCGGCGGGCGCCGCGTCCACCGGTACGCATTCACCGGACGGGGGACCGGCCCCGCGGTGCTGCTCCTCCACGGCCTGGGCGGTTCGGCCGACTCGATGGCGCCGCTCGTGCCACCGCTGCTCGATCTCGCGCCGCGGCTCGTCCTTCTGGAGCTGCCCGGCCACGGCCGCTCGCCCGCGCCGATCTCGGGCCCGCTTTCGGCGAAGGAGTACGGCGACGTCGTCGCTTCCGCTGTCGACCGCATGTACGTCGACTACGGCAAGGTCGCGATCGTCGGCAGCTCGCTCGGAGGAGCGCTGGCGCTGCACGCCGCGCATGCGCGGCCCGAGAAGGTCGCCGGCGTCGTGGGCCTCAATCCCGCGGGCGGCGATCTGTCGGCAGCGGCGCTCGAGCTCCTTCCTTCGAGCTTCGAGGACGAGCGCAGCGGTGCCGCGCAGATGGCGCAGCTTCTCTTCCACCGCACACCGTGGCTCTTCTGGCTCGTCGCGCGCGATCTGGCGCGGAGCTGGGCGACTCCGACCGTCCAGCGGATCCTCGACGACGCCCGCGCGAACGTCTCGCGATCGCTGGGCAGCGAAGTCCTGCGGAACATCCGCGCACCTGTCCTCATCCTCTGGGGCGAGCAGGATCGGCTGCTTCCCTCTTCGAGCGTGGAGGATTTCCGCCGTCACGTTCCAGGCGCGAAGATCGAGATCGTCCGGGGATGTGGGCACATCCCTCAGCTCGAGCGACCCGCCTATACCCGCAGGCGCGTGCGCGAGTTCATTTCCGGGCTCTCCGCCGCTCGCGACGAGCCGTCCGAAGGCGTCGCGAAGCTCGCACGCTGATCGCGGAATGCGGTGCTCCTCCCGGAGATTCTCTCCTGGCAGGTCGCGGTCTGTTCGCCGGCTCGTGTAGGTCGGGCAGCGACATCCGCGCAGTTTTGACACGCAACGCGGGTCCCGATAGCGTTTTCGCGCTAGGGGGCTCCAGACACGTAGTCGAAGGAGTGTAATCGCTTGTTCGAGCGAACCGGACTTCCAGCTGCGCTCGCCGCGCTGATCCTTGCCGCGGCGTCCGCCGCCCACGCCGACCCCGAGCTGGCCGTGGCGCCTGCTGTATCCGCGCCCAGGGCCGCCTCCCAGCCGTCGGAGGAGCGGGCTTCGCCCGCGACGGCGCAGCAGCCGGAGCATACGGTCGACAAGGCGGACGCGAGCGAGCCCGACGACGAGGACTCGCAGGCGGACATCGACAAGAGCGCTGCCGAGCTCGAGGAAGTCCGCAAGGCCGAAGAGAAGGCCGGCCTCCTTCCCCAGGCGCCCGGAACCGGTCCTCGCGACGGCCTCGCCGTCGGTCTCGATGGCTGGGACCCGGTCGCCCGCGACCTCCTGCTCTCGCAGGGCATCTCCCTCGACGGAGCTCCGCTCGCCGATCCCGCTCCCGCGGGCGGCGCCCAGGCCCGCCTCCCCGAGCTCGCCGGCATCACCGAGGAGGAGCTGCGCGCCAAGTACGACATCCCCGTCGAGCTGAACGACGCGGTCGTCGCCTACATCCGTTTCTTCCAGACCGACGCCCGCCAGCACTTCAGCCGCTGGCTCGCGCGCTCGACGAAGTGGCTGCCCTCGATGCACGCCATCCTCGAGAGAGAGGGCGTTCCCGACGATCTCGTCTATCTCTCGATGATCGAGAGCGGCTTCAACGCCTACGCCTACTCCCCCGCGAAGGCGGCCGGACTCTGGCAGTTCATGGTCGGCACCAGCCGCCGCTACGGGATCAAGACCGACTTCTGGGTCGACGAGCGTCGCGACCCCATCAAGGCCACCGAGGCCGCGAGCAAGTACTTGCGCGACCTGCGCGAGCGGTATCACGGTGACTGGTACCTCGCCTGGGCCGGCTACAACGCGGGCGAGGGCAAGGTCGACAAGGCCATCCGGCGCGACTCGACGCGCGACTTCTGGCGTCTGATGTCGAAGGGCCGCGTCCTGCGCGCCGAGACCAAGCATTACGTTCCGAAGCTCATCGCCGCCGCGCTCATCTCCAAGCATCCCGAGCGGTTCGGCTTCCGCGTCGACTACGAGCAGCCGTTCGACTCGGACGAGGTGGTCATCCAGGACGCGACTGACCTCAAGGTCATCGCCGATTCCGCCGGCACGACGGTCGAGAAGATCCGCGAGCTGAACCCCGAGCTGCGCCGTTTCTGCACGCCTCCGGGCGAGTTCACGATGCGGCTGCCCAAGGGCTCCAAGGACCAGTTCACGGCGAACTTCGACAAGGTCGGCCCCGAGGAGCGGCTGCGGTTCACGCAGCACAAGGTCGAGAAGGGCGAGCCGCTCGCCAAGATCGCCCGCGCCTACGGCGTGAGCGAGAGCGCCATCCTCCGCACCAACGGTCTCAAGAGCCACCGGCAGGTGAAGGTCGGCAAGGTGATCGTGATCCCGGTCGGCAAGGCGTCTCGCGGGCTCCTCGCCGGATCGCAACTCGAGGATCGCCGTGGCCGCGCGCAGGCTCGCACTCCGGTGCAGAAGTCCGTCGCCGCCGCGACCGCCGCCGCCGTCCGGGCGAAGGATGACGAGCGGGCGCATGTGAAGCACGCCGTCTATGTCGTGAAGCGGGGCGACACGCTCTGGAGCATCGCCGCCAAGTTCTCGACCACCGTCGACCGCATCAAGCGCCTGAACGGCATGGCGGGCCGCGGCGGCCGCGGGCTGCAGGCCGGTCAGCGCCTCTCGGTGCCCGAGCAGTCGTAACTCGCATAGAGTGAAGCGCATGAAGAGCTTCGCTCTCTGCGCCTCCCTCTTGCTGCTAGCCACCGGTTCCGCGGGACAGAAGCCTGCTCCCGCGGCTCCGTCCGGGACGGAGTTCGACTCGGTCTACATCGTCTTTCTCCGGCGCCCGGCAAATCCGACCCAGTACGACCAGGCGAAGCTCGAGGACATCCAGAAGCGTCATCTCGCGCACCTCGGAGATCTCTACCGTTCCGGCAAGGCCGTCACCGCGGGTCCCTTCGACGAGCAGGACGACGAGACCAACCGCGGGCTCATCGTCATGCCCGCCTCGCTCGGCAAGGAGGAGGTGCGAAGGCTCACCTCCGACGACCCCGCCGTGAAGGCCGGCCGTCTCAAGGTCGAGATCGTCCGCTGGTACTTCCAGAAGGGCACGGCGGTCTTCCCGCACCCCGACGCGCCGATGCCGAAGTAGGGCGATTCAGGTCCCGAGCCTCTCCGCCAGATCGAGGAAGTCCTTCGCCACGACGTCCCAGTCGTCCTCGGGCGAGAGGTCCTTGTTCACGCCCGGGCCGTATTGCGTCGGACGAACCACGAAGGCACTTCGCAATCCAGCGCGGGTCGCGCCGCGCAGGTCGCTGTTGTGGGCGGCGACCATCATCACCTGCGAAGGCTCGAGTTGCAGGAGCGACACCGTCGTCAGGTACGCCTGCGGGTGCGGCTTGTACTGGCGCGCGACCTCCGCCCCGAGCACGGCGTCGAAGGGCAGCCTTCCGTGGCGGATGAGGTCCACGGTGAGCGCGATGTTCCCGTTCGAGAGCGTGACCACGACGTACTTGCGCTCGAGGCGCGCGATTCCCTCGGCGGCGTCGGGCCAGGGGTCGAGCCGGTGCCAGCTCAGGTTGAGCCACCTGAGATCCTCTTCGCTCAAACCTTCCACTTTCAGCCGATCGACGGTGGTGATGAGATTTTCCCAGTGGAGCACGTCGAGGCTCACGAAGGAGCGCTCGCCGTCCCTGATGGGACGCATCGAGGGCGCGTATTCGCCGCGCCACGCGTCGGCGAAGGCTCCCCAGTCGACCTTCACGCCCGTCCGCTTCGTCA
>JBJMQD010000146.1:0-15380 GCA_045802855.1 Myxococcales bacterium | reverse complement strand
GGCAACGAGGTTTCCTTGCCCCGACCCGGGCACGCCGACCTGACCGGAGCGATCAAGTTCGGCCACCGCGATCTGCGCAACTCGCTCGAGCGGGCGAGCGCGCGGGAGACCGCGACGCGGGTAGCGCTGGCGGCGGCAGTGCGGCGGGCGCTCGACGAGCTGGACGTGCGGGTGGGATCGTTCGTGACCTCGATCGGCGAGGCGCACGGGAGCGAGCCGCCCGCGGCGCTACGCGATCTGTTCGAAGAGGACGCGGATGTGCTCGCGCTCGAAGCCGACAAGAGCAGCGTGCGCGCGCTGTCGCCGCGCGACGACGAGGCGTTCCGGGCCCAGATCGAGCGGGCGCAGCGGGAACGCGACACGGTCGGAGGCACCTTCGAAGTGCGGGTCACCGGGCTTCCACCAGGCGTCGGCACCTATACGCAGCATGACCAGCGGCTCGACGGGCTCCTCGCCCGTGCGCTCGCGTCGATTCCGGCCATCAAGGCGGTCGAGCTGGGAGACGGGTTCCGCGGCGCGGAGCTGTTCGGCTCCCGCGTCCACGATCCGATGGATCGCAAGGGCGGCGGCGTGACCCGTCCCAGCAACCACGCCGGCGGGCTCGAGGGAGGGATCACGAACGGCGAGCCGCTCTTCGTGCGTGCGGCGATGAAGCCGATCGCGACGGTGCCCGCGGCGCTGCGTAGCGTGGACCTGCGCACCGGCGAACCCGATGCGGCGCACGTCGAGCGGAGCGACACTTGCGCGGTGCCCGCCGCCGGCGTCGTCGGCGAGGCGGTGGTGGCTCTCGCGATTGCAAACGAGCTGTTCGCGAAGCTCGGCGGAGATTCGCTCGCCGAGTTGCAAGCGGCGCTGCGGCTCGCCTGGCGCCGCGCGCGGCTCCTCGAAAGCCACGTCTACATCTGCGGGTTGCCCGGAGCGGGGAAGTCCACGGTGGGACCGGTCCTCGCCGGCCTCCTCGGAATCCCGTTCGTCGATCTCGACGTGCGCATCGAGAAAGCGGCGGGGCGCGCCATACCGGAGATCTTCGATTCCGAAGGCGAGGAAGGATTCCGCGCCCGCGAGGCGGCGCAGGTGCGCGAGGTGTCGCGCGGACAGCGCAGCGTCATCGCCCTCGGAGGGGGCGCGGTGACGTCGCGCGCGGTGCGGCATCACGTGCGCAGGTCGGGGCATCTCGTCTGGCTGCGCGCTCCGGTGGACCTGTGCGCGAGCCGCGCCGCAACGGGGAGGCCGCTCCTCGCCGGCGACCCCGCGGGAAAGCTCGCCGCGCTCGCCTCGGCCCGCGAGCCGCTTTACGGTCGGATCGCGGATGCGCAGATCCACGTAGAGGGCCTTTCGCCCGAGCAGGTGGCGCGAGCTTGCGCGGCGGCGGTCCGGTCCCTGGAGGCGGAGCGTGCCTGGAGCTGAATTCGAGGTGAAGTTCAGCTCCGGGGAGCGGACCCGATGCGTGATCCGCGACGGAGCTCTTTCTTCCCTCGAGCAGATCGCCGGCGAAGCCGGCCTTTCCGGTAAGGGCGCGCTGATCGTCGACGAGAGGCTGCTCACGACCCGCCACGGGGCCGCGCTCCTCGGCTACGGACCGACCCACCTTGGACGTCCCATCGCACGGTCCGTGAGCGAGGAGCGCAAGTGTCTCGTGGAAGTAGAGGCGATGAGCGAGTGCCTGGTCGAGCGCGGCCTCGGACGCGACGGATTCGTCGTCGCCGTGGGCGGAGGAGTGCTCACCGATCTGGCCGGATTGGCGGCGGCGCTCTACCTGCGAGGCATTCCCTGGATCTCGGTTCCCACCACGCTCCTCGCGCAGGTGGACGCGGGCCTCGGCGGCAAGACGGGCGCGAACCTGCGCTCCGGGAAGAACCTGGTCGGCGCCTTCCACCAGCCGCACGCCGTCGTATGCGACCCGAACGCTCTTTCGACCTTGCCGCCTCGCGAGTTGTGGAGCGGGCTCGCGGAGGTGGTGAAGTGCGCGCTCCTCGCTCCGGACGAGGATGCCGGCGGGATTCCGCTCCTCGAGCGCTGCGAGCGAGACCTGGAAGCGGCCGCCTCCGGCGACGCCGAGGCGCTCGCCGCGATCGTCACGGCCTGCCTGCGCGTGAAGGCGCGCATCGTCGCGGCGGACGAGCGGGAGGGCGGAGCGCGCGCCTTCCTCAATCTCGGGCACACGGTCGGGCACGCCCTCGAGGCGGCGACCGGCTATCAGCGGTTCACCCACGGTGAAGCCGTGGCGCTCGGCCTTCGCGGCGCCCTGCGCCTGTCGCATGCGCGCAAGCTCCTCGACGTCCGATCGCTGCAGCGTGCTCTAGACGTGGTCGCGCGCGTGAAGATCGGAGCCGATCGGCGGCTGTCGGGCGAGGAGAGGGATGCGGCGCTTGCGGCGCTCGCCCACGACAAGAAAGCCCGCGCCGGGAGGGTCCGCTTCGTGCTCCTCGCCGGGCTCGGCGGACCCAGGGTGGAAGAAGTGTCCGCCGACGAGTGCGTACGGGCGGTGGAAGCGAGCTTGTCGTGAACGTGCTGCTCCTCAACGGGCCGAACCTGAACCTCCTCGGCGAGCGGGAGCCCGAAGTGTACGGGAGCGCGACGCTCCCGCAGGTGGAGAAGATCTTCGCGGAGCGCGCGAGGGAGCTCGGCTGTGCCGTCCGCGCGTACCAGAGCAATCACGAAGGGGCGTTGATCGACAAGCTGCACGAGCTTCGCCGCTGGGCGAACGGAGTGGTCTTCAACCCTGGCGCGTACACGCACACGAGCTATGCGCTGCGCGACGCGATCGCCTCGACGCGGCTGCGGGTGGTGGAAGTGCACATCTCGGACTTGTCGAAGCGCGAGGCGTGGCGGCAGGTGAGCGTCATCGCGGAGGTGTGCGCGCACCGGATCATGGGGAAGGGGATCGCCGGCTATCTCGAGGCGCTGGAGTGGCTCGCGACATCACGGTAGACGTACAATCGATCGATGGATCCCCTGCGCCGAGACTCGATCGAACGCGCGATCCGCACGCCTCCGGAGGAGAAGGCAAAGCAGGCGCTCGAGATGATGAGCGTGGCCATCTGGCTGCGCCGCGCTGCCCTGCGCGCCCGCTTTCCGACGGAGACCGGGGATCAGATCGAAGAGCGCGTCCGACGTTGGCTGCTGCGCGATGAGTAATCCGAGCCTGCTGCCCAAGGATGCGCTTCTTCACGTCGTCCGCGAGTTGAGGAAGCGGGAAAAGCGATTCGCCCTGGTCGGCGGGCTTGCCGTATCCGTCCGTGGAGAGGTCAGGACGACACGCGACGTGGATCTCGCCGTCGCCGTCGAGAACGACGAGGAGCTCGAAGCGCTGGTCGCAGATCTGGGGGGTAGCGGTTATCGAGTGCTGGCAACCGTCGAGCACGAGGAGCTGGATCGACTGGCGACGGTGCGGCTCGCGTCTCCCGTCGGATTCATGGTCGACTTACTTGCGGCGAGTTGCGGAATCGAACCCGAGATCGTGGGCGCGGCGACGACGGTGCAGTTCGAGTCGGTAGGCGCGATTCCCGTCGCGACCTCCGAAGATCTGCTTGCCATGAAGGTCCTGGCCGCTCACGACGGACGTCCCCAGGATTGGAACGATGCCCGCGCACTGATGGAAACGAATCCTGGCCTGGACCTGCCGGTCGTCCGTTCCCGCCTGCGTCTGATCACCGAGCGGGGGTTCGCTCGCAAGCAGGACCTTGCCGCGAAGCTGCAGGCGTTGATCGACGAGGTCGCCGCTACCGACTGAGGTGCCGGCCTATCGGACGCTTATCGGAGCCGCGAACTCCATTGCATGTCGTCCGGCGCGGCGGTATCGCCGCTTCCGAAGGCGGTAGACCGCGCACCTCGCCGCGACTGCCGGCAAGAAAGGAGCATCCCGTATGAAGCGAATGTTCGTTGCTTTGTCTGCCGTATCGATCGCCTGCGCTACTTCGTCGGGCTCTACCACGGGCAGCGGGTCCACGGCCCGGACTGGATCGGGCGCCGATGCCGCCATGGCGTCCCCGGAAGCGAAGCTCCGCGCCGACATGCGCAAGCTCTGGGAGGAGCACGTCACCTACACGGGGCTGTTTGCCATCGCTGCCATCAACGGTGGCCTCGACGCGAACAAGATCGCCGAGCGGCTCCTGCGCAACCAGGACGACATCGGCAACGCCATCAAGCCTTATTACGGCGATGCCGCCGGGAACAAGCTGGGATCGCTCTTGCGAGACCACATCCTCATCGCGGCCGATCTGGTGAAGGCGGCGAAGGCGGGAGACTCCGCCGCGCAGGAGGCAGCGAACAAGAAATGGTTCCAGAATGCCGACGACATCGCGGGCTTCCTCTCGTCGGCGAATCCCAACTGGCCGCAAAAGACGCTGCAGGACATGCTGCACACCCACCTGCAGGGGGTCACGGATCAAGTGGTCGCGCTCCTCAAGCACGACGACGCATCCCTGATCACGGCTTACGACAAGAACGTCGAGCACATGATGATGCTGGCGGACGCGCTCGCGTCGGGAATCGCCAAGCAGTTCCCGGACAAGTTCCGCTCGAGCTAGCGAGCTAGCGAGCTAGATTGGCGCCGGGCTCATCCGGCGAGCGCTGCCTTCAGACCGCGGACGAGCTCGGCGGCCTTCGCGACCCCTCCCTCGTGGTGTGCCGCGACCAAGGCGCTGCCGACCACGATTCCGTCGACGAGCCCGCGCAGCTTCGCCGCCTGCTCCGGACGCGCGATGCCGAAACCGACAGCAACAGGCAACGAGCTGATGGCCCGCAGGTCGCGCAGGCGATTGGCGAGGTCGGGCGGTAGCTCGGTGCGGGCGCCGGTCACTCCGGTGACGCTCACCGTGTAGACGAATCCGCGGGCCACCTTGGCGATGGCGGCGGCGCGTTCGGGGCCGGTGGTGGGCGCGACGAGCGGCACGAGGTCGACGCCGGCCGCGTCGAGCTCCGCTCGCAGGGGCCCCGCTTCCTCGAGCGGGAGATCGGGGACGATGCAGCCGGCGATCCCCGCGTCGCGCAGGGTCGTCGCGAACTTCTTCAGCCCCATCGCCTCGACGGGATTCATGTACCCCATCGTGACGAGCGGAGCGCGCAGCTTCCCACTGATTCCGCGCGCCATCTCGATTGCGCCCGCCACCGTGGCGCCGTGCTTGAGCGAGCGGGTCGCGGAAGCCTGCACCGTCGGCCCGTCGGCGATCGGATCGGAGAACGGCAGCCCGAGCTCGATCACGTCGGCGCCGGCGGCGTCGATGGCGAGGAGCAACTCCTCGGTCTGCGCGAGCGAGGGATCTCCCGCCATCGCGTAGCAGACGAGGGCCGTCTTCCCTTTCGGGAACGCATCGCTGAGCCGGCTCATGATGCCGCCGCCTCCACGGCCGCGACGATGGTGGCGAGGTCCTTGTCGCCGCGCCCGCTCAAATTGACGACGATGGTCGCGTCTCGATTATCGCGGAGCGCCCCGGGCAACTTCCGCAGCGCCGCCACCGCATGGGCCGACTCGAGGGCGCAGAGGATGCCTTCGCTGCGGGAAAGGACCTGGAAGGCCGCTAGCGCCTCGTCGTCCGTCGCGGAGAGGACCTGGATACGGCCGTCGTCGCGCAGCATCGAGAGCTCCGGGCCCACGCCGGGATAGTCGAGGCCCGCGCTGATCGAGTGGGCCTCGACGATCTGGCCGTCGGTCGTTTGCAAGAGATAGGAGCGCGAGCCGTGCAAGACGCCCGGCTTGCCGCGCGAGAGCGAGGCGCCATGGCGTCCGGAATCGAGCCCGTGGCCCGCCGCCTCGACGCCGAAGAGCGCCACCTTGCGCTCGGGGAGGAACCGGTGGAACGCCCCGATCGCGTTGGATCCGCCGCCGATGCAGGCGACGACGGCATCCGGCAGGCGGGGAAGCTGCACGGCGATCTCCTCGCCGATGATCCTCTGCAACTCTCGAACGATCAAAGGATACGGATGCGGCCCCGCCGCGCTCCCGATGCAGTAATACGTGGTCGCCACATTGGTTACCCAGTCGCGGATCGCCTCGTTCATCGCGTCTTTCAGGGTTCGCGCTCCCGCCTCGACGGGGCGCACCTCGGCCCCGAGAAGGCCCATGCGCGAGACGTTCGGCGCCTGCCGGCGCACGTCCTCGGCACCCATGTAGACGACGCATTCGAGACCGAGGAGCGCGCAGACGGTGGCGGTGGCGACGCCGTGCTGGCCGGCGCCCGTCTCGGCGATGACGCGCTTCTTGCCCATCCGCCGCGCGAGCAGCGCCTGGCCGAGCGTGTTGTTGAGCTTGTGGGCGCCGGTGTGGAGGAGGTCCTCGCGCTTCAGGTAGACGCGCGCGCGGACCTCGCAAGCCTCGGCAAGGCGCTTTACGGCGAGGAGCGGCGTCGGACGGCCGGCGTAGTCCCGCAAGAGGGCGGCCAGCTCGTCGCGGTAGGCGGAATCGGCCCGGGCAGACCGCCACGCCGCGAAAAGTTCGTCGAGCGCGGGGATGAGCGTCTCGGGAACGAAGCGGCCACCGAAGGCGCCAAAGCGGCCGCGCTCGTCGGGGAAGGGCCCCGGATCCCAGGAGAAGAGCGGAATCATTTCATTCACCGGGCACCTCGCGCGGCGCGGACGAAGGCGTGCAAGAGCGTAGGGTCCTTGAAACCATCCGGCCCCTCGATGCCGGAAGCGACATCGACGCCGTGCGGCTCGGCGGCGCGGATCGCCTCGGCCACGTTTCCGGGGTGCAGGCCGCCCGCAACGAAAACTTCTCCGGCCACCTTGCCCCGCGCGGTCCGCGCCACCGACCAGGCGAACGACACGCCAGAGCCTCCAGCGGGGCCGTCGAGGAGCACGCGGCTGAAGCCCGCCAGATCAGACACGCCTGCGAGATCGGCCCCATTCACCTGGAGCGCGGCGTAAAGCGGCAAGTCGCCTCCGGGCGCGGGCAGCTTTCCGTGGAACTGCAGCGCGGCGAGGCCCACCTCGCGCGCGATCCGGAGCGCCTCGTCGAGCGGCGCGTCCTGGAAGACGCCCACCAGCGGAACGTGCCCGGGGAGCGCCTTGCGGATCCGGCGTGCCTCGTCGACCGTCACCCGGCGCTTGCTCCGCTCGGCGAAGACCACTCCCACTTCGTCGGCGCCGGCGGCCGCGCAGAGGACCGCATCCTCGGGGCGCCGTACTCCGCAGAGCTTGACCCGGATCGTCATCCGCGCACCAGGGCGCGCGTCGCGTACTCGGGATCGTTCGCCGACGAGAGCGCCTCGCCGACGAGAAGCGCGTCGGCCCCTTCCTTCACGTAGCGGCGCGCGTCGGCCGGCGTCCTCACGCCGCTCTCGGCGACCAGAGGCGCGATCCCGCGCGCGTGCGGCAGAAGACGCGCGAACGCGCCAGCGTCGACGGCCAGCGTCTTGAGATCGCGCGCGTTGATCCCGAGCAGATCGGGCCGCACCGCGCGGGCCGCCTCGATCTCGGATTCGCCATGGACCTCGAAGAGCACGTCGAGCCGCAGCTCGCGGGCGAGGCCGCGAAGCTCGACCAGCGCGGCCGCGTCCAGCGCGGCGGCGATGAGCAGCACCGCGTCCGCGCCGTACGCTCGCGCCTCCCAGATCTGATACGGCGTCACCAGGAAGTCCTTGCGCAGGACCGGCAACCCGCAGGCGGCCCGGGCCTGCACGAGGTCCTCCAGGGATCCGCCGAAGCTCGCGCGCTCGGTGAGCACGGACATGCACGCGGCGCCGCCCTTCTCGTACGAGCGGGCCAGCCGCGCCGGGTCGAGGTCGGCGGCGATCGCTCCGCGGCTGGGAGAGGCGCGCTTCGCCTCCGCGATGAGCGCGATGTCACCTCGCTCCTTCGCCGCCTTCAAAGCGGACGCGAAACCGCGCGGCGCCTCGCGAGCGAGCGCCCGCGCCCGCACCTCGGCGAGCGGCACGCGAGCGGCGCGGGCGGCCATCTGCTCGAGGGAGGCATTGACCAGGTGTTCGAGGTGATTCACGAAGCCGCTCCTTGCGCCGCCTTGTGCGCCTTCGTCGCCTGGACGAACCGTTCCACGCGGGCGAGCGCGGCGCCCGAATCGATCGCCTGCTCCGCGAGCCGCACGCCGTCTCGCAAGGTCTCGCACAGGCCCGATGCCGCGATGGCGGCGGCCGAGTTGAGCAGCACCGCGCTTCGCCGCGGGCCCTTTTCGCCGCGGAGCACGGCGAGGAGCAACTCCGCGTTGCGCTGGGCGTCGCCGCCCCGCAGCTCCGCGACCGGCGCCGGTGCGACGCCGAGCTCTTCCGGAGTTATCTGCATCTCGCGCACGGAGCCGTTCCGGGTCTCGGCGACCATCGTCGGTCCGGCGGTGGAGATCTCGTCGAGACCGCCGTGCCCGTGGACGACGAAGGCCCGCTCCGCGCCGAGCTCGCCGAGGGTCCGCGCGAGCACGAGGACGAACTGAGGAGCCGGAACGCCGACGACTTGCCGGCGCACTCCGGCGGGGTTCGCGAGCGGTCCGAGCAGGTTGAAGAGCGTCCGCACGCCGAGCTCCTTGCGTACGGGTCCGACGTGGCGCATCGCCGCGTGGTGTGCCGGCGCGAAGAGAAACCCGATACCGACCTCTTCGATGCAAGCGGCAACGCCTTTGGGAGAGAGCTCCACTTCCGCGCCGAGGGCGGCGAGCACGTCGGCGCTGCCGCACTTCGAGGATGCCGCGCGGTTGCCGTGCTTCGCGACCCGGGCACCGGCGGCAGCGGCGACGAAAGCGGAGGTGGTGGAGATGTTGAAGGTGTGCGCGCCGTCGCCGCCGGTGCCGCAAGTGTCGATGAGCCGGTCGAGCGGCACCTCGACCCGGACGGCGCGCGCCCGCATCGCCTGCGCGGCGCCGGCGATCTCGTCGGGCGTCTCGCCTTTCATGCGCAGCGCGACGAGGAGCGCTGCGATCTGCGAGGCGGGCGCGGTACCGGTGAGCATCTCCTCGATCGCCGCTCCGGCCTCCTCGCGGGTGAGGTTCTGCCCCTGCATCACCGCCTGGATCGCCGAAAGGAGCGTCACGCTTCCACCGCGAGGAAGTTGGCGAGCAGCGTTTGCCCGTCGGGAGTGAGGATCGATTCCGGATGGAACTGCACCCCGAAGACGGGCAGCTTGCGATGGCGCACCGCCATGACGATGCCGTCGCGGGTGCGGGCGCTGACGACGATCTCCTTGGGGAGCGACTTCTCGTCCACCACCAGCGAATGATAGCGGCCCGCGAGGAGCGGGCGGGGGACGCCGCGGAAGAGGGCGCTCTTGTCGTGCACGATCTCTTCCGCCTTTCCGTGCACCGGCGCGCGGGCGCGCACGACGCGTCCGCCGAAAGCCTGTCCGATGCTCTGGTGGCCGAGGCAGACGCCGAGGAGGGGGACCGGACGGATGCGCTTGCCGTCGAGGCCGCAGAACCGCCGGATCGTCTCGAGGCAAATGCCGGCTTCGTTGGGCGTGCAGGGCCCCGGGGAGAGCACGAGGCGCTCGGGCTTGCGCTCGACGAGGTCGTCCACGGTCACCGCGTCGTTGCGCAGGACGTCGATCGTAGCGCCCAGCTCCCCTAGCCTCTGGACGAGGTTGTAGGTAAACGAATCGTAATTGTCGATGACGGTTACCTTCGGTTTGCGGCTCATCGGGTGGCCGCCTCCGCGAGAGCGGCGTCGCGTCCCGCGACCGCGCCGTACGCCGCGCCGACCGAGGCGCGCACCTTCGCCAGCACTTCCTCCCATTCCCGCTCCGGGGTCGAGTCCGCCACGATGCCGGCGCCGGCCTGGGCGAACAGCCGCTCGCCCGAGCGGAACAAGGTGCGGATGGCGATGGCGAGCTGGACGTCCCCCGCGCCCGAGAACCACCCCACCGCGCCACCGTACGGCCCGCGCTGCACCGTTTCCAGCTCGTCGATGATCTGCAGCGCCCGGATCTTGGGAGCGCCGGACAGCGTCCCGGCCGGGAATGCGGAGGCGAAAGCGTCCACGCTCCCGAGCCCCCGGTGGAGCTTGCCGTTCACCTCGCTGACGAGATGCATGACGTGGCTGAACCGCTCGATCTCCATGAGGCGCGGGACGCGGACGGTGCCGATGCGCGAGACGCGTCCGACGTCGTTGCGGCCCAGGTCGACGAGCATGGTGTGCTCTGCCCTTTCCTTCGGATCGGCCTTGAGGTCGCGCTCGAGCTCCGCGTCCTCCTTCGCCGATTCGCCGCGGCGCCGCGTTCCGGCGATGGGGCGCACCACCATCTGTCCCTGATCGACCTCGACGAGCAACTCGGGCGAGGCGCCGAACAGCTCGCGCCCGCCGAGCCGCAGATAGAAATGGTACGGCGCGGGAGAGGCTGCCCGCAGCGTCCGGTAGAGGGAGAACCCGTTGCAATCGGGCAGCTCGAATCGTTGCGAGAGCACCACCTGGAAGATGTCGCCCGCGTAGATGTAGTCGAGGGCCTTGCGGACGGCCGCTTTGAAAGCGCGCTCTCCGCCGCCGAGCGGTCGCGGCTCGGGCAGCCCGCGCACGGGCCGCTTCCCTCCGAACAGCCCGGCGGCGAGCGACTGCGCGGCGGGTCGACGGAGCGCGTCGGGCCACCGGACGCTGCTCCTTCTGCCGTCGCCGAATACGGCGAGCACGCGGCGGGCGAGGGCTTCCGCGCGACGTGCGGGATCGTCGGTGCCGGTCGCCACCGCCCAGGCTCGTCCTTGCCGGTGGTCGAAGGAGACGAGCTCGGTAACGTGCAGGAGGTCGGCCTCGGGAAAGAGGGGATCCGGGCCGAGGCGCTGCGGGATCTTCTCGCTCCACCCGGATGCGGCCCATCCCAGATATCCGACATAGCCGCCGCAGAAGGGCGGCAGATCCGGGGACTTCTCCGACCGGATCTGTTCCAGCTGTGCTCGCAGCGCCTCGAGCGGGTGCACGTCCGAGCGCGGTTCCGCGTTGAATGTCAGCCGCGGCGCTTTCGCGCTGCCGGAGACGCCGACGTAGCTGTACCGGCCGAGCGCTCCCTCGAAGAGGAAGGCGTCGCTACCTGGAGGTTGCTGCTGATCGAGGAGGCAGAAGACGCCGAACGGCGTCAGCAGATCACCGGGAAGCTCGACGGCGGCCGTGCGGCTCCCAAAGACGACTCCGGTGCTGGAGGTTACGCATGGGGCAAGGACTGTATCCGTCCTCGGCATCTTCGCGCAACGTGGAATCGGCTGGCGGCGCTAGACCGCCGAACGGCCGGGGGTTACAAGCCCCCAGTGCTCGTGTCCCCGGCGCGGCGGATCGCGGCAGAAGTGCTTCTCCGCGTCGAGCAGGGAGGAGCCTTCGCGAACCTGGCGCTCGATTCTGCGCTGCGGGCTGCCGGCGTCCTGGAGGCGCGCGAGGCGGCGCTCGCCACCGAGCTGACCTACGGAACGCTGCGCTGGCAGCTCGAGCTCGATCGGGCGCTGGCGGTGCACTCGGACCGCCCCCTCGAGGAGCTCGACGCGAGCGTGCGGACGTCGTTGCGCCTGTCCGCCTTCGAATTGCTCCATCATCCCCGCGTGCCGGCGCGGGCCGTGGTCGATCAAGGGGTCGAGGTGGTGCGCGCCCTCGGCGGGGGCCGTGCCTCGGGCTACGCCAATGCGGTGCTGCGGCGCCTCTCGGAAAAACGTGCGCCGGCGCCGCTGCCCTCGAGCGAGGCCGACCCGGTCGGGCATGTCGCCGCGAAGTACGCCCATCCGCGTTGGATCGTCGAGCGCTGGTCGAAATGGCTCGGCGCCGGGGAAACGGAGAAGCTCTGCGCCGCGAACCAGGAGCAGGCGCGGGCGACCATCCGGATTGCGCGGCGCAAGTCGAGCCACGAGGAGGCGATGCGGGCGCTGCGCGACGCGGGGATCGAGTGGACTCCGGGCGAATATTCGCCGGACGCGCTGATCCTCGCGCAAGGCGCGCCGCCCGCCCTCGACATCGATGGGTACGAGCAGGGATGCTTCCAGGCGCAGGACGAGGCAGCGCAGCTCGTGTCGCTGTACACCGCGCCGCCCGAAGGCGCTTCCGTGCTCGACGCGTGCTCCGCGCCGGGAGGCAAGGCGTGCCATCTGGCGGAGCTGGGCGCAGGCGAGGTGCTGGCGATCGATCTCCACGCGCGCAAAGCGAAGCTCGTGGAAGACGCCGCGCGCCGCCTCGGGCTCGCAAACGTACGTGCGCTGGCCGCGGATGCCACGCAGCCGCTTCCGGGCGACCCGCGGTTCGACGTCGTCCTCCTGGACGCGCCCTGCTCCGGCTTCGGGACCGTGCGCCGCCATCCGGAGGTGAAGCTGCGCCGTACGCCCGAAGACGTCGATCGCCTGTCGCAAGTGCAGGCGCGCCTCCTCGCGGCGGTTTCACGCAGCGTGAAAGGAGGCGGATTGCTCGTCTACTCGGTCTGCACGCTCACGCCCGAGGAGTGCGACGAGCAGGTCGAGCGCTTCCTCGCCGCTCACCCGCATTTCTCGCCCGAGCCGCCGCCCGCGGGATGGGCCATGCCCCGCGCGGGCGTGGACTGCCTCGACGCGCGAGACCGCCTCTTGACCCTGCCGCACCGGACGGGCACGGACGGGTTCTTCGCCGTGCGCTTGCGCCTTCGCCGGGAGACCCGATGACCATCGAGATTGCCCCGTCGCTCCTCTCCTGCGACCTCTCCCGCATCGGAGCCGAGATCCACGCCGTCGAGGCGGGAGGCGCCGATCTCATCCACGTCGACGTGATGGACGGCCGATTCGTCCCCAACATCACCTGGGGGCCACCGGTCGTCGCCGCCATGAAGCGCACGGCGACGAAGCCGCTCGACTGCCATCTCATGATCGTCGAGCCCGAGAAGTACGTCGAGGCGTTCGCGAAGGCCGGCGCGGCGAACATCACCGTGCATCTCGAGGCGTCGACGCACCTGCACCGGACGCTGCAGCAGATAAGGGCAGCCGGCTGCACCGCGGGGGTGGCGTTGAATCCGCACAGTTCTCCCGAGCCCGTCGAGTGGATCCTCGAATCCGTCGACCTGGTGCTGGTGATGACGGTCAATCCGGGATTCGGCGGGCAGAGCTTCATCGAAGCATGCTTGCCGAAGATCGAGCGTGTCGCGAACGCGGTGCAGCGCCGCAACCTGCCCGTCCGCGTAGAGGTGGACGGGGGCATCGCCCCGGAGACCGCGGGCCGGGTGACTTCGGCGGGCGCGACGGTGCTCGTCGCCGGAACCGCGGTATTTGGCAAGAAGAGCTACGCGGAGGCGATCTCGGCGCTGCGCTCCGCGGGCGATGCGGGACAGCGAAGCCGCGCCGCTTCCCGCGCCTGAGAGCCGCGATGCCCGACTTCCGCTCGAGCTCACAGGTGTCGGTGAAGACGGTCTTCACCGTCGCGTTCGGCTTCCTCGGCGTCGTCGCGCTGGTCTATTTCCTTCTCCGGACGCAGTTCTCGGTCACCCTCGCGCTCGGGGCCGCGCTCATCGCGGTGGCGTTGAACCATGCGGTCGAGGCACTCGAGGCGCGAGGCCTGCGCCGCAGGTGGGCCGTGCTGGCCGTGGTGTTGACCCTGCTCCTCCTCGTGATCGGGCTCAGCTTCGTCATCGTTCCGCCGGTGGTCGCGCAGGCGAAGATGTTCATCACCGACGCGCCGACGCTCTGGGACAAGCTTCGCCACACCCGCCTGTTCCTCTTCCTCGACTCGCGCTTCGACCTCTCGGGGCAGCTCAAGCAGGCGGTTCCCGCGGCGGCGGGAGCCGTCGCTCCGGTGCTGGTCGCGATCGGGGGGTTGCTCAGCGTCCTCGGCGCGCTGGTCACGCTGATACTGCTCGCCATCTTCATGCTGCTCTTCGGCGGCGAGTTGATCACTGCCGCGCTTCAGGAGGCGTCGGCGGCGAACCGGGAACGGTACGAACGGATCGCGCTGAAGATCTACGGATCGGTGGGCGGCTACGTCGGCGGCCTCATCACCATCTGCTCGATCAACGCCATCCTCACCACCACGTTCCTCGCCATCACGGGCATGCCGTTCTTCCTTCCTCTCGGACTTTTGAGCGGCTTGTCGAGCGCCATTCCGTACGCGGGCCCGATCGTGGCGGGGGTCACCGTCACGCTCCTCGCGCTGGCGACCGGAGGTCCGTTGAAGGCGCTCATCACAGCCATCTACTTCATCCTCTACGGGCAGCTCGAAGGAAACGTGCTGAGCCCGCTCATCTTCCGCCGAACCGTACACATCAACCCGCTCATCACGACGCTCGCGATCCTCTTCATGGCCGAGTTCATGGGCCTGGCCGGCGCCATCATCGCGGTGCCGGCGGCAGCGACGGCGCAGATCGTGCTCCGGGAGATCCTGGCCATCCGCAAGGAGCAGCTGGCGAGGCTCGCGAGGGGACCGTGACGAGCATGCCCGCGATGCGAAACGAAGAGAGGGTCAGCTAGTGCCGTCCGAGCTTGCGCGTCATTTCCTCCTCGATCCCGGGATCGTGTTCTTGAATCACGGCTCGTATGGGGCTTGTCCGCGGGCGGTGCTGGAGAAACAGACCGAGTGGCGGGCGCGGATGGAGCGACAACCGCTCGTCTTCTTCCGGGAGGTAGAGAAGCTCCTCGACGAGGCACGCAGCGTTCTCGGGGCCTTCGTCGGAGCCAATCCGGACGATCTCGCTTTCGTGAAGAACGCGAGCACCGGCGTCAGCACGGTGGTGCGCTCGTTGGATCTCCGCCCGGGAGACGAGCTACTCACCACTTCGCACGCCTACAACGCATGCCACAACACGCTCCGCGCCCAGGAACGGCGCGGCGTGAAGGTGGTCGTCGCGGACGTCCCGTTTCCGATCCGTTCGCCGTCGGAAGTGATCGACGCGGTGGTCGCTCGCATAGGCCCGCGCACGCGGCTCGCGATGGTCGACCACGTGACCAGCCCGACCGGGCTCGTCTTCCCGATCGTGGAGATAGTACGGGCGCTCGAGAAGCGCGGCGTGGACACGCTGGTCGACGGAGCGCACGTACCGGGGATGTTGCCGCTCGATCTGCAGGAGCTTTCGGCGGCGTACTACACGGGCAACTGCCACAAGTGGATGTGCACCCCGAAGGGTTCCGCCTTCCTCTGGGTCCGCAAGGATCGCCAGGAAGCCCTTCTGCCGTTGACGATCAGCCACGGCTACAACGCTCCGCGGACGGACAGGTCCCGGTTCCGGCTGCTCTTCGATCTGCAAGGAACCGACGACGTCACCGGGCTCCTCTGCATCGCGGAGTCGATCCGCTTCTTCGAATCGATCGTGCCCGGCGGGTTTGCGGAGATGGTGCGGGCGCTCGAGGAGCGCGGCGTGGACACGCTGGTCGATGCCGCGCACGCACCCGGGATGCTGCCGCTCGATCTGCGCGGTCTTTCTGCGGCCTACTACACGGGCAACTGCCACAAGTGGATGTGCACGCCGAAAGGGTCGGCCTTCCTCTGGGTCCGCAAGGATCGTCAGGAAGCGCTTCTACCCTTGACGAT
>JBJMQD010000038.1:0-2774 GCA_045802855.1 Myxococcales bacterium | reverse complement strand
GGGCTCCCCGTCGCGGCCCACTACCAGACCGGCGACGCGCTGGCTCGCTTGCCGACCGAGCTCGCGGAAGGCCTGCGCCATTCCGCTTCGGGCGAAGCGCTCGACGTCGAGTTCGCCTCCAAGGGGCGGTGCATCTTCGTCAAGCTGCACCCGGTCCTCCGGCCGAGCGATCGTCAACCCGTCGGCGTCGGCATCGTCGCGCTCGACGTGACAGACGAGCGGAAGGCGTTGCGGGCCTTCGCGGAGGCAAACCGCCTGGTCGAGGACCTCCTCGCCGATGCCGCCGCCAAGGAGCAGGCGCTCTTGCGCCTCCTCGAACCGGTACAGGACGGGGTGGTCGTCGTCGACACTGCCGGGCGGATGACGCTCGTCAACCAGGCCGCGGAGCGCATTCTCGGCCACCCGCGGGACGCGCTGGTCGGTGCGCGATTCGACGATGACCGGTGGTGGTGCGTAGACGCAAGCGGCAAACGGAACGCAGCCGCGCTCCTGACGCAGGCAACAGAGGAACCGGCGCTGGTCCGCACCGAGCTGTGCATCGCGACGGAAGCCGGCCGGGCGTCGCTCCTGGCGGACGCCACCGCGCTCCGCGACTTGCAAGACGGGGTCGAAGACGTCGTCATCTCGCTACGCGACGTGACCTCGGACCGGCACGATCTCGCCGCGGCGCGGTCGAACGTGCACTTCCAGCAGCAAATCGTCGGTATCGTAGGGCACGACCTGCGCAATCCGCTGGCGACCATCACCGGCTCCATCGGCCTGTTGCGGCGCCAGGCAGGGTTGACGCCCTCGTCGGTGGCCTCGCTCGATCGCGTGGCCCGCAGCGCTGCCCGGATGGCGAGGCTCATCAGCGATTTGCTCGACTATGCCCGTACGCAAGCGCCGGATGGGCTGCCGGTCGTCCTCGCGCACGCAAATCTCCACGCGATTTGCAAGGATTCGGTCGAGGAATGTCGCAGCGCGCATCCCTCGAGCGAGATACTGCTGGAGACCGCGGGCGACGCTACGGGCTCCTGGGATCCGGATCGCATCGAGCAAGCGCTGACCAACCTGATCGCCAACGCCATCCAGTATGGCTCCGGCTCGCCTGTGCGAGTGCGCTCGATGGCATCGGCGGCGGATGTCGTCGAGATCAAGGTCCACAATGGAGGCGGAGTTATTCCGGCGGGGGCGCTACCGGAACTGTTCAAGGCCTATCGCCGGGGTGTCCGGGGCGCGTCCGCCGATCAGAAGGGCGGCGTCGGCCTGGGGCTATTCATCGTTTCGCAAATCGCGGCGGCGCATGATGGGCGGGTCACCGCGGAATCGTCCGCGGAGAGCGGCACCACGTTCACGCTCCAGCTGCCAAGATCCGTTTCGAAAGGGCATGCCCGGCCGTCCAGCACGAATGCCGCAAGGCACCCGGGCTAGCACGAACGGGTGCGGCTATGTCTTTGAGCGCGACGCGCTTTCCTCGCGCTGGGGAGTTTTCGTGTCTGAATCATTCCGCGGACGGGAGCAGACCGACGAAAGCTTGCGCGCCGAGCGCGGCAAGACGGACCGCGAGCTCGGCAAGCGCCGCGAGGTCGTTGATGACTCGGCCGACGCCGTCGTCCAGCGGGCGAGGGAAGCGGCCGACGAGGTCCTGCAGTCGGCGCGCGACAGCGCGGACGACAAAGGGCACGAGCCGCGCACCGCCCAGGTCGTCGAGGAGCGCGCGCTCGCGGACGATGCCCTGCAGAGCGAACGCGCCTCGGCGGACGAAAGCATCCGGAAGGAGCGCGAGGAGCGCCGGCGCGCACTGGCCAACTTGCTCCGCCTGGAAAGGGACGAAACCGATCAGCACTTGCTCACCGAGCGCGGGACGTCCGACGAGGCGCTCAACACACGCGACATCTTCCTGGCGATGGTCAGCCACGACCTGCGGACGCTGCTCGGCGGCATCGCCATGAACGCGGAGATGCTCGCGCGGGAAGCCGGGGGGCCGGGCGACGGCAACGCGGTGGTCCTGCCTCGCGCCGCCACCATCCAGCGGCTCACCGCCCGGATGAACCGGCTGATCGGAGACCTGGTCGACGTCGCCAGCATCGAGGCGGGAAAGCTCCAGGTGACGGCCATCGAAGGCGACCTGCGGGCCCTCGTCCATGAGTCAGTCGAGATCTTCCAGGCCCCCGCCGATGCGCGCGGAATCCGGCTGGAAGAGATCGGCGGTCCGCCGCTTCTCGCCCGATTCGATCACGACCGCTCGCTGCAGGTCGTCGCCAATCTGATCGGAAACGCGATCAAGTTCTCTCCGCCGGCGGCGCGCATTTCCGTCCGGGCAGAGGGCGTGAATGGCGAGATGCGCGTGGCGGTCTCCGACACGGGACCGGGAATCCCGGCCGAGAACCTGGAAGCCATCTTCGGGAGGTTCTGGCAGGTCGGGCGCCGCGACCGGCGTGGTCTGGGCCTGGGGCTCTACATCTCGAGATGCATCGTGGAAGCGCAAGGCGGCCGCATCTGGGCCGAGAACGGACCGGGGTCCGGCAGCACGTTCATCTTCACCGTGCCAGCGCCCTGAGCGAACTGCGCCTTAGCTCGGTGGTCCCGCAACTTGATTCTTTGCCAAGGGTCGCCCGGCGAGGAGCGCCACCGCCGAGACCAGAGCATCGGGCGCGATCGGCTTGGCGAGATGCATCCGGAAACCCGCCGCGAGCGCCCGCTCGCGATCCTCGTCCCTCGAATACGCGGTGAGCGCGGCCGCGGGCGGCGCACTCCCGCCCTTGAGCGCTGCGATCTGCAACATGAGATCGTAG
>JBJMQD010000066.1:0-8877 GCA_045802855.1 Myxococcales bacterium | reverse complement strand
AGTCCCTCGACTCCCCGCGTCCTGGCCGAGCGGCGCAGCCCCGCGAGCTCCTCCCAGCTCGCCGCGTCCACCTCGGGTGAAACGGTCAGCCGCTCGGCGCGGCCCGTGGCGACACGCAACAGCCGCTCGCGCCGCTCCGACATCGGCCGGTCGCGCAGATCGATCCCGTCCTCCTCGAGCAGGTCGTACGCCATGAACGCCGCCGGCGCCTCGGCGAGGATCTTCTCGGTGAGCTTCTGCCGGCCGATCCGGCGCTGCAGGACGGAGAACGGCAGCGGAGCGCCGTCGCGGAAGGCCAGCACTTCTCCGTCGAGAACCGTGCCGTCGCCGAGCGCGGCGAAGACCGGCTCGAGATCCGGAAAGCGCGCCGTGATCAGCTCCTCGCCGCGAGACCAGAGCCACGACTGCCCGGCCCGACGAACGAGCTGGGCGCGGATTCCGTCCCACTTCCACTCCGTCTGCCACTCGGCGATTTCGCCGAGAGACGCGGGATCCTCCTCGAGCGGCGAGGCGAGGAAGAACGGATAGGGCCGCGACAGGTCGGTGCCGCCGTCCTCACGAGCGACGAGCGCCTCGAAGGCCGTGGCCGACGGCTCCCAGGTCCCCATCAGGCGATGCTCGACCACTCGCGGCTCGAGGCCGGCGTGCTGCGCGAGCGCGCGGACGGCCAGCGTCCGGGAAACTCCGACGCGAAACTCGCCCGTGAGGAGCTTGACGAGGAGGAAGATCTCGCGCGCGGGCATCGACGACCAGAGCCGCACCACGGCTTCGCGCTTGCGCGCCTCGTCTGTGTCGCGAAGCGGGAGCAAGACATCTTCGATGAGCCGGGACAGCGCCAGGCCTTCGGTGGGCGGCGGCGGACCGCCGCGGCGCGCGTCGATGAGGAGCGCGATCACCTCGCCGACGTCGCCCGCCGCCGAGTAGCATTCCTCGAACATCCACCCCGCTGTGCCCGTCTCCTCGAGCGCCCATCCGGCGACGAGACGCGGGGCGATGAGGCGCTTCAATCGCGCTCCGATGAGGAAGAAGACCGCCCACGCCGCGTCCGCCGCCGGCGCGTCCGCGAAGTAGGCGCGCATCGCTGCCACCTTCGCGTTGGTCGAGGTGGTCGCATCGAGCGCGTCGTAGAGCTGGGCAAACCTCCGCACTAATCGCCTTCCGGGTCGCTCGGCTGGACGGTGCCGATGGACGCAGCGTCGACGCCCTGCTCGCGCAGGTACCGCGAGAGCGCCTCGCCATGCCCATGCGTCGCGAAGACCTGCTTCGCGCCTGTCTCGCGGACGGTGCGCAACAGACCGGGCCAGTCGGCGTGGTCGCTGAGCGCGAAGCCGCGGTCGAACGCGCGCCTGCGCCGCTGCCCCCGGATCCGCATCGACCCCGACGCAAAAGCGCTCTCGAAGTCGCCGAATCGCTTCATCCACGGCAGACCCCGCGCGGTCAGGGGCGCAAGGATCAGCTCTCCCGCGAACGATCGTCCCTTTTGCGTCTCGGCGACGGGAAGCGTCGGGAGCATGCGGACGCCCGCCTCGCGATAGATGGCCGCGATCGGCTCGATGGCGCCGTGCACGTAGACCGGCCGCTCGGTGAGCTCCGCGAGCCCCGCCAGGATCCGCTGCGCCTTTCCCAGGACGTAGCAGAAGAGCACCGACGCCTTTTGCGCGTTCGCCGTCCACCAGCCGTGGATGTCGCGCATCACGTCGCGCGGATCGTCCCAGCGGAAGATCGGCAGCGCATAGCTCGCCTCGGTGACGAGCACGTCGCAGGGAACGCGCTCGAATGGCGCGCAAGTCGGATCGGGCTCGCGCTTGTAGTCCCCGGTGACCACCCACACCGTCCCCGCGCTTTCGATGCGGACCTGCGCGGAGCCGAGCACGTGGCCCGCGGGATGGAAGGAGACGGTGGCGGAGCCGAGCGCTCGTTTCTCGCCGTACGGAACGCCTTCCAGCGCGGCCTCGCCCCCGAGCCTCTGCGCGAGCAGCGGCAACGACGGCGCGGCGCACAGGTACCTTCCGCATCCCGCCGTGGCATGGTCGGCATGCGCGTGGGTCACCACCGCGAACGGGACCGGCAGGCGCGGGTCGACGTGGAATCCTCCTTCGGCGCAGAACAGGCCCTCGGGTGCGGAAAGGAGCAGCGCGCGCACCACACGAGCCTACCCGAAACCCCGGACGGCTCCTTGACCTTCGGCCTACCCGTCGCGTCTCCTATTTTCCATGACCGACGGCTTCACCCTGCGCACCGCGTTCGAGGACCTCTGCATCGAGTCGGGGTGGCCCGTCGCTCGTTTGATCTTCTTCGGACCGGCTCTCGACGAGCAGGTAACGCTGTGGAGCGTCGCGTCCGGCCTCGAGCCCTTGCGCGACGCGTGGGAAGCCGCCGGGCAGCTCTCGAGCTTCGGAGCGCGCGTCGCCTCCCTCGGCCGTCCGATGCTGCAGTCGAACGATCTAGATCTCGCCGACTTCGGCGACGTGGCGCGGGCGGAAGGCCTCCACTGGACGGTGGCCTTCCCCATCTTCGTCGACGCGGAAGTGGTGGGCGTAATCGAGGCGTGCGCGCCGAACCGGCCGCGGGTCGACGGCCTGCTCCGGTCCGGGCGCCTCCTCGGATCGCTCCTCGTCTCGCAAAAAGCCGCCTAATCAATCGGGGCGGCTTCTCCGGTCTCGAGCGGGACCTGGTAGCGCGGCTCGCTCTGCTCGAGCTCCGCGGCGGTCGCTTCCATCAGCGCGCCGAGATCGTCGAGCTCCTGGGCCTTGTGCGCCTTCTTCACCTTGGGGAAGAGCTCGCTCTCTTCCTCCTCGATGTGGTGCTCGAGCTGTTCCTTCAGCACCTTCACCTTGGCGTCGAACTGGGCCTCGGACGGCGGCATGTCGAGCAGGTCGGCAATGAGTCGCTTGACCGAAAGGTGCTCCTCGACCGCTTCCTGGAGCAGCTCCTCGGTCCTGTCGTCCTTCGTCGCGGGATAGAAGTGCTGCTCCTCGATGGCCGCGTGCATCGCGAGCGCGTCGGCGAGCTTCTCGAACAGCTCCTCCTTCTCCTCGACCTCGGCTTCTTCGAGGGCAGACAGGAGCTCCTTCGCTTCTTCGTGCTGCTTTTTCAGAAGGTCGATGGCATTCATTGGGGTTCTCCGGTAGAGGTCGAAGCGCAATGTGGCCTTCGTCGAGCCCCCTGGCACGGCCAGCCCGCATCTCGACAAGCCGGGCGCCCGGTGCCACAACCCGGTTCCGCGAATGCGTACTTTCCGGCCCATGAACCGGCGCTTCGTCTGCCTGCACGGCCACTTCTACCAGCCGCCGCGCGAGAATCCCTGGCTCGAGGAGGTCGAAGTACAGGACAGCGCCGCACCGTTTCACGACTGGAACTCGCGCATCGCCGCCGAGTGCTACGGCCCGAACGGAGCGGCGCGCCTGAAGGACGGCGCGGGGCGCATCCGCGACATCGTCAACAACTACCGCCACATCTCCTTCAACTTCGGGCCGACGCTGCTCGCCTGGATGGAGCGTGCGGCGCCGCAGAGCTACGAGCGGGTGATCGAGGCCGACGCGTACAGCGTGCGCGTGCGCGGCCACGGCAATGCGATCGCACAGGCCTACTCGCACGCCATCCTGCCGCTCTGCAACGATCGCGATCGCCGCACCCAGATCCGGTGGGGGCTCGCCGATTTCAAGAAGCGGTTCCGCAGGGACGCCGAGGGGATCTGGCTGCCCGAGGCAGCGGCCGACACCGGCACGCTCCGCGCACTCCTCGACGAGGGAATCCGCTTCACCGTGCTCTCGCCCTACCAGTGCGTCCGCGTCCGCGGCGAATCCGGCCTGTGGCAAGACGCGCGGAACGCCCAGTTCGATCCTACGGTGCCGTACTTCGTCGACGTCGGCGGAGGCCGCACCATCACCGTCTTCTTCTACGACGGCCCCATCGCCCGCGCGGTCGCCTTCGGCGAGGCGCTCTCCTCGGGAGAAGATCTGGTCGGGCGCCTCGAGCAGGGGTTCAACGATGCCCGCGCCCACGACGAGCTACTGGTCGTGGCCATCGACGGCGAAACCTTCGGGCATCACAAGAAGGGCGGCGACGAGGTACTCGCCTCCGCGCTGCGAAATCTGCAGAGCCGCAAGGACATCGAGCTCGTGAACCTCGCCCAGGCGCTCGAGCTGTTCCCGCCTCGCGACGAGGCGCAGATCGCCGAGAATAGCTCGTGGAGCTGCGCCCACGGGGTCGAGCGCTGGAGGAGCGACTGCGGCTGCCAGGTCGGCGGGCAGCACGGCTGGCGCCAGGGATGGCGCGGTCCGTTGCGCGCCGCGCTCGACGAGGTCCGCGACAAGCTCGCCGATCTCTACGCGCGCGAGGCCGGACAGCTCTTCGCCGACCCGTGGCAGGCGCGAGACGAGTACATCGGCGTCATCCTCGATCGCGACACGACCGACGACTTCCTCGCGCGGCAGGCGGTCCTGCCCCTCGATGCCCGCAACCGGGTGCGCGCCCTCGATCTCTGCGAGCTGCAACGGAACGCGCAGCTCATGTACACGAGCTGCGGGTGGTTCTTCGCCGAGATTTCCGGCCTGGAGACGGTACAGATCCTCAAGTACGCCGCGCGCGCGCTCCAGGTGGGTCGCGACGCGACCGGGATCGACCTGGAGCCCGCCTTCGACGAGTCGCTTTCGCGCGCTCCGTCCAATCTCCCCGACCTGCGCGACGGCTCCCGCGTGTACGACATGCTCGTCAAGCCTTCGGTCGTGACCCTCGAAGGTGTCGCGGCGCACTCCGCCATCTCCAACCTGTTCGACGAGGAGCGGACGGCGAGCCTCTACTGCTACGACGTGACGGTGCGCAGCCGCCGCCGCGAGAAGGCCGGCGGCGCGACGCTCGCGATGCAGCACCTCGAGGTGCGCAGCCGCGTCACCGGAGAGCAGCGGAACCTGACCGCGTGCGTGCTCCACTTCTCCGGCGCCGATTTCCGCTGCGGCCTCCGCCCGTACGAAGCGTCCGCCCATCAAGAGACGGAGCGCCGCCTCTTCGCGCGGTTCTCCGGACTCTCCCTCGCGCAGGTGGTCCGCGAGATCGACCGCGAATTCACCGGCCGCGACTACACCCTGCGCGACCTCTTCCTCGACGAACGCAGGAGGCTCGCCGGGACGCTCCTCGACGAGACCATGCGCCAGTACGAAGAGGACTACCTGCGCATCTACGAATCGAACCGGCGCCTCATCGATTTCCTCCGGGAGATCGATTCTCCCGTGCCGCGCCCCATCCAGGTCGCGGCGGACGTCGCGCTCACCCGGCAGGCGCAGGAGCAGACGCGCGCCGTGGCCGAGGGCCGGAGCGACCTCACCTCGGCCCATGCCGATCTGGTCGCCACCCTGCAACTCGCCAGGCGTCTCGGCGCGCGGATCGATCAGGCCGCGATCGTCCCCGAGTTCCACGATCTACTCGGAAAGCTCGTCGATCGCCTCGTCGGAGGCGGCAGGGACGCGGCGAGCCAGATCGCGGGGCTCGTCGAGCTGGCGGAGAAGCTGCACCTCCATCTCGATCTCTGGTCGGCGCAGAACCAGGTCTGGGACGCGGCGCAGGAGCTCGATCTCGATCCCGACGATCTGGCGCGGCTCTCCCGCGCGCTCTGGTTCGACGAGCGCACCCTCGCGAACCGCGCTCTCCTCCAGCGCCGGAAGGAGACCCCGCCGCGGGTGGCGGCATCGTGACGCTCGCCGTCCTCTACCGGGCCTGAAAGGTTCCATGCCGTACGCACGGGGCCTAGCTTTACGGCAATGCGAATCCCTGGGTTTCGCGAGCTCGGCTTACGAGGGCTCGCCCGGAAGCTCTACCAGCATTGGAGCGACCACACGGTCACCGACAAGGCTGCCCAGCTCTCGTATTACTTCCTGTTCTCGCTCTTCCCCTTCCTCTTCTTCCTCGTCACGCTCACGGCGTATCTACCCGTCAAAGGCGCTACCGACCAACTGGTGGCGCGCCTGTCCGCGGTGATGCCAGATGCCGCCACGGCGATCGTGAAGGAGCACCTCGACGCGATCGTCACCGTGCAGCGCCCGAAGCTTCTCACCCTCGGCCTCGCCATCGCGCTCTGGAGCGCCTCGCGCGGCATCGACGCCCTGCGCACCGCGCTCAACCTCGCCTACGACGTCAAGGAGACGAGACCGTTCTGGAAGACGCAGGGGCTCGCCATCTTCGTCACCGTCGTATCCGCCCTTCTCGTCCCCCTCTGCGTCGCCGGATTCGCCCTCGGCACCAGCGCCGGAGAGTTGGTGGCGGACCGGCTGAACGTCGAGCGCTACTACGCGGTCGTATGGAGCTGGCTGCGCTGGCCCATCACCGCGGTGATCATCATGTTCGTGCTCGCCGTCCTCTACTACGTCCTCCCTGACGCGAAGCAGGAGTGGCGCTACATCACGCCTGGGTCCATTTGCGGGACGCTCCTTTGGCTCGTCGCGACCTGGGGCTTCACGCAGTATGCGGAGCATTTCGGGAAGTACAACGCCACCTACGGTTCGATCGGCGGCGTAATCGTACTCCTCACCTGGCTCTACATCAGCGGGCTCGTCTTCATCCTGGGAGGCGAGATCAACGCCATCCTCGAGCACCACGCCCTTGGGGAAGGGAAGGTCGCCGGAGCGCATGCGCCCGGTGAAGCTCCGGCGGCCGTCGAGGATCGCCCGAGCGCCGCGCCTCCAGGCGCGATGAAGGAGAAGACGGCGGCGCAGCGATCGCACGTGCAGCTTCTGCATCGCAAGCACGGCGGCGAGGCGGAAGAGGTCCTCGAGCACGAACGAAGGACAGGCAATCCCCTCGCGCCCCCATCCGAGGACGCTCACCAATAGGAGGTTCGCGCATGCCGCGCCCCATCTGGAGCGGTTCGGTCAGTTTCGGCCTCGTCAACGTGCCCGTGAAGCTGTTCTCCGCCACTTCGCCGAAAGAAATCCGCTTCCACATGCTCCACGACAAGGACGGCGCCAGGATCCAGCAGAAGCGCGTCTGCTCCGCGGAGGAGAAAGAGGTCCCCTGGGAGCACATCGTCAAAGGGTTCGAGATCTCGAAGGGCCGCTACGTCTCGGTCAGTCGCGAAGAGCTCTCGGCTTTCGATCCGAAGGGGTCCAAGTCGATCGACATCGAGGACTTCGTCGACCTTTCGCAGATCGATCCCATCTACTACGAAAGGACGTATTTCCTGCTTCCCGACAAGGGAGCGCAGAAGCCCTATGCGCTCCTACTCGAGGCGATGCGCAAGACCGGCCGGGTGGGAATCGCGCGGTTCGTCCTTCGCACCAAGCAGTATCTCTGCGCGGTGCGCCCGATGGGAAAGGCGCTCGCGCTCAGCACCATGCTCTACCACGACGAGGTGGTCGACCAGACCGAGCTCGACGGACTTCCTTCGTCGGACTCGAAGCCGCGCGAGAAGGAGCTGCACATGGCCGAGCAGCTCGTCGAGTCGCTCGCCGCGGAGTTCGAACCGAAGAAGTACAAGGACACCTGGCGCGAGGAGGTGATGGGGCTCCTCGAGAAGAAGGCCGAGGGCCAGGAGATCGTCTCCGAGGCGCCGGAAGAGGAGCCTCGCGGGAAGGTCGTCAACCTCATGGAGGCGCTGCAGCGCTCGCTCGCGGCGGCGAAGAAGGGGGACGCGCCCCACGCGGGCGAGAGGCGGCACAAGGCGGAACCCGAGCAACGCGCGGCGGCGCGGACGGCGCGGAAACGGAGCGCCCCGAAGGCGAAGCGAGCGACCCGTTCTGCCAAGTCGAGGCGCGCGGCGCATCGATAGAGGATGGCCTCGCCGAGCGGTTCGGAAGTCGCGATCGGCAACAAGCGGCTGAAGCTCACGAACCTCGACAAGGTCCTCTATCCGAAGGCCGGATTCACCAAGGCGCAGGTGATCGATTACTACCTGCGCATCGCCAAGGTGCTGCTGCCGCACCTGCGCGATCGACCGCTCACGCTCAAGCGATATCCGAACGGCGTCGATCAGCCCTACTTCTACGAGAAGCGCTGCCCCTCGCACCGGCCGTCCTGGGTGCGCACGGCCGACGTCTACAGCGAGAGGAACGAAGGCGTCGTGCCCTACTGCCTCGTGAACGACGTCGCCACCCTCGTCTGGGCGGCGAACCTCGCCGACCTCGAGCTGCACGTTCCGCTCGCCAAGGCGAAGGCGATGGATCGTCCGACCCAGATGGTCTTCGACCTCGACCCGGGCGCGCCGGCCAATCTGGTCCAGTGCTGCGAGGTGGGCCTGCTCCTGCGCGGGCTCTTCGACTCCCTCGGGCTCGAGACCTTCGCGAAAACGAGCGGATCGAAGGGGCTCCAGATCTACGTGCCGCTCAACCAGCCGAAGCTCACCTACGACGACACCAAGCCTTTCGCGCGCGCGGTGGCCGAGTTGCTCGAGCGCGAGAAGCCCGCTCTCGTCGTCTCCAACATGAAGAAGTCGCTGCGGGCGGGGAAGGTGCTGGTCGACTGGAGCCAGAACGACCCGCACAAGACGACGGTGTGCGTCTATTCGCTACGCGCGAAGGAGACGCCCACGGTCTCGACGCCGGTGACCTGGGAGGAGGTGGCGACCTGCGCGCGAAAGCGCGATCCAGCATCCCTCTCGTACGACTCCGCGGCCGCGCTCAGCCGCGTCGAGGCAAAGGGGGACCTCTTCGAGCGGCTCCTCTCCCTGAAGCAGTCGCTGCCGCGACTGAAGAGCTCCAGAAAAAGCTGAGGCGGGTCCCGATCGTCGAACGGGACCCGCCTCAGAAGTGCCCAGAGGGCCGTAGCAGCGAAGCTACGGAACCGCCGCGCCGGTGCCCCGGCGAAGAACTGCGAAGATCAGGCTGATGACCGCGAGAACGAGAAGGATGTGGACCCACGCGCCGATGGAAGCACCGGAAACGAGGCCCA
>JBJMQD010000064.1:0-11395 GCA_045802855.1 Myxococcales bacterium | reverse complement strand
TCCGCGGTCAACGCGCTCGCGCAGCTCCCGCCGGGCCAGGGCAAGCTGGAACCGGGGTCGCAGCTCGACGTGCTCCTCCTCGGCCCACTTGCGTAAGACTAAAACGGTCCCATTTCAGGCCTTTTCGCCCAGCTCCTTCACCAGCTTCTTCGGCGCGATCGACCGGTAGCTCTCGTCGATCCACGACAGCAGTAGCTCGAGCGGGACCGGTTCACCCTTGTCGAACGTCGCCGTCACCCAGCCGGCCTTGCCGAGCCCGTAACCGGTCTCCTTGACGAAGGAGAACATGGACAGCGCGGCGTCGAAGCTGTCCGGGAGCTTGCAGCTCATCCCGAAGCCGCTTCCCGACATCCCCAGGAAGACGAAGACCTTCTTCCCGACCTTCACCACGGTTTCGCCCCAGGGATGATCTTCCCAGGCTCCGGGGTAGGAGAGGGCAGCGCGCAGGAGCTTGTTGCGCACGGCGGCTCCGGCCTTGGCGGATCCGCTCGGCCTCGGCTTCACTCCCGCTCGTCGAGCCATGCCATCTGGATGGTTTCGAGGATCTTCTCGCTCGAGCGGTTGGGGTCGTCGTCGAAGCCGGGCAACTCCCGCACCCAGCGGTGCAGGTCGGTGAAGCGGACCGAGAGCGGATCGACATCGGGATGCTTCTCCACGAGGAGGATCGCGATGTCCTGGATGTCCGTCCACTTGATCGGCTTGTCCGCCATCAAGAGTGCCTCCGTATGCTGCGGCCTGCGGCCTCCGCCCGTCGCAGGCGAAGCGCGCTCCTCACTTCTTGGGAGGCCAGAGGCCTTTCGCCTCCGCCTCGTGCCGTTCCTTGGGATGCTCGTCGTACCATGTCCTCTCGGACTCCTCGGTGATCTGGTAGACGACGTCCTCGTTCGAGACCTCCGCCTGGCAGCCGAGGCGGGATTGGGGCTTCACGTCGAAGGCGCGATCGAGGATGTCGGCCTCGTTGTCCTCCTGGTCGCTGAGCGAGCCGAAGCCCTTCTTCACCCAGACGTGGCAGGTGGAGCAGGAGCAGACGCCGCCGCAGGCCGAGCCGTGCTTGGCGCCGAGCTTCACGGAAGCCTGCAGCAGATTGGTGCCGGGCTCGACCTCGCCCTCCGCTTCCAATTCGCCGCGGGGATTGTAGATGGTGAGCTTGGGCATCCGACTCACTCGTGCTCCGGGTCCTGCAGCGCGCGATACGCCTTCTTGGCGTGCTCGGACATCTCGCCGGTCTCGAACTCCGTCGCGGCGTGACCCTTGAGCGCCCGCTCGATCCCGCGATCCATCACCCGCTTGGCGAACTCGGCGCTGTCGTGATCGAGACGGTCGATCGCGTCCTTGATCCCGCGATGATCGCTGCCCTCGGCGGCGACGCGGAGCTCCCGCATGGCCCGCTCGATGGGCGCGCGTTCCTCCGCGGCCAGCAGATCGCCGTTCGAATCGAGCTGGTGCTCCGCCGCGCGCAGGATGCGCTGCGCCTCGACCCGGGCGTCGATGAGGAGGCGCGCCGCCATGTCGTCCTCGGCGTGCTCGATCGACTCGAGCAGCATCCGCTCGATCTCCTCGTCGCTGAGCCCATGCGAAGGCTTCACGGTGATGCTCTGTGAGATGCCGGTGAGCTGCTCCTTGGCCGTGACGCTGAGAATCCCGTCGGCGTCCACCTGGAACGTGACCGCGACCCGGGCGAGCCCGGCGGGAAGCTGCGGGATGCCGCCCAGGCGGAATCGCGCGAGCGATCGGCAATCGGAGACCAGCTCCCGCTCGCCCTGGACGACGTGGATGTCCATTCCCGTCTGTGCATCGGCGAAGGTGGTGAACTCCTGCGTGGCGCTGGTCGGGATGGTGGTGTTGCGCAGGATGAGCTTCTCGACCAGGCCTCCCATGGTCTCGAGCCCGAGCGAGAGCGGCGCGACGTCGAGGAGCAGCACGTCGTGCTGGGGCTTCTCTGCCGTCAGCAGATCCGCCTGGACCGCCGCGCCCAGGGCAACCACCTCGTCAGGATCGATGTCGGCGAGCGGCTCGAGCCCGAACAACTCCCGTACGTACGCGCGAACCGCCGGCACACGCGTCGAGCCGCCGACCAGGATCACGCCGTCGACCCTTCCTTCCGCGGAAGCGTCCTTCAGCGCGCGCCGGGACGGCGGACCGGTCCTCTCGATCAGCGGCCGGATCGCCGCGTCGAGCTGAGCGCGGGTGAGGATGCGGCGGAAGCCCGCGACCTCCACCTCGACGGTGTCGCGCGAAGTGAGCGCTTCCTTGGCGGCGCGGGCGGCGTCGATCGCCTGGCGCACGAGCCGCGGATCGCGCTCCCGCCCCATCTCCAGGAGGAGCGCCTCGGCGATGGCCCGATCGAAATCGTCGCCGCCGAGCGCCGAATCGCCCCCGACGGCCTTCACCTCGAAAAGCCCCTCGACGAGCTTGAGGATCGAGATGTCGAACGTGCCGCCGCCCAGGTCATAGACCGCGAAAGTCCCCTCGGAGCGCTTGTCGAGGCCGTACGCGAGCGCCGCGGCGGTCGGCTCGTTGAGGAGCCGGAGCACTTCGAGCCCGGCGAGGCGTCCCGCCTCCTTCGTCGCCTGCCTCTGCGCGTCGTCGAAGTAGGCGGGAACGGTGATGACCGCCTTCTGCACCGGCATCCCGAGCTGCTCCTCCGCGCGCGCCTTCAGGGCGCGGAGGATGTCGGCGCTCACCTCGACCGGAGTGACGGTCCGCCCCGCGACCTCGAAGCGGACCGTGCCGCTCTCGCCCTCGGCGAAGCGGTACGGGGAAAGGCGCTTCGTCTCCGGATCGGCGCTCGACCGCCCCATGAAGCGCTTCACGCTCGCGATGGTGTCCCGGGGAGCGTCGGCCGCGCGGCGACGCGCTTCCCGCCCCACGATGGGGGCGCTGCCCTTCTGGTAGGAGACGACGCTCGGGAGGAGCGTCGAACCTTCGTCCACCGGAAGCGCGCGAGGCTTTCCTGCTCCGCTCTGCGGATCGGGAGCGACGACTGCGACGAGCGAGTTGGTGGTGCCGAGATCGATGCCGACTGCGGCGGCGACGCACGCTTCCTTGATGCGCGACTGCCCAGGCTCGGCAATCTCGAGGAGGGCGGGAGGCATTACATCTCCGGAGCGCGGCCCGCTGCTTCGTCGAGGTACCGGGCGTAGTACCGAAGCCGGGCGAGAAGCTCGGAGACGCGCGTAAGGTCGGCAGGCCCAGGCTCGGAGGCACCTAGTACGCGGCCGATCTCCTGCATCGCCGCGTCGCGCTTCTGTCGGATCCCGGCGGCGAGTTGCTCGATAGACTCCTTGCCGCCTTCCATCCGGGCGTCGAGGAGCTTCTCCCGATCGGCCATCGCCTCTTCGAGGAACTCCTCGGGCATCGCGGTATCCGAGACCGGCCGGACTCCCCGAAGCTCGAGAAGGTGCTCGGCGCGCCGGGCGGGATCGCGCAGGGTCCTGTACGCGTCGTTGACGAGCGTGGTCTGCTCGAGCGAGAAGCGGCGCTCCTTGGCGGAGGCGCGCGCGAAGCGATCGGGATGGAGCTTGCGGGAAAGCGCGCGGAACTGCTCGTCCAGCGTGGTGCCGTCGACGTCGTAACCCCGGGGAAGACCGAGGACCGCGAACTTGTCGCGCGCGGTACCGGGCGCGGGCGGCTGCACCTTGCCGCACGAAGGGCAAAGCGCGTCGCCAGGAGCGCGGGCGGCGCCGCAACTCCAGCAAGTGGCTCCTGGTTCGGGCATGAAGGCGACCTGGGAGATCCAGCTCGGCCGAAAGCCGGCGGCGGGCCGGAGCCTCAGAGGGAGAACGACTGCCCGCACCCGCATTCACTGCGCTGCTGCGGGTTCTGGAACTGGAATCCCTTCTGCTGGAAGGTGTCGACGTAGTCGAGCGTGGTGCCGTTCAGGTAGAGCAGGCTCTTGGGATCGACGTAGATCCGGGCGCCTTCCTGCTCGAGGACCTTGTCCTTCGCGCGAGGCTTGTCGCAGAACTCGATCACGTAGGAGAGGCCGGAGCAGCCGCCGCCCTTGACGCCGAGGCGCACTCCGCTCTCCACGGTCGCCTGCGGGCGGGTCGCGACGAGCTCCTTCATCTTGCGTGCTGCCTTCGGAGTGATGTGGACGGTCGGATCTGCCATCTTTACTCGGCCCTCTGCTGGGATTGGGGTTGGATCGTGGTCTCCGGAACGGTCTTGGTCGCGCCGTGCTTCTTCCGCCAGTCGGCGATCGCCGCCTTGATGGCGTCTTCCGCAAGGACCGAGCAGTGGATCTTCACCGGCGGAAGCGAGAGCTCCTGGGCGATCTGCGTGTTCTTGATGGTCATCGCCTCGTCCACCGTCTTGCCCTTCACCCACTCGGTGACGAGAGAGCTCGAGGCAATGGCCGAGCCGCAACCGAAGGTCTTGAACTTCGCGTCCTCGATCTTGCCGTCGTCGGAGATCTTCACCTGCAAGCGCATGACGTCGCCGCAGGCGGGCGCGCCGACGAGGCCCGTCCCGACGTTGGGATCGTTCTTGTCGAGCGTCCCCACGTTCTTCGGGTTCTCGTAGTGCTGTAGAACCTTGTCGCCGTACGCCATCGGGTCTCTCCTTCGCCTGCGCTTCGTATCAATTTGGATGCATCAAGTCCAGATTGGATGCCGACGCTTCCAAGCAATCTTCCGGCCAAGCGGCTAGTGGGCTGCCCACTCGATCTTCGAGAGATCGATCCCCTCCTTGGCCATCTCGTAGAGGGGCGACATCTCGCGCAACTTTTGCACCTGCTCGACCACGTAGCGCCCGACGAAGTCGATTTCTTCCTCGGTGTTGAACCGCCCGATCCCGAACCGGATCGAGGTGTGGGCGAGGTCCTCGCTCACGCCACAGGCGCGCAAGACGTAGGACGGCTCGAGCGACGCCGAGGTACAGGCGGACCCCGACGAGACGGCCACGTTCTTGATCGCCATCATCAGTGCCTCGCCCTCGACGAAGGCGAACGAGACGTTGAGATTGCCGGGCAGGCGATGCTCGGGATGGCCGTTCAACTCCAGATGGTCGAGATGGGAAAAGAGATGATCCTGCAGCTTCTTGCGTAGCCGCCCCGTCCGGATCCCTTCCTCGGCCATCTCGGTACGGGCGAGCTCCGCCGCCTTGCCGAACCCGACGATGCCGGGGACATTGAGGGTCCCCGACCGCATCCCGCGCTCGTGACCGCCCCCGTCGATGATGGGAGCGATGCGGACGCGCGGCTTGCGGCGGACCCAGAGGGCGCCGACGCCCTTCGGGCCATACATCTTGTGCGCGCTGATGGAGACCGCGTCTGCCTTCACCTGCTCGACGTCGAACGGCAGCTTCCCGATTCCCTGAACGGCGTCGCAGTGGAACAGGACGCCCTTCTCCCGGCAAAGCGCCCCGATCTCGGCGACCGGCTGGACGGTCCCGATCTCGTTGTTCGCGAACATGATGGAAACAAGGATCGTCTTGTCCGTGATCGTCGCGCGCAGCTCGTCCAGGGACACGAGCCCCATCTTGTCGACGGGCAGGTACGTCACGCGATAGCCCTGCCGCTCGAGCCGCTTGCAGGTGTCGAGCACGGCCTTGTGCTCGGTCCGGAGGGTGATGATGTGGTCGCCTTTTTCCTTGTAGAATTCGGCGATTCCCTTGATGGCGAGGTTGTCCGACTCCGTCGCTCCGGAAGTGAAGACGATCTCCTTGCCGCTTCCGCCCACGAGCGCCGCGATCTGCTCGCGCGCATCCTCGACCGCCTCTTCGGCCCGCCAGCCGAACGAGTGGCTGCGGCTCGCGGCATTGCCGAACTCAGAGGTGAGATACGGCATCATCGCCTCGAGCACCCGGGGATCGAGCGGGGTCGTGGCGTTGTTGTCGAGATAGATGGGAAGCTTGAGCATCAGGCGTGTCCCTCGCGATGCTGGCGGGCCCTGGAACGAATGTGGACCAGACCAGTCTATTATAAGGTGCCGACAGGGCCGTCAAGGTGCGCACCGGGTAGGTTTTTTCTCCCATGCTCGCGGTAGGCGGCGCTTGTTAGGATGTCGGGCGCTCCCGGAGGAGCGGGCTTTGCCCCCGACGGGCGGAGGCCGTAGGCCGGAGCATACGGTCGAGAGGACGTGCGGATGAATCGCCGGTGGGTCGTAAGGCTGCTCTTTGCTCTTGGCGCCGGGCTGCTTCTGGCTTGGCTGCCGTCGGTTTTGACGCAGGGCGTTGGGCCCGCGTCCCTCGACCTGTCGAGCCGCCTCGGGCTGTCCTCCGGCGTCGGCGCCTCGACGTTCGCCATTCTTTTTGCCGCAGGTGTGCTGACGAGCCTCACCCCGTGCGTCTATCCGCTCATTCCGATCACGGTGAGCGTGTTCGGCGCGCGCTCGCGGGAGCACCGCGCCAGGTCCGCCGCGCTGTCCGCCGTGTACGTGGGCGGCATCGCGGTCACGTATTCGAGCCTGGGCATCTTCGCGGCGCTCTCGGGCCGCGCATTCGGCACGGCGCTCTCGTCGCCCTGGGTGGTGGCGGTTCTGGCGGTCTTCCTGCTGGCCCTCGCGGCGAGCATGTTCGGCGCCTTCGAGATGACTCTTCCGGCGTCGCTCGAGTCGCGGCTCTCCGTCGTTCGCGGGGCTGGCTTCGCGCACGCTTTCGGGATGGGCCTCGTCGCGGGAATCATCGCCGCGCCGTGCACCGGCCCGGTCCTCGCCGGAGTTCTCACTTTCGTCGCGACGAGCCGCTCCGCCACCCTCGGTTTCTGGATGCTGTTCAGCTACGCGCTCGGGATGGGGCTTCTTTTCTTCATCCTCGGCACCACCTCGCTGAAGCTCCCACGGTCCGGCGCGTGGATGGAGGCGGTCAAGACCGTTCTCGGCATCGCTCTCGTCGCGGCGGCGATCGGCCTCCTCCTTCCGCTTCTTCCGAAGCCGGGCGCCATTGCGGTGAGCCCCCGGACGGTCATGTGGATCGCGGCGTCGCTCGCGTTCGCCGCGGTGCTGGCCGGCGCTCTGCACCTTTCCTTCCACGGCGATGCTCGCGAGAAGGCGTTCAAGGCCGCGGCGCTGGTCCTGCTCCTCGGCGCGATCGGGTTGCGCCTCGGGTGGCTTGGCAAGCCGGAGGCAGCGGAAATCGCCTGGCTGCACGACGAGAAGGCAGCGCTGCAACTCGCGCAGTCCACGGGGAAGCCGCTGCTCGTCGACTTCTTCGCGGACTGGTGCGCGGCCTGCAAGGAGCTGGACGAGTCGACCTTCTCCGACCCGACCGTGAAGCAGACGGTGATGGATCGGTTCGTGCCCCTCAAGGTGAACGGCACCGAGGAGACCGACGAGGTCACCCGGCTCTACGAGAAGTATGGCGTCCCGGGACTCCCTACCGTCCTGATGATGGCGTGCAACGAGCCGGCGCAGCCGCAGTGCGCCGTCCCGCAGAATGGACCGGGTCGCATCTCCGGCTACGTTCCGCCCGACGAGATGATCCAGCGGATGCGGTCCGTGCAGTAGGCCCTACGAGGAGGCAGCGTCCGGCAACGCGCGCTGCACGGCCGCGAGCAGCGCTTCCGGCGCGAACGGCTTCTCCACGAATCCGTGCGCACCCACGACGCGCGCGGCGGCGGCGAGCTCGCGATCGGCGGAAAGCAGCACGACACGGGGATCGAGGCCCGTCCTGCGCATCTCCTCGAGGAGCGCGCGGCCGGGAAGGTCGCGCAGCTTTAGATCGAGCACGACCAGGTCGGGAGGCGAGCTTCGCAGCTTCTGCAGGCCGGCGCGGGAGCCCGCGGCGAAGTCGGCCACGAAGCCGTGTTCTCCGAGAAGCTCGGAGAGCATCCGCGCGAGCGGCTCGTCGTCGTCGATCACCAGTACCCGCCTTCGGCCTTCCGCGTCGCGCTGCTGGGGTTGCGAGCGTAGCGGCAACTGGATGAGCAGCGCGTCGGCCTCGCAGGTGAGCTCGCCGCCGTGCAGCCCGATGCAGTGCCGGGCGATGAACAGCGCCATCCCGAGTCCCTGCCGGGTGAGCTGCGGCTCTTCCCAGCGGGGGTCGAACGCGCTCGCCCGCTCCGCGGGTGAAAGCATCCGATCCGGCCAGGAGACGCGCAGCTGCGCGCGCGACCCGTGGCGCGACAGGGTGACCCGGACGGGGCTGCCCAGCGCTCGCCCCCGCTGTACGAGGGCGGCGATGGCCCGCTCGACGCGCTCGCGGTCCGCATTGAGCGGAAAGGGTCCCGCGCCGTCGACCGTCACCTCGGGATCGAGGCCGAGCCGACGCACCGACCGGAGCGCGGACTGCGCCAGCTCGCCGAGGTCGCACGGCTCCTGGTGGAGGACGAAGCGGCCCATCTCCAGCCGCGAAACCTCCAGCATCTCCTCGAGCAGTCCATGAAGGCGCTCCGCCTGGCGCTCGAGGATGGTGACGGAGCGCGGGTCGGCGGGCTCGCCCTTCTCCAGCCTGCGCGCGAGAGAGTAGGCGAAGCCCTTGATGCTGGTGAGCGGCGTCTTCAGCTCGTGGGCGGCAAGGCTGAGGAACCGGTCCTTGCGCGCCTCGCGCTCCGCCGCGGCGAGCACCGCGGCCGCCCGGGCGAGGAGCGGATCGAGCGGCTTCAGCACGACCGCGGAGTCGGGGTCGAACCCGAGGACCAGCGCACCGACGAGCGCCTCCCGATTGCGCAGCGGAAGCGACACTACCCGGCCGTTGTGCTCCGAGCGCCGCTCGGGCTGGCGGCTCTTCAATGTCCGTGCCGCGAGGTCGGGCGCGAGAGCTCCGCCGTCGGTCCCGAAGAGCACCGGTCCCTGCAGGCCGCGGCCGAACACCGCGGCCCCCTCGGCGCCGCAGAGCGACCGCGCGATCCGGGCGATGCGCGTCGCCAGCTGCTCGATGGATTCGCCGGCGAGCGCGGCGTCCGCCAGCTGGGTCGCGGCGCCGGAAGCGTGCCACGTCATTTCCAGCGATCGCGAGAAGGTGACCGTCCGCCGCAGGAGCGCGGAGCGGCGGATGCGTCCGAGCAGGAGCCCGATGATCGCCACGCCGTCCCGCAACAACGCGAGCATCGTCCCCGTCCGGGCGACCTTCGCCCGGGTGACGAGCGCCGAAGGCAATGGGACGACTCCTGGCCGCCGCGGGGGACGCAGCGAGCGCAGCCAACTCCGGCCGGTGGATGGTTGGGCCAGGTCGGTCTCCAGGGGTACCAGATTCGAACCGGGCTCAATCTGAGCACGGCCAAGCGACCATGGGACTGTGAAAAAGCAAGGAGTTCACGAGCGAACGACGCGGCACGGCAGCTGCAAACGCGCCGCCGCATGAGATTCTTCGTCGCATTCTGGATGCTCGCGGCCGCCGCTCGCGCCTCCGAGCCGACCTTGGTCGAGGTCCAGGCCGCAGCCGCCCGCCATGCCGCGGGCGATCGGGTCGAAGACAGCGACCGGACGTCCCGGCTGCGTGCGTCGCACTTCGCGCCGACGCTTCGTGGCGAGCTCATCGGCAAGGCGGACGATCGAACGCGCAGGGGCGAATACCGGCTTTCGCCGTTGCGGGAAGACGACGCCTCGGAAGCGCGCACCTGGGGGGTCGTCGTCACCTGGGACCTCGCGCAGCTCGTGTACTCCCGCGAGGAGGGTCAGCTCGCCCTGGCGCACCAGCACCTCGCGCGGATCCGGCGCGAAGTCGCGATCCAGGCGGCAAAGCTATGGATCGAGCGGCGGCGCAAATGCGCCGCTCTCGAGAGGTTGACCGGGCCGCTGCGGCTAGAAGCCTTTCTCGACCTCTTGCGGATCACCGCCGAGCTCGACGCGCTCACGGGAGGGCTCTACCGCGACGCGTTGAAAGACGCCGAAGAGCAGCTCGCGGAGGAGCAACGATGACCCGGATCGCCCTCGCGCTGGTCCTTTGCAGCGCCGGATGCGCACGGCTCGACGGGGACGGGGCCGCCGATGCGGGGCTCGTCGACCTTCCCCGCGTCGCGGACGTACAGCCGCCCGAAGGCGCAGTAGAGGCAGGAGCGGTCTTTCGCGTCTCTTTCACCGCCGCGATGGACGAGGGCACGCTCGTCGCGTCGACCGGACGCAGCGAATCGATAGCGCTCGTCCCGGAAGATGTCGCCGATCGCGCCGCCGCCGCGGTGGAGCATTCGCGGTTGACTGTCGAGGAGCGGGGGCTTCTCGTCGCGACGACGCCGGCGATCGAGGGGGAAGGTAGCGGCCTCACACTCACGCCCGATGCGCCGCTCGCGCCCGGTACGTACTACCTCCTCGTCGCCGCGAGGCTTCGGGACCCTGCCGGACATCGCCTCGCCGAGGCGTCGCGCTATCGGTACACGGTTGCTGCCGGCTCCCGGGCACGCGTCGCGCTCGTCTCGCCGCTTCCGGGGTCCAGCGCGCCGGCCAATCTCGCCCGGGTCCGCGTCTCGGTCGATTCCGGCGCGGGGACCCTCTCGCTCGTCGGTCCGAAAGGCGTCGTCGCAAGCGCGGTGCTCGGCCCCAAGGGCCCGCTGGAGTTGCCGCTCTGTCGAGCGTCGGCGAAAACGTGCGCGCCTCTCGAGCCCGGGCAGACGTATTCGCTCGCGCTCGACGGGAAACGAATCGAGGGTTCGTCGTTCGCGATAGCGCGGTGCGCGCGGCTCTTTCCGCCCCAGGGAGCTTTCCGGGCCTCGGTGCGAGACACGAGCGTGATCGCGGAGGTGGACCTCGACTGGCCCGCGCGCATCGCCCTGCGCTCGGAGTGCGCCGATGGCAAATGTCCCGAAGGATTCGCCGAGACTACCTGCGCGCCGGACCCGTGCGCCCCCCCGGTCGCCGCGGCGTGCAAAGCGACCGTGCACCTCGAGGGCCTCGCTCCGGCTACCGACTATTCGATTCACATCGACCTGGACGACGACGAAGGTCACGCGACGGTCTCCGGTTCCCAACGGGTGACCACGCTCTCTCCGCTTCCTACCGTCGTGATCTCCGAAGTGATGGCTTCTCCTCCTGGAGCAGCGCCTCGCAGCGACGGCGAATACGTCGAGCTCTGGAACAATGGGCGTGCCCCGGTGGACCTTTCGGGCCTCACCCTGACGGGCCCCGACGGCACGCCGAGGCACATCATCGGGTCGCTTCCGCCGGAGCCGGTGGCATTGGCTGCCGGCGCTCGGGCGCTCGCCGTCGGCGCCTCGTTCGACCCCTTGCGGTACTCGCTGCCCCCGGGGACGCTCGTCCTTCGCGCCTCGACGCAGCGCCTGCTCGGGCGGGGACTGTCCGACGCCTCGCCGCCGCCCATCCTCTTGTCGACCGAGGACGGCGTTACGCTTTCGCTCTTTCCCGGAAGCACGACTTCTTGTCCGTCAGGGACAAGCTTCCAACTCTCGGGAGGTTCGGACTGGAACTGTGGGCTGGCGGGCGGCTCGCCGGGGACTCCTTGACGTTGCCGGCTCTGTCTAGCGCGTGCTAGCAGGATGCCAGACCAGGAGTCGTCATGTCCGGCC
>JBJMQD010000062.1:0-3610 GCA_045802855.1 Myxococcales bacterium | reverse complement strand
CGTCATCCGGGATACCGGGCGGCCAGTCGGCTGCCCCTCGAACGGTCACCCGCTCGTCCGCTCCCCGGCGCTCCATCAAAAACGAAATTGTTTGCAAGAACGATATGTATCGCGCGCAATGTTACAAGAATTCATGTTGTCGAGCCGCGTATCACCCCGGTTTCCCGACGGTGGCCTCGCCGGGGATCACGCGGAAGTAATCTGCGAACGCTGCGCGTGTACAAATCTCTTAGATAACAAGTTCCCCGTTTTCCTCGGCAAATCAGGCGATTGTTCGCGGGTTGACGGCGCGCCGGAGTTATCGTGTAACTTTACATCAGCCAGACGTTTCGTTGGCGGGGGGAGCCGACATGGGCCGTATCTCTACACAGCATCTCGTGCTGGTCACCGGGCTCGGCCTGGTGGTGAGCGCGGCGCCGCAGGCGCGGCCCGCTCCGGTGGCGAGGGTCGCCACCCATCACAGCGCGAGCCGCCGCACCAGGGCAGTCTCGTTCGCCGCACTCTTCGACACCGAGACGACGTTCAAGGCGAAAGCGACGGTCGAGCTGCGGTTCCGGGCAAGGGAAGCAATCTCGGGCGATCCCATCCGCGACCGGGACATCTCCTTCCACCTGCGCCGCGGCGCGGACGGCGCGAGCATCCCGTTGCCCGCGGCGGAAGTCAGGAAGGGCGTGTTCGCCGTTCCGTTCACGCCGCCCGGACCCGGAGACTACTGGCTCGCCGCGGCGGTCCGCGGGGCGCCGTCTGGAACCATTCCGGAGATACGCCTCGGCGTCCTCGGGCTCGCTGAACGGGCCGTCGAAGTCCGGCCGGAAGACGGCAACGTGAAAGCAGTGACGTGATGACGACCCCCGACACGACGTGTGCGCCGCGTCGCCGCGACCCCAAGGATACCGTCCTGCAGTGCCTCTACATCCTTCTCTTCGCGATCGCAGGCGTCACTTGCCTCACCGGGATCCTGTTCCTGCGGAGCGGACTGCGCATCGCCGAGCCGGCGAGCACGATTAGCGTCGTCCGCACATCGGCTTCTGACGCGCCGCCCGCCGCCGTATCCGGCGAGCGGGGCCCGGTTCGCGTTCGCCTGGTGTCGCAAGCGCGCGCTCCGAGCGCGAAAGCCAGCCGGCAATAGCGCTCTTCGAGGAAACCGGGCGATCCCGGCGAAATCCAATTCGAGCTCTCTGGCGAGCGGAGGTTACATCGTGCCAGAGTGAGCGCCGCCCGTTAGTTTAAAGGCCGAGGAGATTCCCCCATGGCCCTCACGCCACAGAAGAGGCCCGCGCTCCCGCCGCGGATCGGCAAGCCCGCGCCGCCCGGCAACGGAGCTGGACCTCCGGCGGACGGGAGCGGCTTCCGGATGCCGCCGCGCAAGGCCTGGCTGTGGTTCCTCGCCATGTTGCTCGTCAATTTCGCGGTGCTGCGATTCCTCAAGCCAGGCGCCGAGCCGTCGATAACGGTGCCGTACACCTTTTTCAAGGACGAGGTGAAGAAGGGAAACGTCGAGTCCATCTACGCCCGCGGCGACACCCTCACGGGACGGTTCAAGGCGGCGGTCACCTATCCGCCGTCCGGCGAGGCTGCGGCGCCCAATGCCGCCAAGGAACCGCCGAAGAGCGCCAAGTCGTTCGCCAGCACGCTTCCCTCGTTCGTCGATCCTGGCCTGGAGGAGTTCCTCATCGAGAACCACGTCGAGATCAGCGCCCGCCCGATCGAGGAAGAGCGGAGCCCGATCGCGACGTTGATCTACGGCTTCGGGCCCGCCCTGCTCCTCATCGGGCTCTACGTGTGGATGTTCCGCCGCGCCGCCAAGCAAGGCGGCGGCATCTCCGGGCTGATGGGCATCGGCCAGAGCAAGGCGCGCCGCTACGACCAGATGACCGACCAGAAGGTCACCTTCGACGACGTGGCGGGAATCGACGAGGCCGAGAACGAGCTGGTGGAGATCGTCGACTTCCTCCGCGATCCGGCCAAGTACACGCGGCTCGGCGGCACGGCGCCGAAAGGGGTGCTGCTCATCGGCGCGCCCGGGACGGGGAAGACGCTCCTCGCGAGAGCGGTCGCGGGCGAGGCGAACGTGCCCTTCTTTTCCATGAGCGCGGCCGAGTTCGTGGAGATGATCGTCGGCGTCGGCGCGGCCCGCGTGCGCGACCTGTTCAAGCAGGCCCGCGAGCACGCGCCCGCCATCGTGTTCATCGACGAGATGGACGCCATCGGCCGCGCGCGGGGCCAGATGGCGATCGGCGGCTCGAGCGAGCAGGAGCAGACGCTCAACCAGATCCTCACCGAGATGGACGGGTTCTCGAGCCGCGAAGGCATCATCGTGCTCGCCGCGACGAACCAGCCCGACGTGCTCGACAAGGCTTTGCTACGCCCGGGTCGCTTCGACCGGCGCGTGGTCGTGAACCTCCCCGACAAGACGGGGCGCGAGGCGATCCTGAAGGTGCACACCCGGCAGGTCCCGCTCGCAACCGACGTGATCCTCGAATCGCTCGCCGGTGCGACGCCGGGTTTCTCGGGGGCGGATTTGAAGAACCTCGTCAACGAGGCGGCGCTCCTCGCCGCGCGGCGAGACCAGGATTCGGTCCGGGAGAAGGACTTCCTCGACTCGCTGGAGAAGATCGTGCTCGGGCCGGAGCGGCCGCTCCTCCTCACCCGCGCCGACAAGGAGCGCATCGCCTACCACGAGGGCGGACACGCGATCCTCGGCCTCGTCGTGCCGGGCGCGGACCCGGTGAACCGCGTCACCATCGTCCCCCGCGGACAGGCGCTCGGCGTCACGTACCAGCGGCCCGACAGCGATCGCTACAACTATCCGGAAGCGTATCTGCGGGCCCGGATCGTCGGGATGCTCGGGGGCCGCGCCGCCGAGGAGATCGTCTACGGCACGAAGACGACCGGCGCGGAGAGCGACATCGAGCAGGCGACGGGGATCGCGCGCCGGATGGTCACCCGCTGGGGAATGAGCGACAAGCTCGGACTCGTGCAACTCGCGCCTCGCGAGAACGCCTTCCTCGGCGCAGGCCCCTCGTTTCCGGCGGAGCGGCCGTTCAGCGAGGCAACGGCGCAGACCATCGACTCCGAGGTGCAACGGATCATCTCGGAGAGCTACGACGAGGCGGTGCGGCTCCTCACCGACCACCGCGGTCAACTCGACGCGCTGGCGCAGGCGCTGGTCGCGCGCGAGACGCTCAACGAGGAGGAGATCCTGGCGGTGACCGGGCTTCCGCGCGCGCCGGCGCTCGAGTCAGGGATGCTCGCGTCCCCGCGCACGACCCAGGACGACGACGCGAGGCCACCGGCGCAGACGAAGCGCGTCATGCCTTGACCGCCTCCGTTCCACGCGACCATTCGAGCTGCCTTACAAGTGGAATACAAGGCCATGGACCGACACCTCGTCCGCGGGTTTCCGCCCACCCAGAACGACGCGCTCGCCGCTCTCCGGGGCGGGGACGCGCGCGCGCTCGAGACCCTCGCTTCGATCTACTGGCGGCCCGTCTACAGCTACCTGCGGCTGCGGTGGCGCAGGCCGCACGAGGAGGCGGCGGACCTCGCCCAGGAATTCTTCGCGGACGTGGTCGAGAAGGAGATCCTGACGCGGTTCGATCCGGCCCGC
>JBJMQD010000475.1:0-3968 GCA_045802855.1 Myxococcales bacterium | reverse complement strand
GCCTCCGGTCATCTGCATCCCGAACGCGGGGTGCGCATAGACCGGCGCGGCCGGGGCGTGCTCGACCTTGATCTTCGACCAGTCGCAGTCGAGATCCTCGGCGACCAGCATGGCGAGCCCGGTCCAGATTCCCTGGCCCATCTCCGAGTGGGCCAGGAGGACGGTGACGGAGCCATCGGGCGCGACGCGGACGAATGCGTTCGGGTCGGGAAGCGGCTTCGGCTTCCCGGCCGCCTCCTCGGCCGCGAGGGCCACCTTGCGCGGAACGTGGAAGGCGATGAAGAGCCCGGCGCCCGAGAGCACCGAGGCGCGGAGGAGATCGCGTCGGCTGAGCGCGTTCATCGGGCGGCCCTCCTCTGGGAAGCGGCCTTGCGGACGGCCTCGCGGATGCGCTGGTACGTGCCGCAGCGGCAGATGTTGCCCGCCATCGCCAGATCGATGTCCTGATCGGTCGGGTCCGGATTGTGCGCGAGGAGCGCCGCCGCCGACATGATCTGGCCGGACTGGCAGTACCCGCACTGGACCACGTCCACCTCGGTCCACGCCTGCTGCACGGGGTGCGTGCCGCCCTCCGACAAACCTTCGATGGTGGTGATCTTCCGGCCGGCCACGGCCGAGACCGGCAGGACGCACGAGCGGACCGCTTCGCCGTCCAGATGGACCGTGCAGGCTCCGCACTGCGCCATTCCGCAGCCGAACTTCGTCCCGGTAAGGCCGAGGACGTCGCGCAAGACCCAGAGAAGAGGCATCTCGTCCGGCGCGTCGACTTCCCTGGTCGTTCCGTTCACCGTGAGCTGCATGCAACACCTCTTGATTCAGCCAAGGATGCGCGAGTTGTTCGCGCGGTTCGCGGGCGCCGTCAACCGGAAACCGCCATCTGCCGGAGGAGCGCCTCCGTCTCCGCGTCGGCAGGGTGGAATGACTCGATGTGGAGCTCTTGCAAAGTTATGTCCTGCGCGGTCCCCAGCGTGGTGATCGTGCTGAAGAGTCTCGCCCGGGCCTCGCCGAGACGCAGGTCCACCGTCACGACGAGCCGTGGCGAGGCTTCCGATCGCGGGCGCCGCCACTCCTCCGGCGCGAGCGCCAGGCATTCCGCGAGGACCTGCCGGCGCGCGGGATCGCGATCGGCGGCCGCCTCGCGCTGGGCCCGCTCGAAGACGTCGCGCGCCGCCTCCTCCCAGTTGACCACCAGCGGACGGAACGGACCGAACAGTCCCTTGAGCAGGTTGAGGCGCGGCGGCGGAAGGACCTGATACGGGTCGAGGCGCGCGACCGGGGCCACCAGGCGCGAGTACGCGGCGTTGCACATCACGATGTCCCAGCGTCGATCGAGCGCGACGGCGAAGAACGGGTCGTTCTGCTTGAGCAAGAGGCCGAGCGCGTGCCGCATCTCCGCCATCCGCGGGTCGTCGAGGCTCGTCTCGCGGTAGAGCGGGGCGTACCCCGCCGCCGTCAGCATGGTATTGCGCTCCCGCACGGGCACCTCCAGCGCGCGGGCGAGGGTGAGCACCATCTCGCGGCTCGGGACCGCGCGTCCCGTTTCCACGAAGCTCAAGTGGCGCGGCGAGACCTCCGCGGCGATCGCCAGATCGAGCTGGCTCATCCGGCGGAGGCCGCGCCATTCGCGCAGGAGCGATCCGACGACGCTCGTGTGTCCGATCATGCCGGCGACGATACTTCGGGGCGGCCGCGATTCGATTACCTCGGAGGGAAGTGATCCCGGCCGCGCGCCCGCGCATCCTCCGCCGCGAACTCCAACCATTCGGAGGAACCGATGGACGCACTGCTTCGCACCACCTACCGGATCAACGCCCTCGCCACCTTCGCCTGCGCCGCCGCGCTGCTCGGAGCCGGGCACCTCCTCGCGCCGCTCTTCGCGGTGCCGGCCGTCGCCGTCTGGGGCCTCGGCGCCTTCTTCGTCCCGTTCGCGGCCTGGATCTGGGCGATCTCGCGCCGGCCGCATCTTTCCTTCGCCGAAGCGCTCGCGGCGGGCGTGCTCGACGGAGCCTACGCTCTCGCGAGCTTCGCGGTTCTCGCCGAGCTCTGGACGTCGATGACGCCAGCGCTGCGCTTCGCGATCGCGTTCGTCGCGATGCCGGTCGCGCTGTTCGCGGTGGTCGAACTGACTTCGGCGCTGCGGCTGCGCGGCTCCGCCGTCTCCGCGGCCTAGCCGGCCGAAGGTCGCGTCGCGCTCGCTTCGGCGGGCGCGTCGTGAACGCCGGGCTCATCCCATCGGGACCCATCCTTCGGGCGTTCGCATGCTGCGGCTGGGCGGATCCGCTCACTTCACCGGTCGAGCGAACCCGGCTGGTCGCGCAAATCGAAGTAAGGGGGACGGGGCCTGAATTCGTTGGGGACATCGACCGGCCCGTACGGACGACGTTCTTCGGGTTCCAGGACCGAGGGTTCCGGGACCGACAACACGCCCGACGCGTTCTGGAACGGGTCGCGCCGCACCCTGCTCTCGGGCTTCTGCTCGAGTTCCGTTTCGTGACCGGTCTTCGCATCGCGCATCGCCTTCGTACGCTCCACAAGCTGCCAGACCTGGATCTCAACCGCAGCGACGCGCCGGTTCGTGTCGGCGAGTCGCTCCTCGACATTCCGTTGCCAGTGATAGTTGGCGGTCAGCGCGGCCGCGACAGCAGGCGCCACGAAGAGGAAGAAGCGCTCGGCAGGCGTGAATCCTTCGACGGTGCGGCGCTTGGGCTCGGTCGCCATCGTTCCCGAACGCTACCGCGGCTTTCGGCACGGGCCAAGGACCCCTGTCGGCGCTGCGGAGCATCCTGAAAGGAGGAACAAGCCCGTTGTCAGGGTGCGGACGAGTCGAAGCAAAGTGCGATCTCCTCGTCGCGCGATTCGTACGCCACGGTTGCATCGAGCGCCACGGAGCTTGCGGGTGCGCTGCCTTCCGGCCGACACTCGGCAGCATGGGAGCGCCCCGGCGGCGGTGTCTCGTTTCGGCACTATTCCTCGCTTCCTTTGCCTGCTCGCGGGGGGCTCGCGAGGCGCAGCCGTCCGGGCCTGTCACGGTCGTGCTCGAGCACCAGCCGCTCTGGGGCGATCCCGCCGCGTTCCATGCCTCGCTCGAGCGGTTCCAGCGGGAGAACCCCGACATTGTCGTCCGCACCCAGACGCTGCCCAATGCTTCCGACGTCGCGCGGGAGATGTTCCTCACCGCGCTCGAAGGCGGGGCGGACGACTTCGACGTCTTCGCCATCGACGTCGTCTGGGCGCCGGAGTTCGCGCGGGCAGGGTGGCTCGCCGATCTGACCGGGGCCTTTCCCCCGTCGCGGCTGCGGGCCGAATATCTGGCGTCAACGGTGGAGGCCGTCACCCTGGATGGCCGGATCCATGCGGTCCCCTGGTTCCTCGACGTCGGGCTCCTCTACTACCGGACCGATCTCGTTCCGCGGGCGCCGAAGACGTACGCGGAGTTGCAATCGTTTGCACGCACGGCAATGGCGCGCGACCCGGCGCTCGCCGGCTATCTCTGGCAGGGCCGCCAGTACGAGGGCCTCAATTGCAACGTTTTCGAGGTGATCTGGGGCCACGGGGGCGATCTGCTCCGCGGCGGGCGCATCGCGCTCGATACGGAAGCGGCCCGTGCGGGCCTCGCCTTCTTGCGCGATGCGATCGCGAGCGGACTTTCGCCGCGGTCGGTAGTCGCCTCCGCCGAGGAGGAGACGCGCCGCGCGTTCCAGGACGGGCGCGCGGTCTTCCTGCGCAACTGGCCCTACGTCTGGGCGGAGGTGCAGAAGCCGGGATCGCCTGTGCGCGGAAAGGTCGGCTTCGCGCCGCTCCCGAGCGAGACGGGCGCTCCCGGGCCGGGCACGCTCGGGGGATGGCAGCTCGCCGTGAACGCGCATTCGCCTCCCTGGAGAAAGCGGGCCGCGGAACGGCTGATCGCCTTTCTCACCTCGCCTGAGGCCGCGGTGGAGCTTGCCTTGCGCTACTCGCGCATTCCGGCC
>JBJMQD010000434.1:0-22257 GCA_045802855.1 Myxococcales bacterium | reverse complement strand
GGGGTCGCGTTGATCGTCGGGACCTCCCTGCGCGAGAGGGCAGTCGACCGCACGGAGGAGGTGGTTGCGATCAGGGTCCGCGCACCGCCACCCCAGGTCTCGTTCCGGGCGGCGCCGCCGCCGCCTCCGTCCACGTCGCCTCCAGAGCCCCGGCGCGAGGAGACTGCGCCCCTCGGTTCGGGGGGCGATGTCGCGCGGAATTCCCCGATGGCGGCGCCGTCTGCTCCGCCACCACAGCGGGAAGCGATGGAACCGGCAAAGGCGGCACCGGCGCCGCAGCCTTCGTCGCCGATGGCGGAGGCTTCGAACGCCAGGAGGAACGATCCGATCGAGCCTGCGCCGAAGGCTCCGCCGCCCGTTTCGCCGAGCGAGGCAGACAAGTTCGGAGGCATCGCCGGCGGTGCCGTGTCCGCGGACGCGTCTTCGCAGAACCGGCTCCGCGAGTCTTCGATGAAGGCGGAGCAGCCCGATCCCGATCGACTCGAAACCTCGGCGGGGGAGGCGCGCCGCTCGGGCCAATATGCCCGCGCCGCCGAGCTCTACCAGCTCGCGGCCGGGGCGCGCCGCTCGGCAAACGACTCCCCCCGCGCGGCCTGGGACCTCGCCCACGCGGTCGAATGCCTCGCCGCCGCGAGCAAGCTCACCGAGGCGGGCGGCATCCGCGCAGAGCTCTTGCGCTCCTATCCTTCGGAGCAAGGCCCCCGCCACGCCGCAGACCGCGCGCTGGGCTATCCGCCCAACAACGCCCCGCACTGAAAAACGCCCGGCATCGGTCATCCGACCGGTCCCCGGCGGCGGGCGCCCCGCGTAGCATCACGAGCACTTGGCAGGAGGCCAACGTGCTCCCCGGCAACTGGCTCGCAGGAAGAAAAGCGCTCCTCGTCGCTCTCTCGCTCGGCTCGTTCGCGGGGCTCGTCTCTTACGCCGCCATCCGCTCGCAGCTGAACAAGGTCCGGAGCGACTGGCGCACCGTCCGCATCCTCTGCGCCGCGCGCGACCTGCCGGAGGGGGCGGAGCTCGATCGCGACATGCTGGCGGTCCGCGACTTCCCCGTCCGCTTCGTCACCGAGTCGTTCTTGCGCGTTCGCGACGACGGCTCGCTGAAGGACGACCCGGTCGGCCAGCGGCTGCGCGCGCCGGTCAAGGCGGGCGATCCAATCCTGGCGAGCCACTTCGAAGGGGTGAAGGAGATCGACCTGTCGACCATGGTCAATCCCCGGGGCCGCGCCGTGACCATCGACGTGCAGGAGCGGAACGCGGTCGGGCTGTGGGTCAAACCGAACGACCATGTGGACGTGATCGGTTCCTTCCGGGACGCGCAAACGCAGTCGTTGCGGACGGTCACACTGCTCCAGAACGTCGTGGTCCTCGCGACCGGCAAGGTCAATGCGGCGACGCCGCCCGCGGGAGACCAGGACCGCCGCTACACCACGGTCACGCTCCTCGTGCTCCCCGAAGAGGCGGAGATTCTCACTCTCGCGCAGGAGACCGGCACCCTCACGCTGCTCTTGCGCAATCCGGACGATCTCGACTTCCAGGAGAAGCGCACGGGCGTCGATCAGAAGCAGATCCTCACCGGCGAACGGGCCGCCGAGCTGCAGCAGAAGCGCATCATCATCATCAAAGGCAACCGCGGCGGCGATCAGGGCGTCGCGCAGAGGAGCGAGTAGCCGTGCTGGCCGCGACGGCGCCGATCCTCATCGCCGCGTCGGTGTTCTTCCTCGCCCTCGTCGCGGTGCACGTCCTCGACCGCGCCTTCGAGCAATATAAAGACCGCTACGTGGTGCGCTCGACGAACGAGCTTTCCGACATGTTCCTGTTCATCGACCCCGCGCAGCTTTTCTTCTTGAACCTCGCCACCATGGCGATCCTCGCGACAGTCGGTTTCTGGCTGCGCGGGCCGACCGGCGGCGGCACGTTCGCGGTAGCCGGCTTCTTCGCTCCCGTCGGCGCGGTGCGCTTCTACAAGAAGCGCCGGCTCAAGCGGTTCGATACGCAGCTCACCGAAGCGCTCCAGCAGATGGCCAACTCCCTCCGGGCGGGCCTCACCCTGCCGCAGGCGATCGAGCACGTGGGCCGCGAATCCAGAGCGCCCCTCGGCCAGGAGTTCGGCCTCTTCGTCAAGGAAGTGAAGCTGGGCGTCTCCGTGGAGGACGGTCTCGTCGCCATGGCGGAGCGGGTCAAGAGCGAGGATCTGGAGCTCGTCGTCACCTCGACGAACATCGCCCGGCAACTCGGCGGAAACATGGCCGAGATGTTCGAGACGACGGCGGCCACCATCCGGGAGAGGTTCCGGCTGGAAGGCAAGATCAAGTCGCTCACCAGCCAGGGAAAGCTCCAGGGATTCATCGTCGCGTTGCTGCCGCTCGGCGTCGGCCTCGCGTTCAACTGGGTGCGGCCCGATCTGGTCCAGCCGATGTTCGACGGCTGGTTCGGGTACGTCGTGGTCGCGATCATCGCCATTCTCGAAGCGATCGGCTTCGTCATCATCCGCAAGATCGTCAGCATCGACGTCTAGGAATTCGAATGGGAAACCTCCTTCCCGATACGCTGGGACTGCTCGCGAGCGCCTGCGCTTTCGTGCTCGTCGCCGGGATCGCCTTCCTCGTCGTGCGGGCCTATGAGCAGTTCCAGGAGGAGTGGCTGCGGGCGGGCGGCGCAGGCGCCGTCGACGCCCGCCAGTCGATGCTGGTCGGGCTCTTGCGCAAGCTGGCGCTCGTCCCGCTCTCTCCGCTCAATGCCCGGTTCGTCCCGGCGCGCTTCTATCCGCGCGCCTCGGGGCTGTTGCGGAGAGCAGGATACCCGGGCGAGCTCACCCCGCTCGAGGTGGCCGGCCTGATGGAGCTGTGCGCGCTGACGCTCGGTGGCCTCGCGGCGCTCCTCGTCGCCGGATTGAACCTCCCCGTCTATGTCGTGCCGGTCGCGGCGCTGATCGGCGCCGGGTATCCATTCCTCTGGCTGCGCGATCTCGGCAAGGCCCGCCAGCACCAGATCATCCGGGCGCTGCCGTACGACCTCGATCTCCTCACCCTCTCGGTCGAGGCCGGCCTCGACTTTGCGGCGGCCATCGGCAAGGTGGTCGAGAAAGGCCGCAAGGGCCCTCTCTGCGACGAGCTGTCGATCATGCTGAGGGAGCTCCGGCTGGGGAAGACCCGCGAGGAGGCGCTGCGCAACCTCGCCGCCCGGGTCGAGGTCACCTCGCTGACCACGTTCGTGCAGGCCCTCATCCACGCCGACCGGATGGGCACGCCGCTCGGCAAGGTGCTGCGGATCCTCTCCACGGAGATGCGGGTCGTCCGTACGCAGCGGGCCGAGAAGCTCGCCAACGAGGCGCCCGTGAAGCTCCTCTTCCCGCTCATCGCCTGCATCTTCCCCACCATCTTCCTCATGCTCTTCGCTCCGATCATCTACGAAGTCCTCTACGGCGGGGGCATGTGATGCAAGGGTCTCGAACCCGGCTGGTGCCCGCTCCCGGAGCGCAGCAGACCCGTATCGGCGCCGTGAACGCGGTGCGCGAGATCGCCCCGCGCCCGGGTCCGGCCTTTCCCAACCGGGTCCGGGCGTGGGTCGTCGCGCTTCCCGTCCGCAGCAAGGTCGTGGGAGGTGCCGTGGCCCTCGTCGTTGTCTTCGGCATCGCCGGGTTCGCGCTGCGATCCGGGTCGGGATCCTCTTGCCCCTCGGTCGTGGCGCTCGACGACGACGTCCGCTCGTACTCGTTCGGGCACGTGGACGCGCAGGTCGAGTGCGGGAGCAGCGTCAAGTTCGGATTCATGGCCGCGGCGTCGCGGCGGGTCCTGTTGCACTACCAGGCCTCCGGAGCGGTTGCGGGTACCAATCTCGACGTGCGCCTCAACGGAAACCATCTCGCCTGGGCAAGGGCGGCAAAGGGAGAGGAAGTGCTGCCGGTCCCCGATCGCCTGCTCCGCACCGACGCCGGCAACATCGTCTCCTTCGTCCAGGCGGATTCCGACAAGGCATGGTCGGTCGCGAAGGTCCGGGCGGAAATCCTCGCTGTCGCTCCGGGAGACCCCAAGGCGGCGCGGGAAGCCTACGAGCGGGGCCGGCGCAAGCTCGAGGAGCGCAACGTCGCCCCGCGCAATCTCTACGATGCCTGGAAGTCGTTCACGGCGGCCCGCCGCTACCTGGAAGGGGTCGATCCCAAACCGCCGCTCTACGCGGAAGTCGCGCAGCTCATCAAGGACACCGAACGCGACCTCGACAAGGACTGCGCGAGGCTCCTTTTCGCGGCGGGACGCCTGGAACGCTACGGGCAGGACGACAAGGCGCAGCGCGTCTACCGGGAGACGCTGCTTCGATTTCCTGCCGAAGATCCCTCGGGTTGCCGCGGCAAGGCTCGTTCGGAGATCGTCTCAGAGACCTCTGCCGCCCAGTAGCGCTAACATCGGAGACGCGCATGGAGCCGAAAATCGCGACGCAGGATCCGGTCCGCGACGACACCGATCCGATCGCCGTGGTGCCGCCGGACGGCAGCGAGGCGACGGTGCTGCACCGCCCGGGGCTGGACTCCGAGCAGCAGCCCGCCCGCCTCGTGGTGCTCGCGGGTCCACGCGTCGGGCTGGAAGTTCCCGTCACCGAGCACGAGGTCACCATCGGTCGAGGCGCCGAGAACCTGGTGGTGCTGCCAGACATCTCCGTTTCCCGCCAGCACGCGCTCCTGCGCCGCGAGAACGGCGCCTACATTCTTCTCGATCAGGCGTCGGGCAACGGCACTCGCCTGAACGGCAAGCCGGTGACGCGTTCCCAGCTGCGCAGCGGCGATCGGATCGCGCTGGGAGACTCGATCGTACAGTTCGTCGATCCCAACGAGGCCACGTCGCCTACGGCCAAGGAATCGCAGCGCCCGATGGCCGCTTCCGAGGGTCTGTCGCGGCGAGCCGTCTACTGTCTCGCCGCCGCCGCCGTTCTCGCGGTCCTCTTCGGGATCGCCGGATGGCGCAAGCACCAGCACGACGTAGCCGAACGCCTCGCCGCCCAGCAGGTGGCGGAGACGCGGTCGCTCGCCGCGGAGCGATTCGCGGAGGCGAAGGCGTTGCTCGGCCAAGGACGCTGGAGCGAGGCGCTGGCGAAGCTGCGGATCGCGGCCGAGCTGAACCCCCGCGATCGCGAAATCGCCCGTTACCTCAAGAAGGCCGATGACGAGGCGCCGCACGCGGCGGCCCTGACAGAGGCCCGCGCTGCCATCGGGCGGAAGGAGTTCGCGGCTGCGCAGGCGGCGCTCGCGACCGTCCCTGACGATTCCGTGCTCGCCGAATCGGTGCGGGACGCGCGCACGGCGCTCGCCAATGCCATGGACGAGGCGGTTCGCAATGCGAGCAAGAAGGCGGAAACGAGCGATCCCGCCGGCGCGCGCGCGCTGCTCGCTCCTGTGATGGCAGCGGATCCGGCCCGCGCTGACGCGGTGGCAGTCCAGGAGGCGCTCGCCCGCGATGCGGCACGCGCGCCCGTGCGGAAGCGCCGGGTGGCGGCGAGGGCCGCTTCGCCGGTGCAGCCGCCCGCCGCCCGCGGAGCCATCGAGAAGGCCTACCTCGCCGGCGATCTCGCTTCCGCGATCGAGCTCGCCGAGCAGAAGTCGAAGGCGAGCGGGAGGGTGCTGCGCGATCTGCGCGGTTTCGAGAGTGCCTACCGCGAGGGATTCGACCACCTCCAGGCGGGTCGCGTGCGCGAGGCGACCGCCGCCCTCGAGCGCGCGAATGCCTTCGACCACGCCGTCGCCGGACGCGCCCAGGGACCCCTGGGAAACCGGGTGCGCAAGGCGCTCTCCAGCCTGCACACCGAGATGGCGCTCGAGTTGACGGAGACCGCGGAGCTCCCCAAAGCTGCCGCGCAGCTGCGCTCGGCAATCACGGAGGATCCCACCAACGAGCGAGCGCAAAAGGAGTTGCAAGTAGCGATGGGCCGGGCGCACGAGGAGTACATGCGAGGCTACGTCGCCAAGGACTCCGACCCGGATCTGGCGCGGGTTTCGTTCCGGATCGCGGCCGAGACGCTGCCTTCCACGGACGAGGACGGGCAGAAGGCGCGGCGCTGGCTCGACAAGCTTTCCGGCGGAGCGAAGCAGGGCGAGATGGAGTAGGAGACGCAGGGTGCCGGAACGGCTACCGCCCCGCCCACACCAGCAGAACGAGCCGGAACCTCTGGCCTCGCCAGCGGGTCAGATCGACCTGTTCGCGGCGAAGGCCCGCAAGGCCGAGCCGGCCCCTGCGCCGCAGCGCATCTACACGGTCGGGGAGCTGACCCGGGAGGTGAAGGGGGTCCTCGAAGGGCGGTTCGGCAATCTCCAGGTGAAGGGAGAAGTGTCGAACCTGCGCCGGGCTTCGAGCGGACACCTCTACTTCACGCTGAAAGATGCGGACGCCTGCATCGACGCGGTGCTCTTCTCCCGCGAGGCACGGCGACTGCGCTTCGCCGTGGAGAACGGTCTCTCCGTGCTCGTCCGAGGCAGGCTCTCCCTCTACGAGCCGCAGGGGCGGTACCAGATCGTCTGCGATTCGCTGGAGCCGCTCGGCGCCGGCGCACTGCAGGTGGCCTTCGAGCAGCTCAGGGCGCGACTCGAGGCGCAGGGACTTTTCGATCCGGCCCGCAAACGGAAGCTGCCGTTCGTGCCCCGACGCATCGCCGTCGTGACCAGCCCGTCGGGCGCAGCCGTGCACGATTTCCTGCGGGTGCTCCATCGTCGCTTTCCTGGCCTGCCGGTGCTCGTGGTCCCGGCGCGGGTCCAAGGAGACGGGGCCGCGCACGAGATCGCCCGCGGCATCGCCCGCGGCTCCTCGGCTCGCGGCGTCGACGTGCTGGTGGTCGCCCGCGGGGGCGGAAGCCTCGAGGATCTCTGGCCATTCAACGAGGAGGTCGTGGCGCGCGCTCTCGCTCGCTGCCGGGTTCCGACGGTGAGCGCGGTGGGGCACGAGGTGGACTACACGATCGCGGATTTCGCGGCCGACGTGCGCGCGGCGACCCCGACGGCCGCGGCGCAGCTCCTTGCCCCGGTGAAGGACGAGCTGGTCGCCGATCTCGCGCAGCGCCGCGCCCGCCTCGTCCGCGCCATTCGCGCGGAGGCGGAGAGGCGGCGCGCCGCGCTCGATGCGCGCAGGGCACGGGTCACCGACCCGCGGCGCCTCATCGGCGAGCGCCGCCTGCGGCTCGACAGGCTCGCCCAGCGCCTCGAAGGCCGAGAGCGCGAAGAGATCGAGCGCCGCGCCCAGGAGTTGCGCGGACTGCAAAAGCGACTGGCCGCCGCGCATCCGGCCGCCGTGCTCCACCGGCTGGGAAGGCAGGTCGCGCAGCTCGAGGAACGGCTCAAGGTTCTCGCTCGTCGCGCCCTCTCGGACCGGCGTCATCGCTTCGAAGGGCTGGCCGGACGCCTGGACGCACTGAGCCCATTGCGGGTCCTCGCGCGCGGATATTCGGTCGCTTTCGATGCTCGCGGCCATGCGCTGAAGGACGCCGGGCAGGCGAGAGCCGGCGATGCGATCCGGGTCCGGCTCCACGAGGGCGAGTTGCACGCCGAAGTGATCTCCGTGACTCGCAAGGGCAAGTGACGACCGCTCGTCGCCTGCTGGCCCGAAGGCCGTACCGGTGTTACATCGACGACGTGACCGAAGAGGCGAGATCGAGCTCCAATGGCAAGGAGGAGGCGCGCTACGAGGACATCGTGCAGCGCCTCACCAAGGTCGTGGAGCGGCTCGAAGGCGGCGGTCTATCCCTGGAGGAATCGATCGCGGCTTTCGAGGAGGGCATCCAGCTCGCCCGCGCGGGAGCGCAGAAGCTAGAGCTGGCGGAGCGGAAGGTCGAGCAGCTTCTCGAGGACGGGAGGACGGCGCCGTTCGCGAGCGAAGAGGAGAAGCGTCGCTAGATGACCACCGCCCGCAAGAAGATCATCATCGTGGACGACGACCGCGAGACGCGCGAGATGCTCAAGATGGCTCTCGAGCTCGAGGGGTACGACGTCGCGCAGGCGGCGAACGGGCTGCGGCTCATTTCCACTCTGCACGTCGACCGCCCGGACCTCATCCTCCTCGACGTGATGATGAGCTGGATCGACGGGTTCGAGCTCTGCCGCGCGGTGAAGAAGAACGACGAGTTCCGCGACATCCCGGTGATCTTCATCAGCGCCAAGAAGACGGCGTCCGACATCCGCACCGGACTCGCCGCCGGCGCGGCCGACTACTTTTCGAAACCGATCGACATGGAGCGGCTGCTTGCGCGCATCCATGCCGTCATCGGGCCCGCGGGCCCTCCCGCCGCCTCGCAGCAGTGAAGGTCCGGGCCGACCTGCTCGTCCAGCAGCTGGGTCTGGCGGAATCGCGCAGCAAGGCCCAGGCGCTCATCATCGCGGGCGAGGTCATCGCCGGAGATCACCGGGTGGAGAAGCCGGGCCAGCTTCTCGACCCTGCGTTGCCTGTCCGGCTGCGATCCCGCGAGCCGCTCCGGTACGTGTCCCGCGGCGGCTTCAAGCTGGAACGGGCCCTGGACCACTTCTCGCTCTCTCCGGCTGGCCTCGTCTGCTGCGATCTGGGAGCCTCCACCGGCGGTTTCACCGATGTTTTGCTGCAGCGCGGCGCCTCGCGCGTCCATGCGGTGGATGTGGGATACGGTCAGCTCCATCCCCGGCTGCGAGCGGACCCCCGCGTCGTCGTGCACGAGCGGGTCAACGCCCGGGGTCTTTCGCCAGCGATTCTCGGAGAAACCGTCGGTGCCGCGGTGGCCGACCTGTCCTTCATCTCCCTGAAGCTGGTCCTTCCCGCGCTGATTTCTGTTCTCTCCCCCCCTGCTTTCACTGTCGTACTGGTCAAGCCTCAGTTCGAGGCCGGCCGGGACGAAGTCGGAAAAGGGGGCGTCATCCGCGATGCTACGGTCCATTCCCGAGTGGTGTCGGAAATTGAACGAGCACTCGAAATGTTCAGGCTAATCGTGGTAGGTTCCATACCGTCTCCGCTCCTCGGACCCGCAGGAAACCGAGAGTTCCTGGTTGCCGCCAAGATGCTGTGATTTCCGTCACCTGAACACATTTGTGGGTGCGCTCAAGTGGGCTGGCGCCAAGTAAGCAGTTGTGCAAAGATTCAACAGGCCGGAAGTCCGCAGGAAGAGGTGGTAAGCATGTCTGGCGGTACCCGAGTACGCATCGTCGCTCCCGGGGGGGAAGCGAAGCGCCTTGCCGGGCGGTTGACGCGCGGCGGCATCGCGGCTGCCCCGGACGACGGCGTTGGGGCCGCCGAGATCCTCGTCACGGTCGGTGTCGCGCCCGAGGATCTCGCTCCGTATCGTGCCCGCGCGCAGGTGCTCTGCGCGGTGGGGACGCCCCTCGCGCCGTACTACGCGTTCGGCGCCGACGAAGCGGTGCCGCCCTCGGAGCCCGAGGCGCTCTTCCGCCGGCTGCGCAGCGTCATCGAGCGCACCGATCTGCTCGCGCGAATCGAGCGAATCGAGCAGAAGGCGTCCGTCCTCGAGCACGGAATCGCAGACGCCGCCCACGACCTCCGCGCTCCGCTCCACGCTTGCATCGGCAATGCCGATCTGCTCGCCAAGGATCCTCGCCTCGAAGGCGAGCTGAAGGAGGACGCCCAGCGCGTCGTCCGGCAGGCGGAACGCGCCATCCAGCTCGCCGAAAGGATCCTCTCGGCGGCCCGCAACAACACTCCCGCCGAGCTGGAAGCTGCCCGGGTGGATCTCGGTACGCTCGTCGAGACGGCGGTGCACAACGCCGAGGCGACGGCTCGCGCCCGCTCGGTGACGCTGATCGCGGCGCCTCCCGACCAGGGCGTGGAGATCCGCGCCGACGACGAGCTCTTGCAGCGGCTCCTCGACAACCTCATCGCGAACGCGGTCAAGTTCACGCCGGCCGGCGGCATCGTGGAAGTCAGCGCCTGGCGCGCGAGCCCGCGCAACGTCCGCCTCGCCGTGCGGGACACCGGTCCTGGAATCGCCGAAGAAGAGCTCGGCAAGCTCGTCGCCGGCCTCGGGCCGGGCCGCGGCCTGCGAATCTGCCGCGAAATCGCCGAGAAGCACGGCGGCGACTTCTGGGCCGAGTCGAAGGTCGGCAAGGGGACCCGGTTCCTCGTCGAGTTGCCGCTCGCCTTCCCGCAGACCCGGCCGCACGTCCTTGTCATCTCCGACGATCAGAGCTGGGTCGAGGGAGTCGCTCGCTCGCTGCGCCAGGCCTGCGACGTTCGCAGCTCGTCCGTCGCGGAGGCGAAGCTCGCCGGGCAGACCGATCTCATCCTCGTCGAGAGCAAGAACGCGCGGAAGCGGAACCTGGCCGCGCTGCGCAACGCCGCCCGCGGCGCGAAGGTTCCCGTCATCGAGCTTCCCAGCGAGCTTGCGACCGCGCGACTGGCGCGGACGCTCGCCTATCTCACCGCCTGAGCGGGTCCCCGGCCTTTCCGTTATGCTCGACGGCATGCGTCGCGAGCGCGGCTTGCGGATCGCAGCCTTGGCGGTGTTCTTCGCGGCCGCCGCCGCGTCGGGCGCCGAGCGCTATCCCGCGTTCACCGGTTACGTAGTCGACTCCGCGCAGATCGTCGACGCGGCCTCGACGGCGCGGATCCAGCAGATCGCCTCGCGGCTCGATCATGCGGGCATCGCGCAGATTGCCGTCTGCACCGTCTCCGACCTGGGCGATGCCTCCAAGGAAGAATACGCGGTAGGGCTCTTCCAGAAATGGGGCCTCGGGCACGGCAAGCAGCGCGCGGACGGCCTCCTCGTGCTCCTCGTTCCGGGCAAGCCAGGCCACCGCAAGATCAAGGTCGAGGTCGGCTACGGGCTCGAGGGGATCCTGCCGGACGGCAAGGTCGGAGGGCTCATCGATCAGTACGCCGTTCCGGCGATGAAGCGCGACGATTACGGAACCGCTGCCGCCGACCTGGTGCAGGCGTTCGCACGGGTGATCGAGGCGAACGCCGGTGAGGGCGGCGAGCTCGCTCCGGCGCAGCGCTCGCAACGCGCTGTGGGAAGGAGCGGTCAGGGCGTGCCGGGGCTGGGGGGACTCGCTCTCGCCGTCGTCGCGATGGTGGCGCTCCTCATCACCATCGCCTCGAGCGGTGCGCGACGAACGTTTCCCGGTCGCAAGACCGCCTTCGCCGCGGTCGGCCTCACAGGCCTCACGGCGTTCGGCCTCCTTGTTCTGGGCAGCGCGGCCGGCTGGATCGCGCTCCTGCTAGGCCTCTTCGCCAACGGGCTCGCGTACGCCTCGATCCGGTCCCACCGCTGTCCGCGAGACGGCTCGTGGCTGATGATCGACGAAGAGGTCGTTGACGAGCCGACCTACTGGAGCAGCGGTCTCGCCCGGGTGGTCGAGCGCTGCACGAGCTCCGCCTGCGGGTACCGGCGTCAGTATGACAAGGAGCTGCCCCGCAAACAGCGGACCGTCTACATCGGCGGTGGAGGCGGCTGGGGAGGAGGCGGCGGAGGTTGGGGCGGCGGAGGCGGCGACGGGTTCGGAGGAGGCGGCGGTGGCGATTCGGGCGGAGGCGGCGCAGGCCGCGACGTCTAGGCGCTGTAATCCCGCGCCAGGTTCTCGAACCGAGTGAATTCGTGGAGGAAGGCGGCGTTGGCGGTCCCGATTGGACCGTTGCGCTGCTTGCCGACGATCACCTCGGCGACGCCCTTTATGTCCTCCTTTTCCCGCTCGTAGACCTCTTCACGGTACAGGAAAATTACAGTATCAGCGTCCTGCTCCAGCGAGCCGGATTCCCGCAGGTCCGACAATTGCGGACGCTTGTCGGGGCGCTTCTCCAGCGCGCGATTGAGCTGCGAGAGCGCGAGCACCGGGATGTTCAGCTCCTTCGCCAGCGCCTTGAGCGAGCGCGAGATCTCGCTGATCTGCTGCTCGCGGCTCTCGATCCGCTCGTTGCCCTTCATCAACTGCAGGTAGTCGATGATCACCAGGCCGAGCGGCGATTCTCCGTCCGACAGCCGGCTCGCGAGCCGGCGCGACTTGGCGCGCAACTCCAGCGAGCTCAGCCCCGGAGAGTCGTCGATGTGGATGCTCGCCTCGGCGAGAGACCCCGCGGCTTGTCCGAGCTTGGGCCAGTCGCTCTCGACCAGCCGGCCAGTCCGGATGCGCTGCGAGTCGACCCTAGCCTCGCTCGAGAGCATGCGCATGACGAGCTGCTCTTTCGGCATCTCCAGCGAGAAGACGGCGACGCCGACGCGCTTCGTCTTGAACTTCGCCCGGCACCCGACATGGGTGGCGACGTTGAGGCAGAAGGCGGTGTTGTGGGTGACGACGAAATCCTTCGTCACGTAGAGATGGTCGTCGGCGTCGACGAGGAGGCACTGGCACTCCTTCTCGCCCGCGCGCTCGACGGACTCGATGAACCTGCCGGGGAACGCATCCGCGCCGTGGTTCCAGCGCGACAGGTGCTTCTTCGAGCTCACGGGCACGATTCCGTTCGGGAAGTAGACCCGCAGTTTGGCGAGTTGCCCGCGGTGCGAGACCAATCCTCCGAGCGAACGGACGAGCCACATGACGCCTTGCGCGAGCCGGAGCGAGCTGGCCGTGAACTCGAGCGTGCGGCCGCCCGGAACGACGACGCTCTCGTCGCTGTCGAACAGGCCGCGCAGTAGATCGAGCCGCTCCGCGGCACTTGTCCGGAGGTACTCGGCGGGGATGAACGTCTCCCGCCCCGTCAGGCCGAGATGCGCGATCGCCGACCGGATCGACGATGGCGGCGCCACGGCGATGCCGTCGACCGAGACAGTCCCGGACGCGGGCAGGTCGACGAATGCGCCGCTGCCGAGAAACAACCCGAGAAGGTAGGGAGGCAGCGGAAGCGGAGCGTCGGGCTGCGCGAACTCGATGGGCGCTACCAGCGGGACTTCGTGGTTCGGGCTGGTCGCGGCGGACGCGCGAAGCGACGCCCGGATGCAGGAAAGGGGCTTCACGGAACCTGCGCCTCGCAGGGTCTCGGTGCGGGTGGTGGTGAACCAGAGGTGCTCGTCGCAACATTCGACCGACGCTCCGTCGCTGAACCCGACGCGGAACACCGGCTTCTTGCCTTGCGGGAACACCCCCACGACCTCGTGCGCCTTTCCGTCGGCGCCGATCACGGCGGATCCGACACGGATGTCGCGCATCGGTACGAACCCAGAGGGGGTCAGCACCGGCGCGTCCAGAGGCTGCGCTTTTCCCATGCTGGGCCTCGCCGCGAGGATGACGAGATCGCCCGGCTGGAAGCCGCTCGTCAGCCGATCGAGATCGAGGAAGCCGGTGGAGATGCCGGTGATCTCCTCCTGACGCTCGTAGAGCAACTCGATGGTCTTGAAGGTGCTCTTGACGACGTCGCGGACGTGGACGAACGCCGCCTGCGCCTTCTCCTCGGTGATGGCGAAGATCCGGCTCTCGGCGTCGTCGAGGAACTCGCCGACGTCGCCGTGCTGCTCGTAACCCTGCGCGGCGATGGCGTGGGCGGCCTCGATGAGGCGCCGCGCGATCGCCTTCTCGTGGACGATGCGAGCGTAGTAGGCGAGGTTGGACGCCGAGGGAACGATCTTGTCGAGCAGGTCGATGAAGTCCTCGCCGCCCGCCTGATCATAGGAGCCGAGCGTCACCATCTCGTTCTTGAGGGTGACTCGATCGACGGGTTCGCCCCGGATCGAGAGGGCGCACATCGCCTCGAACACCTTGCGGTGCGCCTCCCTGTAGAAGTCCTCGGGGTGCAGGATCTCGAGGACGTCGTTGATGGCGGCGTTGTCGAGGAGGATGCCGCCGAGGACGCTGCGCTCGGCGTCGAGGTTCTGCGGCGGCAGCCGTCCGTGCGGGACGTTGCCGAGCGGACGGACCGCTTCGAGGGGAGGACTCGTGCTCACGGGTCGGGTTTACGCAGGGGGTCCGACAAACCCCCATCTCCCTGGATCCATCGACCGGATCAAGGCGCATCTTTTTTCACCGCCGCGGGCGACAGGCGGTCAACAGATCAAAATGCCACGGAGGGCTGACATCTAGGCAGGTTACGCAGGAGTCCACATTCCGCGCGACGCAGGACTTCACAGTCACACAGCGCTATCATCCGTGAATGCCGGACGACGACGACAAACCGAAGCGCACGAAGAGCTGGCGCGAGATCGACAAGATGCGCGACAAGAGCGGCTCTTCGCGCAGATCCGATCGCGAGTCGGAGCGCTTCCAGACCTCGACCAAGTACACCCAGTACAAGACGAACCTCGATCGCCTCTTCTCCCAGGGCGTCGCTTCCAGCGCGCTCCCCGACCACCTGCGGGAGAAGCTCTCCGCGCCCGGCGACGCGGCGAAGGACGACGAGCGCAAGAAGCTCTACGCGATCGAGGATCCGAAGGCGTTCTACGCCGCCGCCACGGAGTACTTGAAGTCGCATCCATTGCCGGACGACGCCCGGATCCTCGATCGGCTGCTCGGCCATCCCGACGACGATCTGGTCGAGAAGGCCCTCACCCGCCTCGAAGAGATGCACAAGGCAGGGACGCTCAAGGTGCCGCCGTCGCTCTCGCAGCGGCTCGCCAGCGTGGAGATCGAATCCGGGCTGCCGGCGCTGCGCCGCCGCGCGGCCGATCTGAGAAAGGCGATCCGCTGATGCCGCTCGTCCGCGTTTCGGTGCCCGCAGGGAAGGGCGCTGCTTACATCGCCGCGATCGGCGAATCGATCCACCAGGCGATGGTTGCGACCATCAACGTTCCCCCCGGGGACAGGTTCCAGATCTTCACCGAGCACGCAAAAGGAACGCTGGTGATCGATCCCGCGTATCTCGGGATCGAGCGCGGCCCCGAGGCGATCCTGGTGCAGATCACCATCAGCGCGGGGCGAACGGTGGAGATGAAGAAAGCGCTCTTCGCGAAGATCGCCGAGGGGCTCGCACGGGCGCCGGGACTGCGCAAGGAAGACGTGTTCGTCAACCTCGTCGAGGTGATCAAGGAAAACTGGTCGTTCGGCAACGGGATCGCCCAGTACGCGGACTAGCCGCAGGCGCGCGGTCTGCGCGCGCCAAGCTCCAAGCCGTCCAGCGAGTTGCGCTCGGGGTCGCGCGGGAGTCGGAGAAGTGAGGTTCAGCGCTCCTCGGGTGGCAGCGGGCGGGCGACGCGCTCCTCGCGGGCGAGGACGAAGGCCCCCTTGCCCCGGTCGTACGCGTAGGTGCTGACGGTGCTGCCTTCCTCGTCGTCTCCTTCGGGCTCGCGGATGCGGACGGTGCCGGCTGCCAGTTCCACCTGCGCGCGGAAGAGGTCGCGCTTCGCGAGCAGATCGATCGGCTTCCCTGCCCGGACCGTCTTCACCAGGACTTCGCTCGCGGCGCGGCCGCAGGTAGGGCACGAAAGCTCCACCTCGACGTCGGGCGCACCGTCTCCGGTCAAGTCGCGCGTCTCCACGTGCGAGACGCGCTGGCTGTCCTCGTCGTCGTCGCCGCCCGCGGCTCGCTCCCAGACGGGTCGCCAGCGGCGGGGCCGCTGCGCCGTCGATGGCTCGAGCTTCCACAGGCCGACATAGCTTCGCTGGGTGGCCCAGGAAGGTCCCGATTCGCCGATCGCTTCCTGGAGCGGGGTGAGCGACGTTCCCCAGACGACGGCGTACGGCCGTCCGTCCCATTCCATCCGGCGCACGAGCTTGATGCGGAAGCCGGGGAACGGCCGGGGATGCAGGCCGAGCAATTCTCCCGAGAGCGGCGGCTGCCGGCGCTCGAGCACGATCGCCACCGACCGCGACGGCTGGGTCAAAGCGCCCTGCGCCTCGAGCGTCGCCCGGTGCTCCGCGTCTTCCCACTGCAGGGTGAAGATCTTCTGGTCCTTCTCCCGGCGCAATTGCTCGAGGACGGGGGCGCCCCAGCCGCGGGTGAGCTGCCACTCGAGATCGGTGAGCGCGGGCGCGACCGCGGGATCGAAACCGAGGCGGAGCGCGACCACCTCTCCGCCCGGGCGCGAATCCTCCCAGGCGATCTGGACGCGGACGATGCGATCCGGGTCGCGGGAGACCGCGCATTCCGCATGGCCGGAAGGAGCGCGCATGGCCTCCGCGCAATCGCGCAGGTCGGGAAGGCGGGCAAGCTGCTCCTTGGTGAGATCGATGTCGAAGCGGCCGTACCGGCGCGGCGGGACGGAGGGAGGCTGCGGGATGGCGGAAGGCGGAGGTCCCGTGCGCGGCGGACCCTGCTGCTGCGGAGGCGGCCGCGCCGCAGAAGGCGGCACGCTGCCGGGGCGGAGCGGATCGGTCTGCGAGGCGTCGGCGCGAGGAGGAGCCGGCTGCGGAGCGGGGTCCTTGCGCGCCTGCCCGAGGACCCCGCCCAGCGCCAATGCGACGATGAGCGCGAGCGCGTTCATCCGTCCCTCACGGCGGCGACGTCATTGCTCGCCGGTGATCGCTACCTTCAACTTCGCCGACACCTCCGGGTGCAGCTTCACCTCCACCTCGTGGTCGCCGATGGTCTTGAGCGGCTCGGGGAGGTGGATCTGCCTGCGGTCGATCTCGTACCCCTGCTCGACGAGCCTCTCGTGGATGTCCTTGCTCGTGACCGACCCGAAGAGCTTGTCCTGCTCGCCGGCCTTTCGCGAGAACTTCAGCTCGATGGCGGAGATCTTCTTCGCCATCGCATCCATGCTCGAGCGTTGACGCGCGGCGCGGGCGAGGATGCCCGACTTCTCGTGCTCGAGCTGGCGGACGTTCTTCGCCGTCGCCATCACCGCGAGCTGGCGGGGGAGGAGGTAGTTGCGGCCATAGCCGGGTTTCACCTCGACGAGGGCGCCCGCCCTGCCGAGGTTCTCCAGGTCCTTCGTGAGGATCACCTTCATGGCGCGCTCCTACTGGTGCTGCATCAGGGTGAAGGGAAGGAGGGCGACGTTGCGCGAGCGCTTGATGGCCGTCGCCACTTCCCGCTGGTGCTTGGCGCAGTTGCCGGAGATGCGGCGCGGGACGATCTTGCCGCGCTCGGTGATGAAGTACTTCAGCTCCGCCGCGTTCTTGTAGTCGACCTTGAGGTTCTTGTCGGCGCAGTACCGGCAGACCTTGCGCCGGCCGAAGCCGCGGCCACCGCGGTCGTCGCCCATTCCGCGGTCGCCGCGGTCGCCGCGATCGCCGCGATCGCCGCCGCCGCCGCGGCCGCCTCCCCCGCCGCGGGGTCCCTTGTCTTCCCGGCTCTTGAATCCGTATTCGGACATGATCTCTTTCCTGATGAAGGTTGGTTATTCCGTATCGCCTTCGGCGACCACCTCGTCGGGCAGATCGCGGTCGCGGTCGCGTCCGCCGCGGTCGCCGAACCCGCGGTCGTCGCCGCCGAACGGCTCGGGCTCGCGCGCGGCGCGCTCCGGCACCTCGGGGTCCCCAGGCAGCTTCACGTCCGCCTCGACCTGCCGGGTGGTGGGATCGATGTTGTCGGCGATCTTCACCGACTGGTACTTGAGCACGTCGTCGGTCATGCGGAGGTTGCGCTCGAACTCGGCGACCATCCGCGTGTTCCCGAGATAGAGGAAGCGGAGGTAGACGGCGCGGAGGTTCTTCTTCACCTCGTACGCGGCCTTCTTCTTGCCCCAGTTCTCGACCTTGATCACCTTGCCGCCGTCGCGCTGGACGATCCCGCGCATGCGCTCGACAATCTTGTCGACCAGGTCCTCGGCCAGATCGGGGCGGACGAGGAAGATGGTTTCGTACTCGCGTAGCCTGGTGGCTGCGCCGGGACCGCCGGTCCCTTGGGTTTCCTGCTGCTGCATCTGTGGCCACCTCTCGGGTTTGCCGCCGTGGCGGCGAGGGGACTGCCTATTCTCCGTTTTCCGCTTCTGCCTTGCTCGCGCCGGCCTGCTTCGGACGGCGGTTGAACTTGTTCATGGCGGCGCCTGGGCCCTCGAGGAGCGCCGTCACCGCCGCGTCGGCGGCCTCCGGGACCAGCTCCGCGAGCTGCGCCTCCTCGTCGGGCGTGAACTTCGCGAGCACCCAATCCGCACCCTCCCAGGGAGGGGGCGCCTTGCCGATGCCGAAACGGACGCGAAGATAGGCGTCGCCGAGGTGCTGGTGCAGGCTGCGCAAGCCGTTGTGTCCAGCAGCGCCGCCGCCGACCTTCACCTGCAAGCGCCCGAAAGCGAAATCGAGCTCGTCGTGGGCGACGACGATTTCCGCCGGGTCCACCTTCCAGAACCGCGCCGCCTTCGACACCGATTCGCCGCTCGCATTCATGTACGTCTGCGGAAGCAGGATTCCGATCGTCTCGCCCCTCACGCGGCCCGTTCCCACCACGGCGTCGTAGCGCTCCTGATCGAGCGAGACGCCCAGCTTCCGCGCCGCCTCGACGGCGATGCGGAAGCCGACGTTGTGCCGGGTACGTTCGTACTTCGGGCCCGGGTTCCCGAGGCCGACGAGAAGCCGCACGACGGGCTACTTCTTGCCCTTCTCGGGCCCCTTCGCCGCACCCGCGGCCGCAGCCGGCGCTCCCGCGCCCGCAGCGCCGGCTGCCGCTCCCCCCGCCGCCGGAGCGGAGCCGGGAGCCGCCGTGGCCGGAACCGCCGCCTCGCCCGTGCCGGGCACCGCGGCCGCCGGAGTCGCGGCGACCTCTTCCTTCTCGGGCACGGCGACGACCGCGATGGTCGCGTTCTTGATGACGTTGGTCTTGAACTTCACGCCCTCGGGCGCCTTCACGTCCGAGATGTGGATCGACTCGGCGATCTTCAGATTCGAGACGTCCACTTCGATCTTCTCGGGGATCTGGCCCGGCTTGCACTGCACCGGGAGGGTGCGGCTCACCTGCTGGAGGATGCCGCCCTCGGTGACGCCGACCGGTTTGCCGGTGAGCACGACCGGGACGTTGACGATCACGTCCTGGTCCATGCGCACCTCGAGGAAGTCGGCGTGCAGCATGTGGCCGTCGACGGGGTCGCGCTCGTGGTCCTTGAAGAGGACCGTCCGCTTGTCGCCGCCCTCGACCTCGAGAGTGATGACGGTGTTGAACTTGTGGGGCGTCGCGATCGCGACCTTGATCGCGTCCGGATCGACCGCCACGTGGAGAGGCTCGCCGAACGGTCCGTAGCAGACCGCCGGAACGAGGCCCTTCGCGCGTAGCCGCCGCGCCGGACCCTTGCCTGACTGCTCCCGCTTCTGCGCCTTCAGCGTCGATGTGTCCTGCGCCATTGCCGGCTCCTCGAACCGTGCGCCACCGCCGCGGCGGGCAGGCCGCAAGCCTGGGTTTGGTGGGCTCCGGGGTGATTCGTTGAAGCTGCCCGGGACTTTGGGAGCCGGGGGTCTAGCACGCGGCCTCTCCGCTCGCAACCGACATGCCTGGCTGGCCGGGCGGGGTACTACCGGCCGCTCGGGCCGTTTCCGCCGCCGCCCATCTCGATCGCGTTGCGCGGCCTGACCGGCTCGACCAGCTTGTCCGCGATCTGCAGCGCTCCTGCCGCGTGGGAGAGCAACCGCGCGTGCGCCTGGGGCGGGTCGTCCTTGGGCTCGCAGATGCAGCCGGTGGAGTTCGCCATGATGACCAGGGCGGCGAAGCGCAGATCGAGGCCTTCGCAATGCTGCACGCACTGCGTGGCGGCATCCTTGCCCACCGAGTAAACGCCCGACACCGGGAGACTCGTCATGCACCCCGTGCAAAGGAAGAGCGCCAGGAGGATCCGTTTCATGGTCGCCTCGCGTCGTCTGGAATTCCGTTGCGGGCGGCGCTTCCCCAGTCGCCGCGCCGGCCTTACACGAAGAGCGAAGAGAGAGAGTCCGCCTCGTGGATGCGGCGGATCGCCTCGCCGAAGATCTTGCCCACGGAGAGCTGCGCGATCTTCTTGGACTCGCGGGCCGCGGGCGACAGCGGGATGGTGTTCGTCACCACCACCTTCTCGATCGGTGAATCCTCGATCCGCTGCAGGGCCGGCCCGGAAAGCACCGGGTGCACCGCGTACGCCATCACCCGCTTCGCGCCAGCGTCGGCGATCGCGGTCGCACCCTGGGTGAGGGTTCCCGCCGTGTCGACCATATCGTCGAACAGGACGCCGGTCTTTCCGCGAACGTCGCCGATGAGGCTCATCACCTCCGCGACGTTGGGCTTCGAGCGCCGCTTGTCGACGATGGCGAGAGTGGTCCCGAGCCGCTTGGCGAGCGCCCGCGCCCGCTCGACCCCGCCGGCGTCCGGGGAGACGATCACGACATCTTCAGGATTCGGGAACGACTTGCGCATGTGCTCGAGGATCACGGGCGACGCGTAGAGGTGGTCGGAGGGCATGTCGAAGAAGCCCTGGATCTGCCCCGCGTGCAGGTCCATCGAGAGGAAGCGGTCCGCGCCCGCGCTGGTGATGAGATCGGCGACGAGGCGGGCGGTGATCGGCGTGCGGGGCGCGACCTTCCGGTCCTGCCGCGCGTACCCGAAGTACGGGATCACGGCGGTGATCTGCGCCGCGCTCGCGCGCCTCGCGGCGTCGATGAGGATGAGCAACTCCATCAGGTGGTCGTTGACCGGCGTCGACGTGCTCTGCAGGAGGAAGACGTCCCTGCCGCGGACGTTCTCGCCGATCTCCACCTGCGTCTCGCCGTCGGAGAAGTGGGTCACCGCGCACTTGCCGAGCGGCTGCCCGAGGTATTCGCAGACTTCTCGCGCCAGCGCCTGGTTCGAGTTCCCGGAGAAGAGGACGAAGTCCGACTCGTGGACGGGCATGACGAGCGATCTAGCACGGCGCCGCTGGTCGCGTGTGCGCCGGGAGTCTTCGTGAACCTGAACGTGAACGTGAACCTGAACGATCCGATTCAGGAGAGAGCTGGCGTGCACGTTCACGTGCACGTCCAGGTTCACGTTCTGGTGGCGGAGATCAGCCCGACGCGGCGGCCGCGGAGGTCGGCGCCGCACCGCGGGCCACCTCGCGATCGTATTCCGCCAGGATGATTTTTTCCATCCGCTCGCGAGTATCGCTATTGAGCGGATGCGCGATGTCCTTGAACGTCCCGTCCTTGCGACGTTTGGCGGGCATCGCTACGAACAGCCCGGTATTGCCGTTGATCACTTTCAAATCGCGCACGACGAAGCACGCGTCGAGAGTGATGGTGACGTAAGCCTTGAGGCGTTCTTCGTTCACCGGGAAGACGCGAACCTCGGTGATTTCCATTGTCGGACCCCTCTCGCAGAGGTGCTCCGCCCGAGCCAACGACGCTACTTCCGGGCATAAGCTGCTGTCAAACTTCCAACCGGTTTCGCGAAATCTTTTCGCTTCGCCTGAACGTGCGGGCACGTTCCCTTCGTGATTTGCGGCGTCATATGTGCCGCAAACGGTGAGGGTGATCACATCGGCCATTGTGCTTACCCGAGCAGATCGCGGCGGCGGTGCTTGAGAGCCGGTAGATCGCGCCTGACCTGCGCGAGGCGTGCCGGATCGATCCGCGCTAGCGCGATCCCCTCGGCGCTTCCCCCCGCGTCCGCGATCACCTCGCCCCACGGATCGACCACGAGCGCGTGGCCGTAGGCGAGCCGCTTCTCCTCGCGAGGCCCGATCTGGCCCACCTGCGCGGGCGCGAACGCGAAAGCCTGGTTCTCGATCGCGCGGGCGCGCAGGAGCACTTCCCAGTGTGCGCGTCCCGTGTACGCGGTGAACGCCGCGGGCACGGAGAGGATGTCGGCGCCCTGGTCGGCCATCTTCCGGTACAGCTCGGGAAAGCGCAGGTCGTAGCAGACGGAGAGGCCGATGCGGAGTCCGAGGCCGGTCAGCTCGGCAACCGGCGGGAGCGCCGTCCCGGGCGCGACCGTGGCTGACTCGCGATACTGCGCGCCGTCGGGGATGTCGACGTCGAAGAGGTGCAGCTTGCGATACACGGCCGCGATCGCTCCCGAGGGATCGATGAGCGTCGTCGTGTTGTAGATCCGCGACGGATCGGCGCCGCGCTCGGAGATCGATCCGGCGACGACGAACACGCCGCGCTTCGCGGCGAGCTCGCGGATCTTCGCCAGCTGCGGGCCCTCGAGCGGACCGGCGAAGCCGCGCTTCTGCGCCGCCGGCCCGACGTGCTCCCAGACTTCCGGCAGGCCGATCAGGCGGGCTTCGCGGTCGCAGGCTTGCGACAGGAGCGCGAGCGCGCGCTCTTGGTTGGCTTCCCGATCGGGACCTGCGGTCATCTGGATCGCGGCGGCGAGAAACAAGGGACGACCTCCTTGACGCATCGTACCGGAAGAAGGAGCAGTCCGACGACGGCTCGTCCCGTTTCCGGCGGCGGACCGCGGGGTACCGGGGGCGGGCCGTAGCCGGCGCCCCCATCAGATCGTTGACGGAAGCGCCTGGTTGCGATAAGGCCGGCGCACATTTTCATGAGCCGCTCCGGGGTGCCGG